>NZ_CP140098.1:2311785-2627857 GCF_034440735.1 Deinococcus sp. AB2017081 | reverse complement strand
GAGGCCCAGGGGTTCACGGTGCTGCTGCACGCTGACTTCCCGCTGAACTACGCCCAGATCAGCGACTGGTACGGGCACGCCGACGACAGCGCCGGCGGGTGGTTCACGCTCGATCTGGGCATCGTCGTGGACGGGCAGCAGGTTTCCCTGATCCCGGTGCTCGCCGACCTGATCGCCCGGCAGCCCGAACTGTTCACCCCCGAGGCGCTCGCGGAACTCCAGGATGACGAAACCATCACCGCGCTGCTCGCCGACGGCCGCCGCGTGGCGCTGCCGGCCGGCCGCATCCGCGCGATCCTGAGCGTGCTGGTCGAGCTGAACCTGCGCGACCTGCCCCCCGGCCCCCTGAAGCTGCCGCTGCTGGACGCCGCCCGCCTGGCCGAGCTGGAAAGTGCCGTCCAGGCCCGCTGGCTGGGCGCGGAGCGTCTGCTCGACCTGGGCCGCCGCCTGCGCGATTTCGGCGGGATTGATCCCGTGGCCCCGCCGCCCGGCCTGCACGCCGACCTGCGGCCGTACCAGCAGCAGGGTCTGGCGTGGCTGCAGTTCCTGCGCCAGTACGACATGGGCGGCATCCTGGCCGACGACATGGGGCTGGGAAAGGCCCAGCCGCTGGATGCCCGCGTGCTCACGCCGTCCGGCTGGCGGCGTATGGGCGACCTGCGGGTCGGGGACGACGTGATCGGCCGGGATGGCCGTCCGACCGCCATCACGGGCGTCTATCCGCAGGGCGGGCGGCCGATCTACCGGGTCACCCTGACCGACGGCGCGAGCGTGCTGGTCGACGAGGATCACCTGTGGGCCGTCCAGACGCCCGTGCGCAGGAAGCGGGGGCAGCCGTGGCGCGTCCTGAGCACCGCCGAGATCGCGGCCGATCTGCGCGACGCCGCCGGCAACCTCAAGCACTATCTGCCGATGGTCGAGGCTCCTGTCTTCGATCCGCAACAGCTGCCCGTCGATCCCTACACGCTCGGGGCCCTGCTGGGCGACGGCCACCTGAGCCACGGCATCGGCATGACCACCGAGGACGTGCTGGTGGCGTCACTCGACCTGCCGGCGGGCGTGTTCGCCCAGCACGCCGCCCGGCTCACGGAGACGGTCTCGACGTACCGGCTGGTCAGTGCCGGACAGTGGACACCCAATGCCCTGAAAGATGCGCTGCGTGCCCTTGGCCTGCATGGTCTGAACGGGCACTCGAAGTTCATCCCGCCGGCGTACCTGCTGGGCACCCCGGCGCAGCGCCTCGCCGTGCTTCAGGGCCTGCTCGACACGGATGGACATGCGGGCGTAGTCGTCGAGTACACCAGCGTGTCGGAGGCGCTGGCGCGTGGCGTGGTGGAACTCGTCCAGTCACTGGGCGGCACGGCGCGGATTTGCCGCAAACTCACGACCCACGTCTACTTCGGGGAACGGAGGTTCGGCACGGCGTGGCGGGTCACGCTGAAACTGCCAGCGCACCTCGACCCGTTCCGCCTGCCGCAGAAGCTGGCCGCGTACCGCCGGCCCACGAAGTACCCGCCGTCACGCGGCGTCCGCCTGGTCGAGTACGTCGGGGTGCAGGACGCGCAGTGCATCAGCGTCGCGGCCCCCGATCGCCTGTATGTCACCGAGGCGTACATCGTGACGCACAACACCGTGCAGACTCTGGCCCACCTGCTGCTGGAGCAGGACTCCGGCCGTGCCGACCGGCCCAGTCTGGTCGTCGCGCCGACCAGTGTGATCGGCAACTGGCAGGCCGAGGCCGCAAAATTCGCGCCGTCGCTGCGGGTGCTGACGCTGCACGGCAAGGATCGCCGGGCGAGCTTTCCCCGCATTCCGGCGCACGACCTGATCCTGACCACCTACCCGCTGCTGCCGCGTGACCTGGAGGAGCTGTCGGCCTTCCAGTACCACCTCGTGATTCTGGACGAGGCGCAGAACATCAAGAACAGCAAGACGGCCGCCGCCAAGGCCGCCGGCAGCCTGGACGCCCGCTACCGGCTGGCGCTGACCGGTACGCCGCTGGAGAACCACCTGGGCGAGCTGTGGTCGCAGTTCAACTTCCTCGCGCCGGGGCTGCTGCACGACGAGCGCACCTTCCGCGAGCTGTACCGCACGCCCATCGAGAAGCGCGGCGACCCCGTGCGCCGCTCGGCGCTGGCCGCGCGGGTGCGGCCGTTCATCCTGCGGCGGGAGAAGCGCGACGTGGCCCGCGAACTGCCGCCCAAGACCGAGATCCCGGTGCGCGTGACCCTGGACGGCGACCAGCGCGACCTCTACGAGACCGTGCGCGTGACCATGCAGGGCCGTGTGCAGGAGGAACTGCGGGCGCGGGGGCTGTCGCGCAGCACCATTGCCATCCTGGACGCCCTGCTCAAGCTGCGCCAGGCGGTGACCGATCCCCGGCTGGTGAAACTGGAGGCGGCGGCCGGCGTGCAGAACAACGCCAAGTTCGACTGGCTGCAGGGCAACCTCCCGCAGATGCTGGAGGAGGGCCGCCGCGTGCTGATCTTCAGCTCCTTCGCCACCCTGCTGGGGCATCTGGAGCCGTGGCTGAAGTCCGAGGGCATCCCGTACTCGATGCTGACCGGGCAGACCCAGGATCGCCAGACCCAGATCGACGCCTTCCAGGCCGGCACCACCCATGTCTTCCTGATCACCCTGAAGGCCGGCGGCGTGGGCCTGAACCTGACGGCGGCCGACACGGTCATCCATTACGACCCGTGGTGGAATCCGGCCGCCGAGGATCAGGCCACGGACCGGGCGTACCGCATCGGGCAGGACAAGCCGGTGTTCGTGTACAAGCTGATCGCGGCGGGCAGCGTCGAGGAACGCATCCTGGATCTCCAGTCCCGCAAGGCCTCGCTGGCACGCGGCATCCTCGACGGTGGCCTGAGCGACGCCACGCAGCTCACGGCGGCCGATCTTGACCGGCTGTTCGCGCCGCTGGAGGACGGCGAGGAGCCGGAGGCCCGCCCGGGGAGCGTGGGGGAGACGGTTGGCCCTTGAGTGCGGCTCCCTGGCGCGGTATGCTCCGCGCATGTCCGTTCGCGGTGCGTGGTGGTGGCCCAGTCTCGCCTGGGTGTAACGCGCCGTCCTCCGAATGATCGCGCCCAGGTGGAAGTCCTCCACCGGGCGTTTTTCCTGTTCCCCCGACCCAGGAGCCGCATGACCCAGTCCGCCCCACCCGCCGACCCGCCCGTGCGCCCGGTTCATCTGGCCGCCACCGAACTGAACGCCGACCTGGACACCCCGGTCACGGCCTACCTGAAAGCCGCGCAGGGCGAGGAGGTCAGCTTCCTGCTCGAGAGCGTCGTGGCCGGCGAGACCCAGGGCCGATATTCCTTCATCGGTGTGGGGGCCCAGGGAACCTTCGAATACCACGCCGGGGTGGTGCGCAGCACTGGCGTCTTCGGGACGTACGACGGCCCGGAGGCCGATCCGCTGGCCCGCCTGTACTCGGTCACGACCCGGCCCGCCGAGGTGCCCGCCGGTCTGCCTGCCTTCGTGGGCGGCGCGGTCGGCTACGCGGCCTACGACATCGTGCGGGCGTACGAACAGCTCCCGGACGGCAACCCGGACGAGCTGCGTGTTCCCGATGCGTGCTTCATCTCGCCGCGCGGCATGGTCGTCTTCGACCACCTGAAGCACCGCCTGATCGCCGTGGCGACTGCCGAGGATCCCGCCGCCGCCCACGCCGAGGTCGACGCCCTGGTCGCCCGGCTGCGCGGGCCGCTGCTGGAGGTGCCGGGCCAGCAGCCGGTCGCCGCGCCGCAGTTCACCAGCAATTTCACGCCGCAGGGCTATCAGGACGCGGTGGAGCGGGCGCTGGAGTACATCCGGGCGGGCGACATCTTCCAGGTGGTGCCGGCCCAGCGCTTCAGCGCCGATCTGGGAGAAGTGCAGCCCTTCGCGCTGTACCGGGCACTGCGCCGTGTGAATCCCAGTCCCCACCTGGGCTACCTGCAGCTGGGGCCGGTCACGCTGGTCGCCAGCAGCCCCGAGAGCCTGCTGGCCAGTGACGGCCACACGGTGACCACCCGGCCGATTGCCGGCACCCGTCCACGCGGCGCGACGCCCGCCCAGGACGAGGCCCTCGCCGCCGAACTGCTGGCCGACGAGAAGGAACGGGCCGAGCACCTGATGCTGGTCGACCTGGGCCGCAACGACCTCGGGAAGGTCAGCGCCTACGGCAGCGTGCGCGTCCGGGATGCCTTCACCATCGAGCGCTACAGCCACGTGATGCATATCGTGTCCAGCGTGACCGGCACCCTCCGCGACGGCCAGACGCCGCTGCACGCACTGGCCAGTGTGCAGCCGATGGGCACGGTGAGCGGCGCGCCGAAGATCCGCGCCATGCAGATCATCGACGAACTGGAACCCGTGCGGCGTGGCCCCTACGGCGGCAGCTTCGGGTACATCGCGCTGGACGGCAGCATGGATATGGCGCTCACCCTGCGAACCATGGTGATCGCCCACGGACGGGTGCACATCCAGGCGGGTGCGGGTGTCGTCGCCGACAGCAATCCCGCCAGTGAGGAACTCGAGACACGCACCAAGGCCGCCGCCCTGATGCGGGCGGTGGAACTCGCTGCCGGGGGCCTGTAATGGGCCACGTGAAGATCTACGGCCACGCCGAGTTTCTCGCGTCGCGCCGCCAGCAGATCTCGGACGCGATCCACCGCGCCACCGTGCAGGAACTGCGGTTTCCCGAGGACAAGCGCTACCACCGGTTCATCGGTCTGGCCGCGGACGACTTCATCCACCCGGACGACCGCAGTGGCGCGTACATCGTGGTTGAGATCCACCTCTTCAGCGGCCGCAGCGAGCGGACGCTGCGGGCGTACCTGCTGGCCCTCCAGGCGGCGCTGGAGGACTACGCTGGGATCGCCCCGAACGATCTGGAGATCATCCTGCTGGAGACCCCGCCGGCCCACTGGAGCATCCGTGGGCAGACCGGCAACGAACTGCAACTCCCCTACGAGGTGAACCGGTGAGCGCCCCCCGCATCCTCCTGATCGACAACTACGACTCGTTCACGTACAACCTCGTGCAGTACCTGGGCGAGCTGGGCGCAGACCTGACCGTGTGGCGCAACGACGCCTTCACCCTGGACGACGTGCGTGAGCTGAACCCCGACGCGATCGTGGTGTCGCCCGGCCCGTGCACGCCGCTGGAGGCCGGACTGAGCGTGGACGTGATCCGCGATCTGGGGCCGCAGTACCCGACGCTGGGCGTGTGCCTGGGCCACCAGAGCATCGGGCAGGCGTACGGGGCCACCGTGGGCCGTGCCCTGCAGCCGGTGCACGGCAAGACCAGCCCGGTGCGCCACGACGGCACTGGCCTGTTCGCGGGCCTGCCGGGGGGCGTGACCGTCACCCGGTATCACTCGCTGGTCGTGCGCGACCTGCCCCCGGAACTGGTCGCCACCGCGTGGACGACCGATCCCGGCGAGGAGATCGTGATGGCGCTGCGCCACCGCGACCACCCGGTCTTCGGGGTGCAGTTCCACCCCGAGAGCATCGCCACCGAGCACGGCATGGACATGCTCCGCAACTTCCTGGCCGAGGTGCAAGCCTTCCGGCGTCCGGTGCCCGCATGATGCACGCCCGCCTGATGAACGGCGAACAGCTGTCGCAGCACGAGGCCGCCGCCTTCATGCGCGAGGTCATGACCGGCGAGATGAGCAGCGTGCGGCTGGCGGCGGCGCTCGCCGCTCTGCGCGTGCGTGGGGAGACCGCCGAGGAGATCGCGGGCTTCGCCCAGGCCATGCGCGAGAACGCCGTGCCGGTGAAGGTTCGGCCCCGCCCGGTGCTGCTGGATGTGGTCGGCACCGGCGGAGACGGTGCCCACACCTTCAACATCTCCACCACGACCGCCTTCGTGGTCGCGGGGGCGGGGGTGCCGGTCGCCAAACACGGGAACCGCGCCGCGAGCAGCCGCGCCGGCAGCGCCGACGTCCTGGAGGCCCTGGGTGTGAACCTCGACGCCGCTCCCGAGGTCGTGGCGGACGCCGTCGACACCCTGGGCATCGGCTTCATGTTCGCCCGCAACTACCACCCGGCCCTGCGGCACGCGGCGGCCGTGCGCTCGGATCTGGCGTCGCGCACGGTGTTCAACATCCTGGGGCCGCTGAGCAACCCCGCCGGGGCCACCCACCTCGTGGTCGGCGTGTTCCGGCCCGACCTGACCCGCACCCTGGCCGAGGTGCTCTCGCTGCTGGGTGCGGGCGGAGCCACGGTCGTGTACGGCGACGGCCTGGACGAGTTCAGCGTCTCCGGTGTGAACACCGTGTCCGGCCTGCGCGACGGCGTGATCATCGACCGCCAGCTCCACCCCGAGGAGGCCGGCGTGGGTCTGCACCCGCGCGAGGCCATCGTGGGCGGCACCGCCGCCGAGAACGCCGAGATCACCCGGTCGCTGCTCACCGGCGGCGGCACCCCGGCCCAGCAGGACATCGTCGCGCTGAACGCCGGGGCAGCCCTGCGTACGGGGGGCGTCGTGGGCTCCATCCGCGAGGGGGTCGAGCAGGCCCGCGAGGTCATGCGCGGCGGGCAGGGCTGGGACGTCCTGCAGCGCTACGCCGCGCATACCCGCCGGGGGTGACCCGCCGCGTGGCAGCGCTGCCTTAAGGCGACCACAAGCCGCACTGGATCAGGTGTTTCCTCCTTCCCCGTAGCCTGGAGGGTGGAGGAACAGCCATGACGGACACCAAGGCGCGGCCCGGCACCGACCGGGCGCTGAGCTTCACGGTCAACGGGCACGAACGCACGCTGGACATCCCCGTTCAGGCCACCCTGCTGGACGTTCTGCGGGAGAGACTGCACCTGACCGGCACCAAGAAGGGCTGCGACCACGGGCAGTGCGGCGCGTGTACCGTCTTCGTCGACGGCGAGACGCAGCTGAGCTGTCTGACCCTGGGCCTGTCCTGCGAGGGCCGGGCGGTCACCACCATCGAGGGGCTGGCCGCGGCGGGTGAGCTGCACCCCATGCAGGCGGCGTTCATCGAGCACGACGCCTTCCAGTGCGGGTACTGCACGCCGGGCCAGATCATGAGCGCCGTCGCGTGTGTCGGGAAGGCCCAGGCCGGCGACCCGGACGCGATCCGCGAGTTCATGAGCGGCAACCTGTGCCGCTGCGCCGCGTATCCGCAGATCGTGGCGGCAGTGCAGGATGTGGCCGGACAGGCGGTCACGGGAGGCCCGAGATGAGGCCCTTCGAGTACGCCCGCGTGACCGACGTGGCCGGCGCTGTCGGGCAGCCCGGCCGCTTCCTGGCCGGCGGCACCACCCTGATCGACCTGATGAAGCTGGACGTGGAACGTCCCGCACACGTGACGGACATCTCGGCCCTGCCGCTGACCGACCTCGTGGAGCACCATGGGGGCGTGCGGATCGGCGCGCTGGCGACGATGGCACAGGTGGCCGAGCACGTGCTGATCACGTCCCGGTATCCGGCCCTGAGCAACGCCCTGCTGGCGGGCGCGTCGCAGCAGATCCGCAACATGGCGAGCATGGGCGGCAACGTCATGCAGCGCACCCGCTGCCCGTATTTCCGAGACACGGCGTTCCAGGCGTGCAACAAGCGCGAGCCGGGCTCGGGCTGCGGCGCGATCCAGGGGCACCACCGCAAGCAGGCGATCCTGGGCACGTCGGAGGCCTGTATCGCCCTGCACGCCTCGGACGCCTCGGTGGCGCTGGTGGCGTACGACGCGGTGCTGACCCTCCAGGGGCCAGACGGCGAACGTGAGGTCGCCCTGCGGGACTTCAATCTGCTGCCCGGCGACACGCCCCACCTCGAACATGACCTGCGGGAGGGTGAACTGATCACGGCACTCACCCTGCCCGCGCCGATCGCCGGGCACGGCGTGTACCTCAAGGTTCGCGACCGCGAGAGCTACGAGTTCGCCCTGAGCTCCTGCGCTGCCGTGCTGGACGTGCAGGACGGCGTGGTGAGGGCCGCCCGGGTGGCCCTGGGTGGGGTGGGCACGAAGCCCTGGCGCTCGCCCGAGGCCGAGGCTGCCCTGACCGGCCAGCCCGCCACCCGCGAGACCTTCGAGGCCGCCGCCCACGCCGCGCTGGCCGGAGCCGAGCCGCTGCCCCAGAACGCCTTCAAGGTGCCGCTGACCGCGCGGGTCATCGTCCGGGCGCTGCTGGCGGCCCAGGCCGGCGAGAGCGCCGACGGAAAGGGGATCGCATGACCGTCACGGATCAGCAGACCTATGTCGGCCGCCGCTTCGACCGCGTGGACGGCCCCGCCAAGGTGCGTGGCGAGGCGACGTTTGCCGCCGAGCACGCTATCGAGAACCTCGCGCACGCTGTCCTGATCAGCGCCACTGTCCCGCACGGAACGATCACGACCATCCGCACGGCCGCCGCGAAGGACGTGCCCGGCGTGCTGGACGTGTACAGCTGCCGCACACCCGGCTGGACCCTGAAGGACGTGAAGGGCTACCCGAAAGGCCCGGCCGGTACCGGCATCCTGCCGTTCCAGTCGCCCGAGATCTCGTACCGGGGCGAACCGGTGGCGCTGGTGGTGGCCGACACGCTGGAGGCCGCGAAGCACGCCGCGCTGCTCGTCGAGATCGAGTACGAGGAGCGCGTGCACCGCGCCACCCTGGACGAGGCGCTGGAGTCGGGCCCGGCATCCGACCGCAAGACGCCGAAGGCCCTCCAGCACTCGCGTGGCGACGCAGCGAAGGTGCTCAAGACCGCCGATGTGATCGAGCGCGCCTACGCCACGCCCACGCACCACCACAATCCCATGGAGATGCATGCCGTCATCGCCGCGTGGGACGGCGACGAGCGGGTCACCATCTACGAGCCGACCCAGTGGATGCAGTCCGCGCAGGGCACCCTGGCGGCCACGCTGGGCCTGGAGCCGGACAACGTGCATGTCATCAGCCCCTATGTGGGTGGCGGCTTCGGGAACAAGGCCACGACGTGGCCCCACCTGCTGGTCACGGTGCTGGCTGCCCGCACCCTGAAGCGCCCGGTCAAGCTCGTGCTGACCCGCGCACAGATGTTTGCTGCCGTCGGGTACCGTGCCGCCACCCGCAGCGCGTACCGCGTGGCGCTGAAGGGCGGCCGGGTCGCCGCGATGGATCTGCACGCCCACACGCAGACTGGCCCTGTAGACCTGTTTCCCGAGCAGGTGGGCACGGTGCCGAAGATGCTGTACGCCAACGGGAACATGGACTTCACCCAGACGCTGGTGCGCACGAACGCTGGCCCCAACATCATGATGCGGGCCCCGGGCGAGGCGAGCGGCAGCTTCGGTCTGGAAGTCCTGATGGATGAACTGGCCGAGGCGGCAGGCACCGATCCCGTGGAGTTCCGCCGCCAGCACCACGCCGATACCGACCCCGAGAGCGGTCTGCCGTATTCCAGCAAGCACCTGCTGGAGTGTTATGACCGCGCCGCCGACGCCTTCGGGTGGTCGAGGCGCACGCCGCAGCCCGGCAGCATGCGGGACGGCGACACGCTGATCGGCTGGGGCATGGCGACCGCCGTGTACCCCGTGTATTCCAGTGCGGCCACCGCCCGCGCCCGCCTGTGTGCGGACGGCCGGGTGGAGATCGAGGCGGGATCGCATGACATCGGCACCGGCACGTATACGATCCTGGCTGGTATCGCCGCCGACGCGCTGGGGGTCGGGGTCGGTCAGGTCAGCGTGAAGCTGGGCGACAGCCGACTGCCCAAGAACGGCTACAGCGGCGGATCCCGCACGGCCGGCAGCGTGGGCAGCGCGGTGCTGGCCGCCGCGCAGGGTCTGCGGGCCGAACTCACCGAACGCGCCGTGAACGACTCCGACAGTCCGCTGCACGGCGTGTCCCCCAGCGAGATCCGGGCCGCTGACGGGCGCCTGTACGCTGGCCGGGCCTCCGACACCCTGACCGACATCCTGCGGCGCAGCGGGAAGGATCAGCACGAGACGTACCGCGAGATCGTCCCCAGTGGGGGCGGCCAGAAGGAACTCGATGCCCTGAAGAAGGGCGAGGACGGCAGTGTGGAGGCGGTCACCGACACCCACGCCCGCTACTCCTTCGGCGCGGTGTTCGTCGAGGTGCGCGTCGATCCGGACTTCATGACCCCGCGCGTGTCACGGATCGTGGGCGCCTTCGACATCGGGCAGGTGCTGAACGCGAAGACGGCCGAGAGCCAGTTGACTGGCGGCCTGATCTGGGGCGTGTCCGCCGCCCTGCACGAACACGGTGAGACGGATCCGGCCACCGGTCTGCTGCTGAACAGCAACCTCGCCGAATATCACATTCCAGTGAACGCCGATATCGGCGAGGTCACGGCAATCGCCCTGGAGGGCCATCCGGATTATCACACCAGTGCGCTCGGCGCACGGGGGGCGGGAGAACTCGGGATCGTGGGAACGCCGGCCGCCATCGCCAACGCGATCTACCATGCGACCGGCAAACGGATCCGCAGCACGCCCATCACTGTGGACAAACTGCTGGACTGACCGTCAGCCGTGATCCGTGGGGGAGGGGGCCGCCGGGTCGTCCTCCCCCTGATTGTCCTGACGGCTCAGGGCTGCCGCGTTCCGCAGCATCCAGCCCTGCAGGGGCAGCCCCTCCAGCCAGTCCTGCACGCTCGGGATGCGCCCCAGGTCTTCCAGGACATGCTGCTCTCCGATCAGGCGCGTGGGCACGTGTCGGCCGTCACTGGCGCGTTTCAGGGTCGGCCCGAAGAACTGCTCGCACAGGAAGATCCCGAAACTGCTGTGCAGCACGGCACGGTGCCGGGCGTCGGCCCAGTGGCCCTTGGTCTGGTCGAACCAGCCGTGGACGGCCAGGTAGTCGTCGGGCACGCCCCCGAAGCGGCGGGCACTGCTCTGCGCGTGGTGCCAGGGGTGCGCCATGTCAGAGCGGCAACCCGGTGGCGTAGCGCCGCCCGAACAGCTGGGTCACGCGGTTCAGCCGCTGCACCGCCGGATCGTCGCTGTCCTCGATCACCTGACGGGGCACGTCCAGCTCGGTGCCGGCGTCGTCCTCGTGATCCAGGGTCAGGTCGATGGGCGGCCGGCCGGGCGTCAGGGCCAGCAGGGACTTGGCCAGGGCGATCTCGAAGGCGGGCACCTGCGTGTCGATGACATGGAACAGGGTCAGCCCGGTGTGATCCAGCAGGTCACCGAGCTGGTCGTCGGTCAGCCACGTCGGCAGGGGTTGCTGCCGGCTCTGGAACCCCCGGTAGGCCTCCCGCACCGCCGGATCGAACTGTCCCGGTGTGTCCAGCAGCGCCGTCAGGGCCAGATCGGCACGCTCATCGACCTCCAGATCGTCGAAGTCCGCGCCCCGCATGGCCTGGATGGTCAGGCGGCGGGCGGCGGCCTCGGCCTCGTCCCGGGAGTCGTACAGGCCCGCTGGATTGACACCGTCCAGGGTCAGCGTGTGGTCGTCATACCACTCGTCGTTGAACTGCGCGAGTCTGTGGATCAGCAGATAGGCCGGACGCAGCTCGCTCATGCCCGTATATTATGTTACTGGCGTAATTGCGACAAGGGCAGGGTTCACCCCAGTGCCGTCAGCCGCCGGTGGTAGTTCATCTGTCCCAGGTGCCAGTTCAGGTGCCCATGCAGGTGGATCAGGAAGAATCCCGTGGTCATGCCGTCCGGGAAGCCTGGAAGTTGCCGGGCGTTCACCTCGTCCAGGCGGAGCGGTTCCAGCCGGCCCAGCGTGTCGTGGACGACTGCTGTCACGCGCTCCAGACCCGCGATCAGCTCAGCACGCGGCACGTCCCGCCGGGCGAACTCGGCCGGCCGGTCGCGCTCGTACGGCACGCCGCCCAGCTCCAGCCCGATGAACTGCGACAGATTCCCGATCAGGTGCAGCGCCAGATTTCCTGCCGGATTGATGATGTCGCCCTGCACCCGCCACAGCGAGGCTTCATCGGGGTACGCCTCCAGCTCGCGGATCACTGCGGCAAGGTCGCGGGCGTACAGGTCCTGGAGGTCGGCAAGCATGACCCACGATACGGCAGACCCGTCAGTCGACCTTGCGGGCCAGCGCGAGGTGCACGGTGGTGCGTGGCAGTTCCGGCCGGTCACGGATGATCCGCGCCGCGTACCGGTTGAAGACCCCTTCCAGTTCGCTGCGAAGATCAGCCAGCGTCGCGGCGTCGAAGCGGGCCGTCATCCAGAGGTTCAGCGCGTTGCCCTCGGGCACCAGCACCTCCTGTCCGATCTGCTCGACCGGGATCTCCTGCTGGGTCACCAGCCGGTTCTGATACAGCCAGATGCGGATCGCCCACCGGGACGCGACCTCGTCGGTATCGTGAATCACGGCCTCGCGCAGGGACGCCCACATGGGGCCATAGGTGCGGTCGACGATCTCCTCGGCCGCGTAGCCGCCCGCCGGGAGCAGCACGAACTCTGCCGCTGTCACGCGGTAGAGCTGGCCTGGCGAGCGGCTGCCACGCACGGGTGTGGCCTCGCCGACCCCTTCCAGGATGCCCGCCTGCACGTACCGGCCAACCCAGTACGCCATCTGGTTCGCCTTCACGCCCCGGTGCGCGGCGGCCTGGGCGACCGTGTGGGGTGCCAGGAAGAAGGGCAACAGGTTCAGGGTCCGCTGGTGGTCGAGCAGCAGCCCGATCACGGCCGGGTTCTCGATGATCAGGCGTTCACGCACGGTGGGATCACGGTAGCAGGCATTCAGGCACCGTTCACTCAAAACGCCGCCTGGGTTTTGAGCGTCCCCGAATCTACAGTTCTCTTCAGAAGGACGGCCCCGCCGCGCGCCGCGCACCGTCCCCACCACCGGGAGGCACCACCATGAAGACCGTGACCACGTCCGCCCTGATCGCCCTTGTCGTGATCGCCACCATGGCCAGCCCGGCGAGCGCCGCCACCGGGATCCTCATGGGTGACCGCACGGTGTCCACCACGCGTGACGGCCTGCTCGTGAGCGACCGCGCCGCAGCGGTCACCCGTGACGGTCTGCTGATGTCCGACTGATCCGGTGTTCCGTGCCACGGCCGGCCCCCGGATGAAGATTCCGGGGGCCGGCCGTGTGTCATCTCACCCCGGCGGGAGCAGCAGTTTTCCTTCCAGCGGGGTGCTCAGGACGATGCTGGTGTCGCACGTGAAGCCCATGGCGATCAGGTCGGTGAGCATGGCCTCCAGCGCGCCCACGTCGGGCACGGCGACCTTCAGGATGCAGGAGTTGTCGCCGGTCACGCTGTGGCATTCCAGTACGCCGTCGTGCCTGGTGGCCCAGCGCACCAGCGTGGGGTCGTTGCGCCCGCTGTCCTGCACGCCGATGAACGCCGTGATGGTGCGGCCCAGAGGCTTGCTCGCCACGCGCACGCCGTAGCCGAGGATCACGCCGGCGTCTTCCAGGCGGCGCACGCGTTCGGTCACGGCCGGGGCGCTCAGGCCCACACGCCGGCCGAGTTCGCGCATGCTCAGGCGGGAGTCCGTCTGAAGTTCCTTCAGGATGCGGTGGTCGAGGGGATCAAGGCTGCCGCCGGTCTGTCGCACCCAGCCATCTTAGCATTTGCAAGGTCTACGGTGGCGTTTGCGAGGTTCGCGTGCGCCAGATCTGGCACGCGAAGGGCAGTCTGCTCATTCAAATCGGGGGTGGCCGGCCCGGACAATGGGGCAACACACGTTCAGATGCTCAGGCGCACCGGAGGCCCCATGACCCGATCCACCCTGCACCCCCAGGCGACCACCCGGTCGCAACAGATGCTCCCCCGCAACCACCGGGCTCCGAAATGGGCCGATGTCCCCGACGAGCAGTGGTACGACTGGAAGTGGCAGCTGAAAAACCGCATCAACAGCGTGCCCGAACTGGAAGAAGTCATCCGCCTGACCGACAGCGAGCGTCAGGGGGCCAGTGCCGAGGGCATCTTCCGCCTCGACATCACGCCGTACTTCGCGTCCCTGATGGACGCCGACGACCCCACGTGCCCGATCCGCCGGCAGGTCATCCCCACGCACCACGAGCTGGAGAGCTTCACCAGCATGATGGAGGACTCCCTGGCGGAGGATAAGCACAGCCCCGTGCCCGGCCTCGTGCACCGCTACCCCGACCGGGTGCTGATGCTCGTCACGACCCAGTGCGCCAGCTACTGCCGCTACTGCACCCGCAGCCGCATCGTCGGCGACCCCACCGAGACCTTCAACCCCGCCGAGTACGAGGCCCAGCTGAACTACCTGCGGAACACGCCCCAGGTGCGCGACGTGCTCCTCAGCGGCGGCGATCCGCTGACCCTCGCGCCGAAAGTCCTGGGCCGCCTGCTGGCGGAACTGCGCAAGATCGAACACATCGAGATCATCCGCATCGGCACGCGCGTGCCCGTGTTCATGCCCATGCGCGTGACCCAGGAACTCTGCGACGTGCTCAGCGAGAACCACCCCGTGTGGATGAACATCCACGTCAACCACCCGCGCGAGATCACCCCGGAAGTCGCCGACGCCTGCGACCGCCTGACCCGCGCCGGCGTGCCCCTCGGCAACCAGAGCGTGCTGCTGCGCGGCATCAACGACCACCCGGTCATCATGCAGAAGCTCGTGCGGGAACTCGTCAAGATCCGCGTGCGCCCGTACTACATCTACCAGTGCGACCTCGTCCACGGGGCCGGGCACCTGCGCACCACCGTGTCCAAGGGCCTGGAGATCATGGAGAGCCTGCGCGGCCACACCAGCGGCTACTCCGTGCCCACCTATGTGGTGGACGCGCCCGGCGGCGGCGGCAAGATCCCCGTCGCGCCCAACTACGTCCTCTCGCACAGCCCCGAAAAACTCATCCTGCGCAATTTCGAGGGCTACATCGCCGCGTACAGCGAACCCACCGACTACACCGGCCCCGACATGGCCGTGCCCACCGAGTGGCAGCGCCGCGAACCCGGCCAGAGCGGCATCTACGGCCTGATGGAAGGCGAGCGCATCTCCATCGAGCCCAAGGAATTCAGCGAGAGCCGCAACCGCCCCGGCGCGACCAAGCACCGCCTGAACAGCCGCGAGGACAAATGGGCCGCGCACGGCATCGGAACGGATGCTGGAGTGACCGACACCGCGCCGGACGGGATGGTGCAGGAGCCGGTGGTGGTAAGCGGGGATTGAGCGAGAATCGGAGACATGGGTGCTTTCGACGTTCTCGTCGTGTCGCAAAAGTGCGATCAGTGCGGCATTGTCACGGACTTCCGATACCAGTTCAAGTACGGCACCCCTTGGCAGAAGCAATATGTTCTCGGCGACAGAGTTGATTGGGAAGGCAATCCAAATCGTTGGAATGGCCAACCCATGCCCGGCCTCATCGCTGTCGATGCAGAGCGAGAAGCGTGTCCCAACTGCCAGTGCGAATATGAATTCAGCATTGTGTACATCGACGATGGAATGTTTATCGGAGCCGGACGCAACGGCGGACGATTCAACTTTGGCAATGATGATTACGCACTGCCAATCGGACAGTACGCCCGGCTAACCGTTGAAGACACAAAGTAAGGAGCTTCCTATGACCACCCTTCCCAAACCCCGTCAGCCTGAACTCAAAACCGCTCTACCCGGCCCCAAAACGGCCGCGATCATGGAGCGCGATTCACAGCACCTCTCCACGTCGTACATGCGGCCCTACCCGTTCGTGCCGGATCACGGCGAGGGCGTGTGGCTCACCGACGTAGATGGGAATACCATGCTGGATTTCTTCGCGGGCATCGCGGTGTCCACGACCGGGCACGCGCACCCGCATGTGGTGCGGGCGGTGCAGGAGCAGGTCACGAAATTTACGCACGTGTGCCTGACCGACTACCCGCAGGAGATCACGACCAGCCTCGCCGAGCGCATGGTGAAGCACGTCGAGAAACCCGGTGAGAAGTGGCGCGTGTTCTTCGGGAACAGCGGCGCGGAGGCGGTCGAGGCGGCGGTCAAGCTGGCCCGCAACCATACCGGGCGGTCGCACATCATCAGCACCATCGGGTCGTTCCACGGGCGCACGTACGGGGCGATCACGCTGACGGGCAGCAAGACGAAGTACAAGCGGGGCTTCGGGCCGCTGCTGCCGAACGTGTCGCACGTGCCGTACCCGAACCCGTTCCGTCCGCCGCTGGGCGCGACGGCCGAGACGTGCGGGCAGGCCGTGATCGACCACATCGAGGGGCTGTTCCAGACGATCATCCCGGCGGACGAGGTCGCGGCCATCATCATCGAGCCGATGCAGGGCGAGGGCGGGTACATCGTGCCGCCGGCCGACTTCCTGCCGAAACTGCGGGCGCTGTGCGACCGGCACGGCATCATGCTGATCTTCGATGAGGTGCAGGCGGGCATGGGCCGCACGGGGAAGATGTACTCGTTCCAGCACTCGGACGTGCAGCCGGACATGATCACCGTGGCGAAGGGCATCGCGTCCGGGATGCCGATCTCGGCCATGCTGGCGAAGGAGAGCGTCATGACGTGGCCGGTCGGGTCGCACGGCAGCACGTACGGCGGGAATCCCGTGGCGGCGGCGGCGGCGCACGCGACCCTGGATCTGCTGGAGGGCGTGGTGAAGCACCCCGGCTGCGGGGCGAGCCTGATGGACAACGCGGCGGAGGTGGGCGCGTACCTCATGGCCGAGCTAAGGAGCATGCAGGCGGAGTTCCCGTTCATCGGGGACGTGCGCGGCGAGGGGCTGTTCATCGGCATCGAGTTCGTGACGCCGGACGGCCGTCCCGACGGGAAGCTGCGGGACGCGGCGAGCATGGCGATGTTCGGGCGCGGCCTGCTGAACCTCGACTGCGGCGAGGCCGTGATCCGCATCTCCCCGCCCCTGATCCTGACGCGCGAGGAGGCTGCGACTGGGCTTGCACTCATGCGGGAGGCGCTGCGGAGCCTGAGCTGAGGGCGGCGTCAACTTTTTCTTGACAGCAAGTCGAGTGTCAATGTAAAGTTGACACATGGAAAACAAGAGCGACCGGCCCACTGCCATCCGCCGCCCCGCCGCCGGCATGACCGTCCTGCTGGCCGCGATCCTCGCGTTCTACACGACCCAGATCGACAGCGTGTGGCGCTACCCGCTCGGCATCGTGGCGATCATCCTGGTGGTCGTCGCGATCCGGAACCTGCGCCGCGGCGGGCAGTGACCGCCGAATCGGCCCTCGACGAGCGGCTCTCCGACGCCATCGGCGCGTCCATGCCCGGCCTCTCGGAACGGCTTGCGCACGACCCCCAGGCGCACCTCGACGTGATCCGGCAGGTGGCCGCCGCCCGCGACCACGTGGACAGCCTGCTGCAGTCGTCCGTGGGCGCGGCCCGCAGCGCCGGGCACTCGTGGGAGGCGATCGGCAGCACCCTGGGCATGACCCGGCAGGCCGCGCAGCAACGCTTCGGGAAGGGCACTCCGGAGTCCGGCAGTGCTGCAGCGGCCCAGCCCGAGACGCGCCGCCTGACCCTCCTGACCTCGCTGAACGAGATGGACATCCTGAACCGCGCCGGGCGGTACGGGTGGCACTCGGTGGGCTTTGGGCCGCTGTACCACACCGTGCAGCGCGACACGGTGCAGTGGGAGCACCTGCGCGTCCTGGCCTTCGATCCCGGCCGGGCGGCCCTCACGGCGCAGGGCTGGCAGCAGGTGGGCAGCCTGTGGTTCCCGTGGGCGTACTACGCCCGCCCAACCGGTGAACCCGCCCTGGACGGCCCCGGCGAGGGCCTGGAGTTCGCCGCGCGCTGAACGTCATCGCTCGAATGTCCACCCTCGAAGTGGGCGCACGTCCAGACGATCTGCCGTGCGCCCGCTTCAGGTCGTCCACCCCTACCCGACCGTGCCCGTCGCCATCGGGTACGAGCCGATGATCTTCGCGTAGCTCGCCTTGCGCAGCACGCCGGCCAGCGCCTGCGCCACCTGCGGGTCGCGGGCGTCGCCCTCGATGTCCACGTACATCAGGTAACTCCACGCGCGGTCGCGGCGGGGGCGGCTCTCGATGCGGCTCAGGTTCAGGCCGCGCAGCTCGTTCAGCGTCTCGACCAGGAATCCCGGCGTGTGGCGTACGGCGAAGACCAGGCTGGTCTTGTGCGGCGCGTCGCTCGGGGCGGGCTCGTGGCGGTTGAGGATCATGAAGCGCGTGAAGTTGAACGGCTCGTCCTCGATGTTGCTCGCCAGGACATTCAGGCCGTACAGCTCGGCTGCGCGGCGGCTGGCGATGGCTGCCAGATCGCGCTCGCCGCTCGCCGCGAGGTTCTTGGCGCTGCCGGCCGTGTCGTGTGCGGCGACCGGCTGCCACCCGTGTTTGCGGATCAGGGCGGTGCACTGATCCAGGGCGGGCTGCTGGCTGGCCACCCGGCGCACGTCCTCCAGCGCCACGCCGGGCAGCGCCATCAGGCAGTGGGCGACGCGCACGACCACCTCGCCGGTCACATGCAGATCGGTCTCGCTGAGCAGGTCGATGGCCTGGTGGATCGCGCCCATCAGCGAGTTCTCGACCGGCAGCACGCCGTGCGCGGCCTCGCCGGACTCGACGGCCTGCGCGACCTCGTGGAAGGTCGGGTAGCCGCGGGTTTCGGTCGCGCCGGGCACGGCGTTCAGGGCGGCGATCTCGCCGTACGATCCGGGGTTGCCCTGGTACGCGACGGTCAGTTCTGGGGCCGGCGTGGTCATGCCCGCAAGGCTACCGCAGGGCGCGGGCGGCGGGCCGCGCCGCGGGTAGACAGTCTCGCCAGGCCGGAGCTGCGCGCCCCCGGAGCCGACGGTGAGCAGATTGGAGGCGCATGCGTCGGTGCCGGTCGGGGCGGTGCTCGGAGTCGCGACCTGGTTCAGCCCGCCCGGAGTTCGCGGTGCAGGCGGTCGGCGGCGACGAGCAGCACGTCCCACACGCTGGAGAACGGCGGGGCGTACGACAGGTCGGAGTCGAACAGATCCTGCACGGTGGCGCGCTGCTGGAGGAAGGCCGCGACGACATCCACCCGCTTGGCTGAGTGGTGGTTGTGCGCGACGATCTGCGTGCCGAGCAGCCGCCCGGTGCCCCTCTCGGCGGTGAGGCGCACGTGGATGGGCCGCGCGTCGGCGTAGTAGCTGGCGTGGTCGGTGCTGCTCACGTCCACCGAGTGGGCCTTCAGGCCCAGCGCGTCGGCGTCGGCCTGGGTGAGGCCGGTGCGGGCCACGCCGAGCTCGAACACCTTGAAGATGCCGGTGCCGAGGATGCCGGGAAAGGTCGCGTCGCCGCCCGCCATGTTCACGCCGGCCACGCGGCCCATGCGGTTGGCGGTCAGACCCAGCGGGATGTGCGCCTTACGCCGGGTGACGCGGTGGGTGGCCTCGGTGTTGTCGCCGGCGGCGTAGATGCCGTCCACGGTGGTCTCCTGCCGGGCGTTCACGGCGACCGCGCCGGTCTTCCCGATCCGCGCGCCGGCCGCCTTCGCGAGTGCCACGTTCGGCTTCACGCCCACGGCGACGACCACCACGTCGGCGCGCACCCGTCCGTCGTCCGTCTGCACGCCGGTCACGCGGCCCCCCCGGCCGGTCAGGCCGGTCACGGTGGTGCCGCAGCGGACGTCCACCCCCTGCTGTTCCACGACCTCGCGCACCCGGCGCTGGAAGTCGTGGTCGAGGACGCGGCCCGCGATGTCCGGCCCCTTCTCCAGCATGACCACGCTCAGGCCGCGCGCCCGGAAGTTCTCCGCGAGCTCCAGCCCGATGTACCCGCCGCCGACGATGCACGCGCGCTTCGCTCCCTCCAGGCTCGCCTGGATGGCCTGCCCGTCCGGGATGTCCTTGAGCACGTGCACGCCGCCCAGATCCGTCACGGCCCACTCGGGGCGGACGGGGGAGACGCCGGTGGCGATCAGCAGGCGGTCGTAGGGTTCGGTGGTCGTGCGCCCGGCCGCGCCGTCCCGCACGGTCAGGGTGCGGGCGGCGGCGTCGATGCCGGTCACCTCGGTGTTCAGGTGCACGCCGATGCCGCGGGCGCGCATCTGCGCGGGCGTGCGCGCGACCAGCGACTCGAAGTCGTCCACGTCGCCGCCCAGCACGTACGGCAGCCCGCACGCGCCGTAGCTGACCCACTCGCCGCGGTCGAGCACCACGATCTCGGCGTCCTTGCTGAACCGTCTCGCCCGGCTGGCCGCACTCATCCCCGCGGCCACGCCGCCCACGATCACGATTCGCATGCTCCACCGTATCCCGCCCGGCGGGGCGCGGCCTTTACCGCCCGTACACCTGCGCCCAGTACGTGGCGAACGCGGTCGCGGCCGTGCCGTTGCTCTCGGCCAGTCCCACCCGCATCCAGCGGGCGTCCATGACGATCCGACAGTGCGGCGGGCTGTCCAGCAGGGCCCGCACGGCCTCGTCCGGCGTCAGGGCGTCGTAGGCCAGGGTCTCGGCGACTTCCGGGTCGGGCCAGCCGGCCGCCGCGGCGCGGGTGGGCGGCGTGCTGCCGGTCACGGGATTCACGTGCCCGCGGAAGTCGTACTGCGGGAGCTCCGCGGCGTGCTGGGCGGCGGCGCGCGACAGGGTGCCGTCCCACGCGAGCGGCCCCACGCCGGGGTGGAGCGTGTCGCCGCAGCGCTGCCCCTGCCGCCGCGCCTCGTTCAGGCGGCGCAACAGTTCCTGCTCCCACACGGCGCGCGCGCCGAGGTCGAGTTCCGCCGGGCGCGCGTACACCAGCGCGGCGCGGCCCCCCTCGACCGCCACGCCGAAGCGCGGGTAGCCCACCCGCTGCCCGCACTGGTTCGCCAGCGAATCCCGCACCCGCTCCCAGCTCGTCAGCCGCGGGACGACGACCATGCCGGCCGCCTTGACCGGCAGTCCCGCCGCGCCGAAGGCCGCCCGGTCGACCTTGAAGCCGCGCAGCAGCCGCCCCGCGAGCTCGTTCAGGCGCGCGTCCGGCCGGGCGTCCTGCCCGCAGCTCCGGAAGTCCTGCCGCACCACCTGCGCGAAGGCCAGCGCGTCCGCGACCCCCGAGCCCGGCGCGGGGGGCCACGGCAGCGCGGCCAGGGCGTCCTCGGTCACAGTGCTCACGGCCACGGTGTCCGCGTGGGCGGCCGGGGCGGCGAGCACCGCGGCCAGCAGCGGCCCCACGGGCAGAAGTCTGTCCAGGACGCGCCGCGCGGTGGGGGAAGCCATGCCCCCAGTGTCCCGGCACGCGCCTGTCACCGCCCTGACCGCCCCCCACATGAAGACCCCGCCCCGGCCCGCAGTTCAGACGCCTGCCGCGCCCCGCCCCCCGCGCGGACTACCCTGGGGCATGACCCAGACCGCGCCCGCCCCGATGACGCCCGAAGTCCCGGAGTACACGCCCCTGCACCGCGCGCGCCTGATCGCCCCCGGCCCGGTCGAGGTCGCCCCGGACGTCCTGCTGCAACTCGCGCAGCCGCAGATGCACCACCGCGCGAAGGAGGGCATCGCCAAGCTCATGGAGGCCCGCGCGCAGCTCACGCAGCTCCTCGGTGACCCGTACGACGCCGTCATCACCACCACGTCCGGCACCGGGGCCTTCGAGGGCGCGCTCATCAGCACCACCCCCCCCGGCGCGCGCGTCGTGAACGCCCAGGCCGGCAAGTTCAGCGAACGCTGGGGCGAGATGGCCGGCCGTTTCGGCTACGACACCCATATCGTCGCGGCTCCGTGGGGCCACGTGCTCGACCCGCAGGAGGTCGCCGACGCCGCGAGGGACGCCCACACCCTCCTGATCACCCACAGCGAGACGAGCACCGGAGCCCTCCACGACCTCCATGCCATCGCGCAGGCCGCCCGCGCGCAGAACCCCGACCTCATCATCATCGCCGACTGCATCACCTCCTACGGCGTCGCGGAACTCCGCCCCGCCGCGTGGGGCGTGGACGTCATCGTGTCCGGCAGCCAGAAGGGCACCGCCACCCCCCCCGGCCTGGGCTTCGTGCTGTTCAGCCCCCAGGTGCAGGAACGCATGATCAGGAACCCCGAGAAGGGCTTCTACCTCGACATGACCCGCGAACTCGCCGGACAGAAGGCCGGGAACACCCCGCAGACGCCCGCCATCAACCTCATCTACGCGCTCAGCACCGCCCTCGACCGCCTGCTCTCCGTCCCCCTGGACGTCCTGTGGGCCGAGCAGCGGCGCAAGACCGACGCCCTCATCGCCGCCGGCACCGCGCTGGGCGCGCCCGCCTGGGCCCCCCGCACCAGCCCCGCCGTCGCCGTCCTCACGCCCCCCGCCGGGATCACCGGGCGGCAGGTCGCAGGCCGGCTCGCCGAGATGGGCCAGCGCGCCCTGCCCGGACAGGCCCCGCACGAGGACACCGTGTTCCGCGTCAGCACCATGGGCTACGCCGACCGGTACGACGCGCTGGCCATCGCGGGGATTCTGGAAGATGCGTTCGCGGGGCTGGGGGTTCGGTTCGAGCGGGGGGTGGCGGTTCAGGCCGCGTGGGCGGCGCTCAAGGACTGAGGGTTCTGGAGGTGCCTGCGGCGCGGCCCCACCCCCCAGCCCCCTACCCCGGAGGGGCAGGGGGAGCGGCGCTGCGCTGGGCATGTGGTCGCCATGCCGGTTGTGCGGCCCTCGTGGTGGTTCCGTCGGCGTGGGGTGGCGTACCTGCCACTTGCGTTCACGTCGTCAGCGCCCGCGCGCTTCGCGCACGATGGCATTCGGTGAGGGGCAGGGGGGGTGCTCCGGTTTTTGAACCGCTCCGGCCCGAGTGGGTCGGTGTTGACGCACTTCAAGCCGTGAATCTGCGTTGCCCGACCTGCACGTCAAACGAAATTGCCCCCTCTCCGATAGTTCGTCGGGAGGGGGCGGCGTTCGTGGTGTGGGGTCAGCCCGTGACGGTCGTCCGGCGGGCGCGGGCCCGGAGGATCGGGGGCAGCACCAGGGCGATGACGACGATCAGGAGGATGAAGACGGTCAGGGGGCTCTTCAGGAAGATGGTGGCGTCGCCGTTGCTCTGCTGGAGGGCGGTGCGGAAGAAGGATTCCGCCGTGGGCCCCAGCACCACGCCGATGATCGCGGGCGTGACGGGGAAGTCGAAGCGGCGCATGCCGTAGCCGATGACGCCGAACAGCGCGAGCAGGAACAGGTCGAACACACTGTTGTTCAGCGAGTACACGCCCACCGTGGAGAACACCAGGATGCCCGCGTACAGGAACGGCCGCGGGATCAGCAGCAGGCGCGCCCACACGGGGGCGAGCGGCAGGTTCAGCAGGAGCAGCATGACGTTGCCGATGTACAGGCTGGCGATCAGGCCCCACACGAGGTCGGCGTTCGTGAGGAACAGCAGCGGGCCCGGCTGGAGGCCGTACTGCTGGAACGCGGCGAGCAGGATCGCGGCGGTGGCGCTTGTCGGCAGGCCCAGGGTCAGCAGGGGCACGAGCACCCCGGCGGCCGAGGCGTTGTTCGCGGCCTCCGGGCCGGCGACGCCCTCGATGGCCCCCTTGCCGAACTCCTCGGGGTGCTTGCTGAGCTTCTTCTCCAGGGTGTAGCTGAGGAAGGTGGGGATCTCCGCGCCGCCGGCGGGAATCGCGCCGAAGGGGAAGCCCAGGGCCGTGCCGCGCAGCCACGGCTTCCACGAGCGCCGCCAGTCCTCGCGGCCCATGGTGGCCCCGCCCTCGAGCTTGATCACATCCTGGGTCTTACGGTAGCGGCTGGCCACGTACAGCGTCTCGCCGATGGCGAACAGGCCGATGACCACCGTGATGAAGTCGATGCCGTCGAGGAGTTCCGGGCGGCCCAGCGTGAAGCGCGCCTGTCCGCTCTGGAGGTCGGTGCCGATCAATCCGATCGACAGGCCGAAGAACAGGCTGATCAGGCCGCGCAGCGGGGAGCCGCCGAAGGTCGCGCTGATGGTCACGAAGGCCAGCAGGATCAGCGCGAACTTGGCGCTCGGCGGGATCGTCACGGCGATGTCCGCGATGGCCGGGGCGAAGAACGTCAGCAGGATCGTGCCGATGGTGCCGGCCACGAACGACCCGATGGCGGCGGTCGCCAGGGCGGCGGCGGCGCGGCCCCGGCGGGCCATCTTGTTGCCCTCCAGCGCCGTGATGATCGAGCTGCTCTCGCCGGGCGTGTTCAGCAGGATGCTGGTGGTGCTGCCGCCGAACATCCCGCCGTAGTAGATGCCCGCGAACATGATGAACGCGCTCACGGCCGGCAGTTTCGCCGTGACCGGCAGCAGCAGTGCGACCGTCAGCGCCGGCCCGATGCCCGGCAGCACGCCGACCAGGGTGCCCAGGGTCACGCCGATCAGCGCCCACAGCAGGTTCAGCGGATTCAGGGCCGTCTCGAAGCCCGCGAACAGGGCGGTGAGGGCCTCCATTACAGGATCCCCCGCAGCACGCCCGCCGGCAGGTTCAGGCCCAGGCCGCGCGTGAACACCACGTACGACACCAGCGCGACCGCCAGCGCGATCCCGGCCATCAGGGCGTAGCGGCGCTCTCCGAAGGCGTACGCCACCGAGAAGTACATGAGGGCCGTGCCGACCACGAAGCCCAGCGGCGCGAGCAGCACGCTGCCGAGCACGAAGCCGCCCAGGATGATGCCCGGGGACTTCAGGTCAGCGGGCGCGTCGGGGTCGGTGTCCTCCTCGGCGCTGGGTTCGGCGCGCTCGCCGCGCAGGGTCTGTACGGTCAGCACGATGCCCAGCGCCAGCGTGCCCACGGCGACGATCAGCGGAAAGACGCGCGGGCCGACCACCGCGTTGATGCCGAAGGGAATCTGCGTGGTGCCGATCAGGAGCAGCACGCCGATCACTGTGACGCCCAGCGCGACGAGCAGGTCTGGAATGCTCACGCCGGGTCGGGCAGGCACGGAAGCGGGTGGAACAGGGTCAGTCATGGACGACCTCCTCGGGAACAGCATGAATCGTGGAACGGGGCCAAGGGAAGGGGGCGGGTGACCGGCCGGGTCACGCCGCCCCCAGAGACGGGCGTTACTTCACCAGTCCGATGTCCGTCAGTACACCCTTGATGCGGGCGGCCTCGACCTTCAGGAACAGCGAGTACTTGCTGCCGCTCATGTACAGGTCGGTCCACTTGCGGGCCTTCAGGGTGTCCTGCCACGCTTTGCTGGCATGCATCTTGTCCAGCGCGGCGATCATGGCGGCCCTGTCGGTGGCGCTCACGCCGGGAGCGGCGACCACGCCGCGCCAGTTGGCCAGTTCCACGTTGAAGCCCTGCTCACGGAAGGTGGGCACGTCGATGCCTGCCTGCCGCTTGGGCGCGGAGATGCCGATCGCCCGCAGGCGGCCCGCCTTGATCTGCGCCTCGAACTCGCCGTAGCCGGCGATGGCTCCCGCCACCTGGTTGCCCAGGACGGCCGCCAGCGCCTCGCCGCCGCCGCTGAAGGGCACGTAGTTCATCTTCTTGCTGTCCACGCCGGCCGACTTGGCGAGCAGGCCCAGCAGGATGTGGTCGGTGCCGCCGGCGCTGCCCCCGGCAACGGCCAGACCGTTGTTGGTCTTCCAGGCGGCCGCGAAGTCCTTCATGTTCTTGTACGGGCTGCTGGCGGGCACGACCAGCACCTCGTACTCGCCGGTCAGGCGGGCCAGGGGGGTCACGCGGCTCAGGTCGACCTTGCTGGAGTTCGTGAGGATCGCGCCGACCATCACGAGGCCCATGGTCATCATCTGGCTGCCGTCGCCCTTGGCATTCGACAGCTGGGCCAGACCGATGGTGCCGCCGGCGCCGGGCACGTTGAACACGGTGACGGGCTTGACGATGTTCTCGTCCTGCATGACGGTCTGCATGGCGCGGCTGGTCTGGTCCCAGCCGCCGCCGGGGGCAGCGGGCGCCATGATGCGCAGGTTCGTGAGGCCCTGGGCCAGGGTCATGGGAGCGGCGAGCAGCAGGGCGGACAGAACCAGTACAGTCTTCTTGGCGTTCATGGAGCCTCCGGGTGACGGCCGCATCGGTGCAGCGTCAGGGACGTGGGTTGTGATTCGCCCAACCATAGCCCCACACGCGGCGCGGTTCAAGGCTTATGTGCGTCTGGCACGGTGTTTTGCATGACCGTAATGCACACTGGTGAACGGAATGCACGATTGGAACCGGCGGGGGGTGGAGCGGGTTCTACAATCACGCTCAGCACGTATGGTCACCTTACGCCCGTTCCGTTCCGGCCTGCAGGGCCGTCTGGTGCGCTGGCATCTCCTGGTGCTGTGCGGCATGACGGTGCTGCTGCTCGGCGTACAGACGGCGCACCTGTACCGCGAGGCCAAGGGCCGGCTGGGCGAGCGGGCCATGACCACCAGCCGCATCGTCGCGTCCCTGCCCGAGGTCGTCCGCGCTGCCGGGCGCGGCAGCCAGGACGCGGCCCTGAACACACAGGTCAACGCCATGCGGATCCAGGCTGGCGCCGATTTCATCGTGGTCGGTGATCGGCGCGGGATCCGGCTGGCGCACCCGCTGGACGACCGGCTGGGCAAGCCCATGGAGGGGGGCGACAACGTGGCCCCGCTCTCCGGGCGCGAGGCGATCTCGGTGGCACGGGGCAGCCTGGGGCTCAGCGTGCGGGGCAAGGTGCCGATCTGGGCGGGCGGGCAGGCGGGCACGCAGGTCGTCGGGGTGGTCAGCACCGGGTATCTCATGCCGCAGGCGTGGCACCTGGTCGGTGCGGCGCTGGTCAGTCTGCTGCCGTGGGTGCTGCTGGCGCTGGCCCTGGGCACCCTGGGTGCCGTGTGGGCCGCCCGGCGGCTGCGGGCCGAGATCCTGAATCTGGAACCCGAACAGATCGCCGCGCTGGCCCGCCAGCAGCGGGCGGTGCTGGCCGCGCTGCGCGAGGGGGTGATCGCCGTGGACGGGGCCGGACAGATCACGCTGGCCAGCGGCCGGGCGGCGGACGCGCTGCTCACGCCCTCCACGCCGGTGTCGCTCGCCCGCGTGTGGCCGGAACTCGCAGAGCTGCACCCGGGCGCGCAGCGGCAGCAGAACCTGGAACTCCGGCTGCGCGGCCAGCCCTTCCTGGTGAACATCGAACCGCTCGACGGCGGCGGCTTCGTGGCGGGCTTCCGCAACCGCGCCGAGGTGGTTGCTCTGGCCGACGAACTCACGCATGCGCGGGGATTCGTGGACGTGCTGCGGGCCCAGACGCACGAGTACCAGAACCGCCTGCATGTCCTGTCGGGGCTGCTCCAGCTCGGCCGGCACGAGGAGGCGCTGCGGGTGCTCAATGCCGAGATCCGCGCCGACGCTGAATTCCGGCAACTGCTGCGAGACGTGCAGGTGCCCCGGCTGGTGGCCCTGCTGGCGGGCAAACGCGAGCGGGCGCAGGAACTCGGGATCGACTTCCAGGTCGCCGAGGGCAGTCTGCTGTCGCCGGTGTGGGAGCGGCACGCCGACACGCTGGTCACGGCGGTCGGGAACCTGACCGAGAACGCCTTCGAGGTGCTGGCCGGACAGCCGGGTTCGGTCACGGTGCTGATCGGTGAGGATCCGGACGGTGTCCAGATCGAGGTCGAGGACTCCGGCCCCGGTGTCGTGGCAGACGTGCTGGAGCGGCTGTACACGCGGGGCGCCAGCAGCAAGGGGGAGGGCCGCGGCTACGGGCTGGCTGGCGTACACGCCCGCGTGCAGGCACTGGGCGGGCAGCTCCGGTACGTGCGGCGCCGTGGGCGCACGGTGTTTCAGGTGAGCCTGCCGCCGCCGGTGGGCGTGCCCGTGTCCGGTGCGGCGGTGGGCGCGTGACGCTGCGGGCCGCCACGGTGCGCGTCCTGCTGGTCGAGGACGACCAGCGGGTCGCCCGGATCAACCGTGACCTGCTGGAACGCGATCCCGACGTGCATGTGGTGGGCAGCGCCGCCACATGTGCCCAGGGTGACGCGCTGGCCCAGGCGCTGAATCCAGACCTGATCCTGCTGGACGTGCATCTGCCCGACGGCAGTGGGCTGGGTCTGCTGCGCCACTGGCGATCGGTCGGGCGCACCACCGACGTGGCCCTGATCACCGCCGCCGACGACGAGGTGAGTGTGAGGCTGGCCTTGGCGCACGGGGCCTTCGACTACCTGATCAAGCCCTTCACCGGCGCGCGGCTGGCGGAGCTGCTGGCACGGCACCGCGGACGCCGACTGCCCACCACGCCCGGCCAGCAGGAGGCCCGCCTGGATCAGGGCCGCCTCGACCGGCTGCTGGGGGTGCATGGGCGCAGCGCCGAACCCCTGCCGCGTGGGGTGGATCCGCACACCCTGGAACGGGTCGCCCACGCCCTGGCCGGGGCCGGCGGAGGCGTCAGCGCCGAGGACATCGGAGATCGACTGGGCCTGAGCCGCGTGACCGCGTGGCGCTATCTGGAGCACCTCGTCCGCACCGGCCGCGCCAGCCTGGAGCACCAGTACGGGCATTCCGGCCGCCCGGCCAAGCTCTACACGCCCACGCCGGAGCGTCCCGATCCGCCCGAATGATCCCGGGTGTGTTCCGGACTCGGGGTGTTCGAGTGCGGGCGAACCGGCCCGGCCAGCGCGCCCCCAATGGCCTACACTGAGGCCGCTGTGCGCGTCCTGCTTCCGCCGCTCCTCCTGGTCGTCCTCGCGCTGGGCCTGACCGGTTGTGTGCCGCACTGGCGCGTTCAGGACACACGGACACCCGCCCTCGACGTGACGGGGCCGGCGCCGGACGTGATCGTCCTGGGAGTGTCCGGGCGCTGCTCGCCGCCCTGTGTGGCCCCGCGCGACAACTGGGACTACCTCAGTTCGCGGGGCACGCTCGACGCGGTGGCGGAGGTCTACAGCGCGGCCGGCTACACCGTGCAGGTCGCCGGATACGCCAGCCACCCGGCCCACACGCACACGTCCCCCTACCTGAGCCGCCCCCAGCCGGGCTTCGCAGCGCTGGTGACCGATCTCCAGCGCGTTCAGGAGACGTGGCTGGGCGCCGCCCGGCCTCCCCGACTGGTGCTCGTGGCGCATTCGCACGGGGTGGTGTGGTCGCACCTGCTCACGCGGGTCTTCCCGACGGTGCGCTTCGAGATGCAGGTGGATCTCGACGGGCTGTGTGTGGCGTGGCGTTCGGATTACCGGTCGTCGGTTCAGGCGCTGCCGGCCGCGTCGGCCGACCAGCCGCAGCCGCTGGACGCGTGCGAGCCGGTGCGGGTCGCCGGGCGCACCGTGCCCCTGAAGGACGTGGTGTGGCCCAACGTGGCGGCGAACCTGGAGGTGCAGAGCAAGAGGGTACCGGCCCGGACCGGGCCCAGCGGGGGTCTGCCGGTCAACTACCTGTTCGAGACGTCCCGCAACGTGCGCCTGGACGGCAGCGCCGCCGGCATCACCCGTTTCGTGTCGGTACGGGAGGATCACAGCGCCGTCACCTATCCGAACAGTGACTCGGTGCGCTGGGTCACGGCACAGCTGCGCGAGAGGCTGACGACATGGCCACCGCCTCCGGCCCGATCCGGGCCCGGGGGCCCGGCAGACGGCCCTCCGGCCGGTGCACCGCCCTGATCAACTTTGGGCGGATCGGGGACTGTCCGCTGCCCCCCGCTCAACGACCGTCGTCTCCAGCCACGCCAGCGCAGCCCCGGCGTCGTGTACCTGGGGCCCGCGCTCCGGCTCAAACCAGGCCAGGAGGTCATCCATCGTTGCCGTGACGGGCCCGAACACGACCTTGTGATCCCCGTCGTTCAGGTGCAGCAGGCCCAGTGGCGATCCGGCAGGCCGGCTGCCCACCGGCAGCGGCGGCCCCAGCCACACGGCGTCCACCTCCGCGCCGTCGGCCGGATTCAGAGTACCGGGCAGGCAGCCGTAGTTCACCGGAGCGGGCCGCGGTTCGGTGCGGTACGGCACCACCCGGTTCCCTTGCCACACGAAGCGGTCGGTGGTGCCAGCCGTCCATTCCACCACGCCCACCCACGCGGCACTCACGGCTGCACCTCGTACAGCTCGACCTGCCGCAGCACCGTGCCGCCCAGCGACAGCACCGCCCGGTACGAGCCCGGCTCCGGGGCCTCCAGCGTGAAGGTGGCGCGCCGCTGGTCACCATCGACGTACACGCTGTCCTCGGCCAGCTTGCGGGGGCCGTCGAACCACTGCACCTTCAGGTAGCCGGCCTCGAAGCGGCCATCGACCTGCGCCTGCACGGTGAGCATGGCCCCGGCTCGGGTCAGCGTGGCGCCGGTCACGCGGGCCGGCATGGTGACCTCGACAGGTCGGGGCACGGCGGGCACGAACGCATACCGGCAGCCGCTCAGCCCCGTGGCGAGCAGGCCGGCAACGATCACGGTCAGGGCAGGGCGGGACATGGCGTGATGGTAGACCATGCCCGTGAGGTGCCTGTGCTCTCCTGCAGTGTCCGGCGCTCAGGGCAGGCGGCGCGCCTCGATGAACGCGAGCACGTCCTGGCGCGTCGGCCCCAGGAAGGTCAGGAAGCGCGTCATGGCCGCGATGATGGTGATGTGGCCCATCCCCGGCAGCACGGTGAAGGTCACGGGCACCCCGGCGGCGTCCAGGGCTGCCTTCATCTGCTCGCCGTTCTGCGGGTAGACCGTCCGGTCACTGCCGGCGACCAGCAGCAGATGTGGGGGCGCGTCCCGGCGCACGTGGCGGGCCGGCATGACGTCGTCGGGCAGGGCGCCGTCGGGGAAGGCCCGCGCACTCGACATTCCCCGGAAGTCGTAGGAGTATGGCCCGGCCACGCCGATTACGCCGCGCACGGCGCGGATGGGCACACCCGCCTCGCGCAGCCAGCGCTCGTTGTCGACGGCCTCGACCGCGTTGAAGGCCCCGGCCGAGTGGCCCATGACGAACAGGTTGTCCGGATTGCCCCCGAAGGTCTTCGCCGTGTCACGCAGCACCCGGAGCGCCGCCGCGGTGTCCTGCACGTAGGCCGGGTAGCGGTTCGCCGGAGCCAGCCGGTAGTTCATGACGGCCGTGACATACCCGGCGCGGGCCAGCGACTCGCCCACGAACTTGTGTCCTTCCTTGTCCCCCCCCTCCCACGAGCCGCCGTGGACAAACAGCACCACGGGCGCCGCGCTGGCCCCGGCCGGCGCGTACACGTCCATGCGGTTGCGGGGATCGGTGCCGTACACGACATCAGTGGTGACGGTCAGGCCACCGGTCGAGACGACGCGGTTCAGGGTGTTCTGGGCCCCCTGCTGGGAGCATCCGGTGATGGCCACGCCGAGCAGCAGGGCGCCGGCGACGAGGGCCAGGCGGTAACGGGAAACGGACAGGGCACGCATGACGTGCAGCATAGGCCGCGGCCCACCCGCCACACCGTGTCGGTGGCCCGGCGCTGCTTGATCAACCCTTGTCGCTCCGGGCGGGCCACATCGGCATGGCCGGTGGCCCGGAGCGCAATTCCCACACTCTGCTCCCCTCCATCACGCTAGCCTGACCCGGATGCCCGGTGCCGAACACAGCGACGTCCTGATCGTGGGTGGCGGCCCGTCCGGAACGGCTCTGGCCGCTGAACTCTCGCGGCGTGGCGTGGATGTCCGGGTGCTGGCCCCCCACCCTCCCGGCCCCTACCCGGCGACCTACGGCGCATGGCTGGACGACCTCCCGGTGTGGGCCCAGGGGTGTGCGGCCCAGGTCTGGACGGACGTGCGGGTCTACACCGGCCCCGAGCCCACGCCGCTCCTGAGACCCTACGCACTCCTCGACAACGCCGCCCTTCAGCGGGCGCTGCACGCCCGCGCCGGAACGGGGCTGCGCTGGACCGTGGGCCGGGCCACCCACGCCGAACCGTGCGCAGCCGGGACGCTTGTTCACGGCACACGCGAGGAGCGCTGGACAGCGCGGCTGGTCGTGGATGCCAGCGGGCACGGCGGCCGTCTGGTGCGCACCGCCTATCCGGACGGCCCGGCCTTCCAGACCGCGTGGGGTCTCACGGCGCGGTTCGACCGGCCGCCGGTGCCGCCGGGCTCCATGGTCTGGATGGATTACCGTCCGCCCAGTGGGCCCACGTCGGTTCCCACCTTCCTGTATGCCATGCACCTGGGGGGCGACCGATTCTTCGTCGAGGAGACCAGTCTGATCGCCCGGCCCGGCGTGAACCGCGCGGCCCTGGAGGCCCGACTGCACGCCCGCCTGAGCGCCGCCGGCACGCCCCCGCGTGAGGTGCTGAGCACCGAGTGGGTGGCGTTTCCCATGAACGGAGCGCTGCCCACGCCCACATCGGTGCTTCCCTTCGGGGCGGCGGCCGGGCTGGTGCATCCGATCAGCGGATTCCAGGTCTCGGCTGCCCTGCGGGTGGCTCCGGCACTGGCGGGTGTCCTGCACGCGGCCCTGCGCAGCGGTGCCGATCCCGTCCGGGTCGGCTGGGATCTGCTGTGGCCGCCGGAGCGCCGCGCCGCGCGGGAAAGTCATCTGCTGGGCGTCCGCGCCCTGCTGGGCCTGCCGGGGCCGGCCCTCCCGGAGTTTTTCGGCACCTTCTTCGACCTGCCGCCCGCGCAGTGGCGGGCCTTTCTCGACCCGGACACCCCGGCCGGGACGTTGTCGCGGATCATGCTGCGGCTGTTCGCCGTGGCCCCGGCCCGCGTACGCGCCTCACTGGCACGGGCCGGTGTGGCCTCTGCCGGGGTCAGTGCCCACGCCCTGTGGGCCGCCATGAAGACGCCCCCAGCGTCCTCCCATCCCCCGGGCGGCCACAACACGCACCGTGGAGGCATGACCCAGGACGACCGCAACACCGAGGGCGTGCGTGAGCACGAGGACATCGCCCAGCACACCGAGGTCACCGACGGCATGCAGGGCGCGACCGGCAGCGCCGACGCCAACGGCCTCGACCCCGAGGTCAACGCGGCCGCCAAACTGGCCGAACTCAAAGAGCATCTGGCTCCGGTCATCGGGAAGTCGTAGGCGCTGGGCGCATACTGCCCGCATGTCCCTGCTCGACATGATCGGCCCGGTGATGATCGGCCCCAGTTCCAGCCACACGGCGGGCGCGTGCCGCCTGGGGCTGGTCGCCCATCACCTGCTGGGCGAGGCGCCACGCCACGCCACCCTGGAACTGCACGCCAGCTTCGCCAAGACCGGCCGGGGCCATGGCACCCACCTGGCCCTGGTCGCCGGCCTGCTGGGCCTGCGCCCCGACAACGAGCGCCTTCCCCGCGCCGTCGAGGTCGCGCAGGCGGCCGGCCTGAGTGTCGAATTCCGGGATGCCGACCTGGGCGACGTCCATCCCAACACCGTGCGGATCGACGTGCAGGGCGAGACCCAGCGCCTGGTCATGCAGGGCAGCAGCACCGGCGGTGGCGTGATCCAGGTCACCAACGTGCAGGGGCTGGGCGTGAACTTCAGCGGAGCCAGTCCCACCGCCCTGCTGCGGTACACCGACGCGGTGGGCATGATCGCCCGGATTGCCAGCACCATCGCGGCCGACGGCGTGAACATCGCTGCGCTGACGTGTACCCGTGACACGCGCGGCGGACACGCCCTGCTCGCCATCGAGCTGGATCAGGCCCTGAGTGCCGAGGCCCTGGCGTTCCTGAACCGCTGGCCCGACGTGACCTGGGTACGGATGCTGCCCAAACTCATGGACGGCTAGGCGGCGTCACTCCCGGCGAGGGCCGGTAACCCAGTGTCCAGCTCACCTCGTCTGCGGCGTCTCTCAGGGTGCGCATCAGGGCCGCACGGGCACGGAGCTGCGCCGTCGGCACGCTCACGCCCAGCGCGGCCAGGACGGTGCCGGAGCTGTCCAGGATCGGGACGGCCACCCCTCCGGTACCGTGGGCCCACTCGTCCTCGGTGACGGCGGCAGCGGCGTGCCGGATGGCCTGGGCCTCGGTGGCCCAGGTGGTGGGATCGGTCACGGTGCGGGGCGTGTAGGCCAGTGGGGCGTCGGGCAGTGGCCGTCCTGTCAGCGCCAGCAGCAGCTTCCCGCTGGCGGTCGCATGCGCCGGCAGGTCGAAGTCCAGCTCACCGGCGACGGGCGGCCCATCACGCCCCTGCACCGATCGGGCCACGCAGAGCACGCGCTGGCCGTCCAGCACACACAGGAACGCCAGCCGGTGGGTGGTTCGCGCCACCCGCTCCATCGCCGCGTGCGCCGGGCCGTACCACGGCAGGCTGCCGTACAGCGCACACGACAGTTTCAGCAGCCGCCACCCCAGCCGGTACCGGCCCCGCCCCACCCGCGTCACCAGACCCGTCTCGCACAGCGCCAGCAGCTGCTCGTGCAGGGTGCTCGTCGGCACGCCCAGCTGCCGCGACAGATCCGACAGGCGCCACTCGGTGTGATCCGCGTCGAAGGCGCTCAGGACGTCCACCGCGCCCACGAGCAGGGAAGAGGAGGCCACGTTCCCAGGATGGCACGCTTCCGGCGGGGCCGGAACGGCCTGGAGCACGGGGTCGGGCCCCACCACGTCGTTACAGCGACAGTCCCGAGATCACCTCCGCTGCGCGCGCCACCCCGTCCTCGGCCCGGATACGGGCGCCCAGGGCCGCAGCCCGGTCACGCATCCCGGTGTCCGTGACCGCGCGGGTCAGGGCGTCGGCCAGCGTCCGGTCGTTCAGGGCGCGGCGGGGCACCGGGGCTGGCCCCACGCCCAGCTGTCGCACCCGTTCGCCCCAGAACGGCTGGTCTCCGAAGAACGGCACGACGATGTTCGGCACGCCCGCCGCGAGCCCCGCGGCCGTCGTGCCCGCTCCGCCGTGGTGCACCACGGCCGCCACGCGCGGGAACAGCCAGTCGTGCGGGACGCTGTCCGTCACGAACACTGTCTCCGGTACTTCGGCAGCGCTCAGGCCACCCCAGCCGCTGAGGAGCACTGCCCGCTGCCCGCTGCGCGCCAGGGCCGCCACGACCGCGCGGGTGGTCGCCTGCGGATCCGGGGTGGTCATGCTGCCGAAGCCGATGGACACCGGGGGCGGGCCGGCGTTCAGGAACGCTTCCAGCGCGGGCGGTGGCGTCCAGGCCTCCTGCGGCAGGAGCCAGGAGCCGGTCAGGTGCTGCGAGGCGTCCCAGTCGGCGGGGCGGGGCAGCACCGCCGGGCTGATGCCGTGCAGGGTCGGCAGAGATCGCAGGGGGCGCGGGCCGAACAGCGGTGCGGCGGGAAGGCCCAGCACCTCGCGCCGCGCGCGCGTGTCGGCGGCGCGGAACATCTGCCACATCACCTGCCGCGTCAGGACGTGCGACAGGCGGTTCGCCCAGCCGCCCAGCCGCGCGGTGGCCGGCGGGAAGATCGCCCCGGGGAACGCCCGCGTGGGATGGAACGGCACCACGTGCGCCTCCACGAGCGGCACGCGCCGCTTCTCCGAGAGGGCCTGCGCGACGTTCAGCCCCCCGAGGCCCGCCACGAGCAGGTCAGCGTCCCGCGCGGCCACGAGGCCGTCCTCGGCCCACAGCAGCGCCCCCTGCTGCGTGGCGCGCGCGGACACCCGGTTGATCGCCAGCATGTTCCCGCTGGCGAGCGCGGCGCGCATCTCGGGACTGTTCACGACCTCCTGCACGTTCCCGCGCATCGGGGCGAACTCCAGCCCCGCGCCCGTCACGAGGTCGCGGAACGTGTCATGCGAGGCGAGCCGCACCGCGTGCCCGGCCCGGCGCAGCCCCAGCCCCAGCGCCACGTAGGGCTGCACGTCGCCCCGCGAGCCCAGCGCGATCAGCGTGATGTTCATGCCCGTTCCGCCGCCAGCAGGGCCAGCAGCCCGTCCGCCACGCGCGCCGCCGTCACCTGCGGGTCGGGGAGAGGGTCGCCCGACAGCGCGCCCTGTACGGTGTGGCCCAGCACCAGCGCCAGGCCGGTGCGCAGCAGCTCGCCGGTGTCCACGCCGCGCAGCTCGGGGCGCGCGGCGAGCGCCTGCGCGCCCAGATCCGCCGTGCGGGTCAGCCCCTCGGCGAACGCGCGGCCCAGGTCGCGGCGGATCAGGCCCTCGGACAGGATCACGCGCAGCAGCCCCGCCTCGTCCTGCGCCAGGGCCGTCAGGGGCGCGGCCAGGAACGCCCGCAGGAAGTCCCGCAGGTTCAGGGCCGCCAGCGCCGCCGGATCGAGCGAGTCGCGCGCCTGCGCCCCCAGCGCGCCGAACAGGCCCAGGAGCAGGTCGTCCTTGCTTCCGAAGTGGTGGTAGAGGGTGCCCTCGGCCAGTCCCGCCTGCCGCGCGACGGCGCGCATGGTCGTCCGGTGGAAGCCGGCTTGCGCGAAGCAGGTCTGCGCCGCACGGAGGATGGTGGCCCGCCGCTGGGGATCGTCCGCAGGGCGGGGAGAAGTGCGCTTTAATCTGTCACCCTTTCCCGAGTGAGTGTTCACTCATTCATGATGCTCAACCGCAGGCTGAGATGCAAGAGGGGCGGTTGCTTTCCGGTCAGACCGGAAGATGCCGTTGCGACCTGCATGGCACAGGCGGAGGATGACGGCACATCCATCAGGCCAGGAGCGGGGAGGCGAGCCCAGGCCATCGCTGCAGCTGCCGCCATTCCGCACCACGCACACTGCCGCCCACCGGAGGACACCCATGACACCCCCCGCCCCCACCGAACCCGCCCCCGTCGTCCGCGCCCCGCGCGGCCCGCAGAAGACCGCGAAGGGGTGGGTGCAGGAGGCCGCCAAGCGCAAGCTCATGAACAACCTCGACCCGGACGTCGCCGAGCACCCGGACACCCTGGTCGTGTACGGCGGGCGCGGCAAGGCCGCCCGCAGCTGGGAGGCCTACCACACGATCGTGGAGACGCTCGACCGGCTGGAGGACGACGAGACGCTGCTGATCCAGTCCGGCAAGCCCGTCGCCGTCCTGAAGACGCACGAGTGGGCCCCGCGCGTGCTGCTCGCCAACAGCAACCTCGTGCCGCACTGGGCGAACTGGGAAACCTTCGACCAGCTCGACCGGGCGGGCCTGATGATGTACGGCCAGATGACTGCCGGAAGCTGGATCTACATCGGGACGCAGGGCATCCTCCAGGGCACCTACGAGACCTTCGCCGGAGCGGCCCGCAAGCACTTCGGCGGCAGCCTGAGGGGCACCGTCACCGTCACCGCCGGGCTGGGCGGCATGGGCGGCGCGCAACCCCTCGCCGTGAAGCTCGCCGGTGGCGTCAGCATCACTATCGAGATCGACCCCACCCGCATCCAGAAGCGCCTCGACACCCGCTACCTCGACGAGGTCGCCACGAGCCTGGAGGACGCCATCGCCCGCGCGGAAACGTACAAGGCTGAAGGTGTCGCCCGCTCCATCGGTGTGCAGGGCAACGCCGCCGAGCTCGTCCCGCAGCTCGTCACGATGAACTGGACGCCTGACCTGATCACCGACCAGACCAGCGCGCACGACCCCATGTGGGGCTACCTGCCCGTCCTTGCGCCCGACGAGGACGCCGCGGAATTGCGCGAGCAGCGGCCCGACGAGTACCGCCAGCGCGCGTACGACGCGATGGCGGCGCACGTCCGCGCCATCCTCGACCTCCAGCGGCGCGGCGCGGTCGCGTTCGACTACGGCAACAACCTCCGCCACCGCGCCCGGGAAGCCGGTGTGGAGAACGCCTTCGACTACCCCGGCTTCGTGCCCGCGTTCATCCGGGACTCCTTCTGCGAGGGGCGCGGCCCCTTCCGCTGGGTGGCGCTGTCCGGCGACCCCGAGGACATTCGCGCCACCGACCGCGCGCTGCTCGACCTCTTCCCCCACGACGAGCGCCTGCAATCCTGGCTCACGTACGCCGCCGACCAGATCGCCTTCCAGGGCCTCCCCGCCCGCATCTGCTGGCTCGGGTACCGGGAACGCGACCGGGCCGCGAGACTCTTCAACGAGATGGTCGCCGACGGCCGCCTGAAGGCTCCCATCGTCATCGGCCGCGACCACCTCGACGCCGATCGGTTGCCAGCCCCTACCGCGAAACCGAAGCCATGCTCGACGGCAGCGACGCCGTGTCCGACTGGCCTCTCCTGAACTTCGGCGTCGGCATCGCCAGCGGGGCCAGCTGGATGAGCTTCCACCACGGCGGCGGCGTCGGCCTGGGATTTTCGCAGCACAGCGGCCTCGTCATCGTCGCCGACGGCACCGAAGAAGCCGCCCGGAAACTTGCCCGCGCCCTGACCAACGACCCCGGCATGGGCGTCATCCGCCACGCCGACGCAGGCTATGACCTCGCGCTGGACGTGGCGCGGGAGAGGGGGCTTGATCTGCCCAGCCTCGGCATCAGAGACCAGAGGTGACGTGAACAATAGGCGCATGAAACCCTTTGTTCTGCCCCTCCTTGGCCTCCTGCTGACCGGTTCGGTCGGTGCACAACAGCACGGGCACGACCCTAAGCTGGCCGTCACAGTCACCACGAAGACGGGGAAGACGGTAGAGGTGAAAGGGCCAGAAGTCGCTCTGGAACCCGATCCTGACTTCTCTTGGGGTTGGGAGAGACCGTCTGTCCTTCCAAATCGATCGGGGAGCTTCATTGCCGTGCATTACTACAGAAACATACATACGAAGTACTGGGATGCGAATGTGTTTCTCGTTCGTCCAGACGGCCGAACCGAACAACTCAAGAACGACACCGTGCTCAATATCCAGTGGAGTGAAGACGGACGTTACCTGATCGGCACGGGCGATAACACCATCCGGCTCTGGAACCTGAACGGTGGCGCCCGGCAGGTCACCTTTCCCGACATCCGGGCCAGCCGCGTGACAGGGAAGACCCTGTGCCTGAACGTGAACTGGTACAGCCCCACGACGGGCCAGCTCAGCCGCACTGCTGAACTCCATCTCGCCCTGCCTTCGCTGACACAGGTCTCAGACAAAGACACCGACGGCGACGTGACCTGTGGGGCGCGCCCATGACCCACCTTCCCTACGGCGGCATCGCCACCTTCGCCCGCGCGCCCATCGTCCACCCGGCCGCGGAGTGGCGGGCGGACGTGGCCGCGCTCGGCGTGCCCTTCGATATCGCCCTGGGGTTCCGCCCCGGCGCGCGCTTCGCCCCCCGCGCACTCAGAGAGGCCAGCCTGCGGAGTGTGCCGCCCTTCACGGGACTGGACGGCGTGACGCGGCTGGCGGGCGTGACCTTCGCGGACGCGGGGGACGTGGTGCTGCCCAGCCTGGAGCCGGAACTGGCACGGCAGCGGATCACGGAGGCGGCCCGACTGGTGCGGGAACGCTGCCGCCTCCCGGTGTTCCTGGGCGGCGACCACAGCGTCACGTACCCGATCCTGCGGGCCTATGCGGACGTGCCGGAGCTGCACGTGGTGCAGCTGGACGCGCACCTGGACTTCACGGACACCCGCAACGACACCCGCTACAGCAACAGCAGCCCCTTCCGCCGCGCGTGCGAGGAGATGGAGAACCTCGTGCACATCACGACCATTGGCCTGCGTGGGCTGCGCTTCGATCCGGAAGCGGTCGCGGCGGCCCGCGCGCGGGGGCACGCCCTGATCCCCATGACGGACGTCGCGGGTGACCTGACGCGTGTGCTGGAGCGGCTGCCGCGCGGGAAGAACGTGTACCTCAGCGTGGACGTGGACAGCTTCGACCCCAGCGTCATTCCCGGCACGAGCAGCCCCGAACCGGACGGCCTGACCTACGCGCAGGGCATGGCGATCCTGGCGGAAACGGCGCGGCACAACACCGTCGTCGGCCTGGATGTCGTGGAACTCGCCCCGAGCCTCGACCCCACCGGACGCAGCGAACTGCTGATGGCGCGGCTGATCATGGAGACGCTGTGCGAGGCGGGCCTGGACGGTGACCGTCATGCCTGAGACGCTGTTCACGAACATCAGCCAGCTCGTCACGCCGGCCCCCGGCGTGCAGCGCGGCGCGGCCATGGGCGACCTGAGCGTCATTCCCGATGCCGCCCTGCTCGTCTCGGGCGGGCGTGTTCAGTGGGTCGGCCCGCGTGCCGAGGCTCCCGGCATGGTGCAGGAGCACGACCTGGGCGGCGTGGCGGTCGTACCAGGACTGGTCGACCCGCACACGCACTCCATCTGGGCCGGGGATCGCCTCGCGGATTTCGAGGCGCGCGTGCAGGGCGTCCCGTACGAGGAGATCCTCGCGCGGGGCGGCGGCATCCGCAGCAGCATGCGGGCGACAGGTGCGGCCAGCGTAAATGAGCTGGTGGCCCTGGCCCGGCCACGGTTGCACACGCTGCGGGCGTCTGGTGCGACCACCATTGAAGTCAAGAGCGGCTACGGGCTGGATTTCCGTGCAGAGGTGCGGATGCTGGAAGCTGTCCGCAGACTGCGACGGGAGCTGTTCGTGATGCCGACGCTCCTGATCCACGTCCCACCCACGGAAGGACGCACCGACTACGTCCGGGCCGTCTGCGAGGAACTGATTCCTGAGGTCGCCAGTTCCGGACTTGCTGAAACGGTGGACGTCTTCTGCGAGAAAGAAGCCTTCACTGTCGAGGAAACCCGTCAGATCTTCGTGGCCGCCCGCGCCAACGAGCTGGACTTCAAGCTCCATGCCGACCAGTTCCACGCCATCGGTGGGACGGAACTCGCCTGCGAGCTGGGAGCGCTCAGTGTGGATCATCTTGAAGCCAGCGGCCCAGCTCAGATCGCTGCCCTGGCGGCGTCGAACACCGTGGCGACCATCCTTCCCGGTGTGACGCTCCACCTGGGCCTGCCCGCCGCACCGGGCCGGGCACTGATCGACGCGGGCGCGGCGGTTGCCGTGGGCACCGACCTGAATCCCGGTTCCTCACCCGTGTTCAGTGTCCAGTTGGCCCTGGCCCTCGCGGTGCGCCTGAACCGCCTGACCCCCGCCGAGGCGTTGACCGCCTGCACCGTGAACGCGGCGGCGGCTCTGGGACTGGGCGACCGGGCAGCCCTCGCGCCCGGCCAACGGGCCGACTTCCTGGCCCTGCACAGCGCCGACTGGCGCGATCTGGCGTACACCCTGGGGGCGAATCCGGTGCGGGACGTCTGGATGGACGGTCGGCATGTCTGATCTGCCATTTGAAATCACTGATGAACTCCGCACCCAGCTCCTTGCTATCGGATGGTCTGAGGATCGCCGTGTCGATATATCGGCGGATGTAGCCCTGGCCGAGAAGAACGGCTGGCAGATTTTCCCCCTTGCGCGGGCAGTTCTTGAGCAGTTTGACGGTCTGGGGCTACGAAACAACATTCAATTCAACCTGAATGATGTTGGAACGAGTTGGACATATGACATTCAAACAGACGGCGACCCCAACTTCCCGGAGTTTGAACGATCTCACCAGCAGAAACTCTATCCGCTGGCCGTCGAGGACGCCTGGTCGCCACTCTTTATTACGGACTCAGGCCTGATTGTTCAATTTACGGACGATGAGCCACACTGGCGTGGATTGACCCCTCAAAAAGATTTTGAAGATCTTTTCGGGCAGATGTATATCTATCGTTCCAATAAGGAGCACCTGTGATTCTCGACCAACACCTGTCCCTGTCTGAATTCCTCTCCGTCGTGCGTGGCGGCGAGTCCGTGGAGTTGTCCGAGGCGGCGCGTGGACGCATTCTCCGGGCACGGGCGGTGATCGAGCGGATCGTGGACGGCGACGCCGCGGTGTATGGCGTGAACACGGGGTTCGGGAAGTTTGCGTCGGTGCAGGTGCCGCGTGCGGGGCTGGAGGAACTGCAGCTGAACCTGATCCTGTCGCACGCGATCGGCGTGGGGGAGGCCCTGCCGACCGAGGTGGTGCGCAGCATGCTGCTGCTGCGCGCGCAGTCGCTGGCGCTGGGGCATTCCGGCGTGCGGCCCGAGGTCGTGGAACTGCTGCTGGCGCTGCTGAACGCGGGGGCGCTGCCGGTCATCCCGGCGCAGGGCAGCGTGGGGGCATCCGGCGATCTCGCGCCGCTGGCTCACCTGGCGCTGGGCCTGATCGGTCTGGGCGACATGGAGTACCGGGGGACGGTGCGGCCCAGTGCCGACGTGCTGGCCGAGCTGAACCTGACACCGCTGACCTTGCAGGCCAAGGAGGGGCTGGCGCTGATCAACGGCACGCAGCTGATGGGCAGCCTGCTCGCGCTGGCCGTGGCCGATGCCCGGACGCTGCTGGGCACGGCGAATCTGGCGGCGGCCATGACCGTCGAGGCGATGTACGGCTCGCACCGGCCCTTCCAGCCGGACGTGGTGGGCCTGCGCCCCCATCCCGGCGCGGTCGCGGTCGCGGAGGAGCTGCGGTTCTTCCTGCGCGACTCGCAGATCGCCCCGTCGCATCTGGTGGGGGACGGGAAGGTGCAGGACGCGTACTCGCTGCGGGCCGCGCCGCAGGTGCACGGCGCGAGCCTGGACGTCCTCGCGCACGCCGAGCGGGTGCTGGCGGTCGAGTTCGCGTCCGTGACGGACAACCCCCTGATCTTCCCGGAGACCGGCGACGTGGTCAGCGGCGGGAACTTCCACGGGCAGCCGCTCGCCGTGACCATCGACGCGCTGAAGGTCGCGGTGGCGGAACTCGGCAGCATCAGCGAGCGCCGCTGCGAGCAGCTGTTGAATCCCGCCCTGTCGGGCCTGCCGGGGTTCCTCGCGCCCCAGGGCGGCCTGAACAGCGGGTTCATGATCGCGCAGTACACCGCCGCCGCCCTCGTCAGCGAGAACAAGGTGCTCGCCCACCCGGCCAGCGTGGACACCATTCCCACCAGCGCCAACCAGGAAGACCACGTCAGCATGGGGGCGCACGGTGCCCGGCAACTGCGGGCCATCCTGGAGAACGTGCAGAACGTCATCGGAATCGAACTGCTGTGCGCCGCGCAGGCCCTCGACTTCCAGACCCTCCACGCCGGGCGTGGCGCTCAGGCCGCGTGGGAACACATCCGCGCACACATCCCCAACATGACCCGCGACCGCTACTACCGCCCCGACCTCCTGAGGATCGTGGAGATGGTGCAGCGTGGAGAGCTGCTGCAGGTGGCCAGGGAGGCGTGAGCCCACACCCGCACCGCAGGGCCCGGAGCGAGCCATCCGACTATAGTCCATGGGCGGCGGGCCGCGGGCGGCGTACGCTGCCGGTGAATCTCGACAGCCGGGGGGACGGTGGTCGTGCGTCCGTCCGGGAAGGTGGGCCTCATGAACAAGCGTTCTGGCATGGTGGCGGGCAGTGTCCTCGTTCTCGGCGGCGGGATGCTGTGGGCGGCGCTGGCGGCTGCCCCCGCGGCCCCGGCTGCCCCCGAGGATGCGGTGGCGGCGCAGGTCAAATCTGGACTGTCCGTGTACGCCAAGAGCTGCCAGGGCTGCCACGGCGACAAGCTCCAGGGCAACCGTGCCCCGGCGCTGGTGGGGGCCGGAATGCTCGGGAAGTACGCGGGAGGCGATCACACCTACGCCGACCTTCATACCAAGGTCTCAAAGACCATGCCCAAGAACGCGCCGGGTACCCTGTCCGAACAGCAGTATCTGGATGTGGTCGCGCTGCTGTTCGAGCGGAACGGCGTGGCCCTCCCCGCCGGTGGTCTGAAGAAGGACGACCTGAAGGAGGCCGCCCTGAGTGCCCGCGCCGCGCAGGTTGCGGCCGGTCAGGCGGTCTACGCCAAGAGCTGCCAGGGCTGCCACGGCGACAAGCTCCAGGGCAACCGCGCCCCGACGCTGATCGGTGCGGCGTTCGTGGCGAAATACAAGACTGTGGGAGCCCTGCACGCCAAGGTCAAGACCATGCCGAAGAATGCGCCGGGCAGCCTGACCGACCGGCAGTATGTGGATGTTCTGGCCTTCGTCCTCGACCGGAACGAGGTGGCTGGGGGCACGGCCTCCATCGGGGCCGACGACTTCGAGAAGCCCCTGAAATAACGCTGGGGTGCGGCAGAATCCGGGATTGCGGGACGGGTCATGGCGGGCTGGCGGGGCATCCGGTAGGCTGGTCGTCTAGACCACTGACCCGAGGTTCCCCCTATGACCCTGGACGACATCCTCAACGCGCCCGCTCCCGCCTCGGCGTGGATTCTGGCCCAGGACTGTGCCGAGACCGGCCTGAATGCCGACGACATCCGCGCCGAGATGCTGCGCCGGATCGGTGAAATGCGGGACAGCATCCAGCGCGGCCTGAACTCCGATGCCCCCAGCATCACCGGCATGGTCGGCTGGAATGCCAGCGGCCTGTGGAACGCCGCCGATGCCCTGCAGAGCCCGCTCCTGAAGCGCGTGCAGGCCTACGCCATGGCCGTGAACGAGGAGAATGCCCGCATGGGCCGGATCGTCGCCGCGCCCACCGCCGGCAGCGCGGGCACGATCCCCGGAGCACTGATCGGCGTGGCCGACCACCTGGGGATTCCCGACGAACGGCTGGTCGATCCCATGATCCTGGCCGCCGGAATCGGCAAGGCCATCAGCAAGCGCATGTTCATCAGTGGCGCGGCCGGGGGCTGTCAGGCCGAGATCGGCAGCAGCGCCGCCATGGCCGCCGCTGCCATCGTGGAACTGCTGGGCGGCAGTCCTCGCGCCGCCGTCCACGCCGCCAGCATGGCCCTGATGAACACCATCGGTCTGGTGTGCGATCCGGTCGGCGGCTACGTCGAGGTGCCCTGCGTGAGTCGCAACGCCTTCTACGCCGTCCACGCTGTCAGCGCCGCGCAGCTGGCCCTGGCGCAGCTCGAATCCTTCATCCCGCCCGACGAGGTGCTGGGCGCTATGGCCTCCGTGGGCCGCATGATGCCCGCTGCCCTGCGCGAGACCGCCGACGGTGGCCTGGCCCAGACTCCGACCGGGCTGGCCGTGACCGCCCGCATGGAGGGCCGGGGCGACGGCGAATTGCCCGGCGGCATGGTCGAACTGCCAATGGCGTGAGGTGAAGGGAAACCGGGCCGATCTCGTGGTGGGGTCGGCCCGATGCTTGTGATTCAGGTCAGCGTCTGAACAGGGTTCGCCTGACCGTCAGGTGGCCCATGCTTCCCGCTGCGCAGGCCGCGATGACGGCCAGCACGGTCACGGCCTCGTCCACGAATCCTGGGTCACGTGGGGCCACGTCGCCCAGCACGGCCTGTAACGCCACCACGGTCAGCCACGCGCCCGGCAGATATGCCAGCGCGCCCACACCGACCTCGAGTACCCCGGTGCGCAGCGCGCCGAGAGCAGCGCCTACCAGCGCCACGGTGATCATGATGCCGAACCACAGCCCCGCCGGTGTGGCGTTCCGCCAGGAGACATGCACGACGAGAACCTGAACGGCACCAATCAGCGCAAACATCGCTCCGGCTGTGATGGCGGCTCTCCACCAGAACCGATGGGCTGCCACCTGCGTCTCCAGTGCCCACCCCGCATCCTCCACGCTCGCCGCCTCGTTCTCCATACCCTTCTTCCAGTCTTCCGGGGTCATGTCAGCGCTCCTTTTAGGCTGCGGGCAGGTGTACTCCGCTCGCGCCGCTCCCGCGCCAGCGTCAGGCCGGTCTCGGTCAGGCGGTAGATGTGGCGGGGGGGCTTGCCAGGGTGCGGAGAGTCCTCCCACTGGGCGTCCAGATAGCCCTGCTCGTGCAGGCGCTGGAGAATGGGATACAGGGTGCCGCTCTTCAGGTCGGTGGCCTTACTCAGGTCGTAGCCGTAGGTGTGGGCCGGGTACGTCTGGAGAAGGCTCCCGAGGACGGCCAGCGAGTGTGGGCTGGAGTTTGGAAGACGGGGCATGGAGTAATAGCAACATATGTAGACTTTGAAGTCAAGCAGGGTTGGGTCGCCCCGCTGTTGCGCTAGACCGGAAGCGATACACCCAGTGCGTCCCTCAGTTGCGCGTGCGACTGCATGAAACGGGTCACGCCCACGGCCTCCAGCTCGCTCCGGCTGTCGTGGGTGTGGTGGCCGCCCGCCAGCAGGCCCCACACGGTTGCGCCAGAAGCCACGCCTGCCCGCGCCCCCGGCACACTGTCCTCGATCACCACGCACTCACGCACATCCACCCCCAGCTGCGCGGCGGCGTACACGTACAGCGCCGGATCGGGCTTGCCCACGCCGCCGACCAGCGAGGGATCATAGGCATGGACGCCGACCAGATCGGTCAGTCCGGCGCCATCCAGTTTCAGCGTCAGCCGGTGTTTCTCACTGTTGCTCGCCACCGCACAGGGAATGCCAGCGGCCCGCAGCGCACGCAGGGTGCCGGCCGCCCCCTCGATGACGGGCACGTGGGCAAACGCCCCGTTGAAGCGCTCGCCCAGCATCGGCAGGAAATCCTCCGGGGCCTTCCAGCCGCGTTCCTCGTCCAGTTGACGCAGCACGCCCTCGAAGCGCTGGCCGCTGGTCAGGCGGGTGATCTCGGCGGCGCTCAGGTGCAGGTCGCGCTCCGCGAAGATCTCGGCCCACAGCGCCCCGATCAGCGTCTCGGTGTCGATCAGCACGCCGTCCAGATCGAACAGCACAGCGGCGAAGTCAGGGTGTGGCATCAGGTGTCGCTGTCCGGGCCGTGTTCCCACCCGGCCAGGATGTGGATGTGGGTGTGGAACACGACCTGCCCGCCGCCCGCGCCGCAGTTCACCAGCAGTCGGAAGTCCTGCGCGTGTTGCCGGGCGACCTTCACGGCCGTCAGCCACAGGTCGCCCATCTCGGTCGCGTCGGTGATCTCGTCCACCCGCGCCGTGGCCCGCTTGGGGATAACCAGCAGGTGGATGGGCGCCTTCGGGGCGATGTCGCGGATCGCCAGGTACTGGTCGTCCTCATACACGATGTCGCTGGGAATCTCCCGCGCGATGATGCGTTCGAACAGGGTGGGCTGGGCACTCATGCCTCCACTCTACGCGGCCCCGTTCCGGCCGTATGGGCGGGCTGCCCCCACGGCCCGACAGACCCTGCCGGCCTTCATGTGCCGTTCATCTCGGGGGGTGTCGTGATCCGGTTCGCACCTGCCCCGCTTATAGCCACATGTCAGCCACGGGCGGCAGGGGACACGACACCCGCCACCCCACCCCCTCGCACCACGACCTCACGTGTCCACGCTCCGGCGTGTCCACCGGTCACCTGCACGTTCCAAGGAGCACACCATGACGACGATTGACGAGTCCATCAGCACGGCCACCGCCACCACCGACGGCCTGAACCGCCGCGCCGCCCTGGGATTCCTGGGCAAGATCGGTCTGGGCACCGCTGCGCTGGGCCTGACCGGCACGGGTGCCCTGGCGGCGCCCGCCAAGAACATTGACGGCGATGTCCTGAACTTTGCCCTGAACCTGGAATACCTGGAAGCGGCGTTCTACCTGGCTGCCGTGGGCCGCGTGAATGAACTGAAGGCCATCGGCGGCGGGGCCGAGATCCGGCTGCCCGCCAGCCTGGACATGACGCGCGGCATGCAGTTCAAGGACAGCAACGTGCAGGCCCTGGCCAACGACATCGCCGAGGACGAACTCCAGCACGTCAAGTTCCTGCACGGCGCCCTGGGCAAGGGAGCGGCCATGCGCCCCGTGATCGATCTGGCCGGGGCCTTCGACGCCGCCGGGCAGGCCGCGAGCGGTGGGGCCATCAAGGGCTTCAATCCCTTTGCCAACGACCTGTTCTTCCTGCACGGCGCGTTCATCTTCGAGGACGTGGGTGTCACCGCGTACAACGGCGCGGCCACGCTGATCACCAACCCTGCATACCTGCAGGCGGCGGCGGGCATCCTGGCCGTGGAGGCCTACCACGGCGGCGCGATCCGCACCATGCTGTACCAGCAGCGTCAGGTCACGGCGGCGGCCGGCCTGTACGTCGGGCAGGTCGTCCAGGCGATCAGCAGCCTGCGCGGCAAGGTCGGCGGCGGCAAGGACATGGGCCTGAGCGACGCCAGTGGTCGCGCCGTCATTGCGCCCGCCGACAAGAACGGCGTGGCCTACGGCCGCAGCACCCGCGAGGTTCTGAACATCGTGTACCTGGCCCCCGGTGCCACCAAGGGCGGCTTCTACCCGAACGGCCTGAACGGCACGATCAAGTAAGCGGTCGTCACGCCCTGGTCTGGGTCTGATATGACCCGCGTGGCGTGATGGAGCAGATGGGCCGGGATCACTGCTTTCACCCCCTCCCCCTGCGGACGTTTGATCCGAATCAGCACGGTGACCGTGCCAGCTGTACCTCTGACTCCCTCCCCCTCCGTGTGGGGGAGGGCTGGGGAGGGGGGAACGGGCACAGCCCGTCGGCGTGCTTGACAGGGCTATAGACACCCGCCGCCCATCCATATGCAAGACCCACCTCCACCCACTGTGGCCTGACCAGATTCAGGCCACAGTGTTCTGTCGTGCGCTAAACTGTGACCGTGAGCCCAGACATCACCCCGGCGCTGCTTCGGGCGGCGGCCATGCAGACGGTGCGCCCGGCCGCAGACCTCCAGTCCGCCCTGAACGTCATGGGCTTCGTCCAGGCCGACCCGATCCGTGCGCCGGCGCGTGCCCAGGATCTGACCCTCATGCAGCGGGTGCGGGGGTACCGGGCCGGCGATCTGGAACGGCTGTATCCCACGCTGGATGCCGAGGAGGACATGATCCCGAACTACGGGTTCGTGCCCCGGCACGTGCAGGCGCTGCTGCACCCGCGCGTGGTGGCGTCCACCCGCATCGAGGGCGAGCACCCGGCGCTGCTGGACGACGTGCGGGCGGTACTGAGCGAACGCGGCGAGCTGCACCCCAGAGAGTTGGTCGCCCTGCTGGGGAAGCGCACGGCCACGACCTACTGGGGCGGGCAGGGCACCGCCACGACCCGCGCCCTGGACGCGCTGCACTACCGGGGCGAGGCCCGGATCGTGCGCCGGGAGGGCGGCGTGCGGGTGTATGGGGTGGCACCGCACCTGAGCGTCCTGCGCGAGACGCCGCTGCCCGAGCACGAGCGCCTGCGCCGGGTCATCCACCTGCTGGCCGCCCTGTACGGGCCGCTGCCACAGGCCAGTCTGGGGTATCTGGTATCGCTGTCGGGCTTCGGCCTGCCGCATCTGCGTCAGGAACTGCGGGCCGCCTTCCGGCACGCGGTCAGGGCTGAGCTGAACGCGGCGAAGGTGGACGGCGTGGCCTACGTCTGGGCACCCGAGCGTGATCTGGCCGATGTCGCGGAGGCACGCGGCGTGCGGATCGTGAATCCCTTCGATCCGCTGGTGTGGGATCGGCGCCGCTTCGAGCATCTGCACGGCTGGGCGTACCGCTTCGAAGCGTACACGCCGCCCGCGAAGCGGGTCATGGGCTACTACGCGCTGCCAGTGTTCCACGGTGACCGCGCCGTGGGGTGGGCGAACCTGAAGGTGGAGGGTGGAGAACTGCATGCAGAACTGGGATACGCGCCCGGCGTGCGGCAGACCGCCACGTTGTGCCGGGGGCTGGACGCCGAGCTGAACCGTTACCGGGCGTTCCTGGGACTCGGCGCTTCGGCCGCTGACCAGACCTGAAGTACCTGGGTCAGTGCGTTCCCGACGCCGCTGCCCGGTGTGCGCTGCGCCTGCCGGGCCGTGGTCAGGACATTCAGGGCCAGCCCGGCGCGTTCCTGGGCGGCCAGTTCGCTCAGAGTGAGCCTCAGGCCGTGGTGGGCGAGTTCCTCCCGATAGGCGTCCCTCAGCGCCGGGCCGAGCCGCTCACGTTCGGCGGCGTCCAGGCGGATCGCCAGCAGGTGTGCCAGATCCTCGCCGGGCACAGACGGGTGGGTCTGGCCGTAGTCGATCAGCACAGGCGGGCGGCCGTCACGCGGCCACAGCACCTGTCCGGCGTGGATGTCGCCGTGCACCAGCGTGACGGTGCGGGCAGCGGACAGCAGATCCGGCAGGGCGGCGGCGACGGCCGTGACCGCGCCAGCCGCCTCGCCGTACTGTGCCGGTGCCGCCGCCATCCGCTGTGCCCGAGCCAGAACCTCGTCGGGCTGCCACCCCCACAGGCCGGTCAGGGCCGGGTGCCCGTGGCCGGCTGGCCCGGCCCAGAAGGCGTGGTGGCGAGCCAGCAGGCGTACCACATCCAGCAGCCCGCGTTCCCGGTCGGGATCCGTGGAGAAGGCCCCCCACCCGGTCGTGTCGTTGGTCAGGTCGCGCGTCAGCAGGTGTGCGTGTGTGCCGGACGTGGCCGAGTGCAGATGTGGGGCATGTGCCACCGGCGACAGGGGCGCGAGGTCGCGCAGGTACGCCGCCTCGCGTTCCAGGCGGGTGCACGCGCGGACATCGTGCCACGTCAGCGGCAGGTATTTCAGGAAGAGTGGGCCGTGGGCCGAACGGTAGCGGGCGAAGGCCGCGCCCTCGCCCGTCCACGTTTCCAGTACGCGGCGTGACCCCGGAAAGGCGTCCGCCAGTGCCCATGGCCACACGTGGGCACTGACGGCTGGCCCACCGCGTCTCAGGGCACTCCAGCCTGCGTGCAGGCGTGCTCTCACGGGTGCAGGTGCAGGCCGGGCCTCACGTCAGCAGGCTCACCACGCCGCCCACGGCACTGCCCACGACCGCCATCCCGACGACGAACGCGCCCAGGCAGCCGAGCGGCCCGCGCGAGCGGCGCACCTGACGGTAATGGCCACCCTGGACGTAGTGCCCCCGGTGTCCGCTGGAGTGACTGTGCCCCAGGAAGCCTCCCCGGTGGCCGCTGGAATGGCTGTGGCGCAGGAAGCCGCCGCGACGGTGGCCGCTGCGGCTGAACGAGAACGACCCGATGGAGAATCCACTCATGCCCTCCGGTACGCGGGGGGAGGCGTGGCGGTTCCCACGCTGACCCGCCGTACAGGCATGAGCACGTTACACACATCACTCATGCCCGTATGATGGACGTATATGAGTTCAACGACAACCGAGCGCAAGTACTTCGGCACCGACGGCGTGCGGGCCGTGGCCGGCGAGTATCCCCTGACGGCCGCGTGGGTCATGGCGCTGGGTGCCGCCGCCGGCGAGGTGCTGGTGCAGGAGCGTGGCAAGGCCCGCGTGGTCATCGGCAAGGACACCCGTCAGAGCGGCGACATGCTGGAGGCCGCCCTGGCCGCCGGTCTGACCAGCCGTGGAGTCGATGTCGTCCATGTGGGCGTCTTGCCCACGCCGGGCGTCAGCTACCTGACCCGGCACCTGACGGCCGACGCCGGGGTCGTGATCAGCGCGTCTCACAACCCCTACGAGGACAACGGCATCAAGTTCTTCGGGGCCGACGGCCAGAAACTCAGCGACGGCACAGAGCTGGAGATCGAGGCCGCCATCGACCGCGTGCCCACCCTGGCCCCGGTCACGGGTGTCCAGATGGGCAGCGTCACCAACTACACCGAGGCCGAGCGGCTGTACGTGCAGTACCTGTGCCGCCACGCCCCGGATCTGCGCGGCCTGCGGATCGTGCTGGACTGCGCCAACGGCGCGGCCTTCCGGGTGGCGCCCAAGGTGTTCCAGGCCGCCGGCGCGGACGTGTTCGCCGTCTACACCACGCCGGACGGCCACAACATCAACCGGGGCTGCGGCAGCACGCATCTGGAACATCTGCAGCGCATCGTGCGGGACGGCCCCTATGACCTGGGCGTGGCCTTCGACGGCGACGCCGACCGCGCCCTGTTCGTGGACTCGCGTGGCAACGTCGTCCACGGCGACCACATGCTGCTGCTGAACGCCCGCGCCCGCGGCGAGAAGGCCGTCGTGACCACCATCATGGCGAACATGGCGCTGGAGGTGAAGCTCCAGCAGTCCGGTATTCCCCTGGAGCGCACCGCCGTGGGCGACCGCTACGTCCACGAACGGCTGCACGGGCAGCACCTGCACCTCGGCGGGGAGCAGAGCGGACACATCCTGTTCCTGGACGTGTCGCCGACCGGTGACGGCGTGCTGACCGCACTGCTGACCCTGGGCAGCATGCAGAAGCTGGGCACCACCCTGGATTCCCTGCACGACGACCTCGTGATGTTCCCGCAGACCCTGGTGAACGTGCGCGTGGGCGACAAGAAGGCCATTGCCCGCGACGACGTGGTGCGCTCGGCCGTCGAGCAGGCCGAGGCGCGGCTCTCGGGGCGCGGCCGGGTCAATCTGCGCCCCAGCGGCACCGAGAACCTGATCCGCGTGATGGTCGAGGGCCAGGATAGTGCGGAGATCCACGAGATCGCGCGCGAACTTGCGGCGCTGGTCGAGCAGCGCGGGCAGCTCCAGGGCTGACCCTGCCCGGTCGGGTCTCATTACGTTCACAGTAGAATGTCGGGCATGACCTCCGGAACTCCCGACACGCTGGTGCTGATCGACGGGCACGCCCTGGCGTTCCGCTCGTATTTCGCACTGCCACCTCTGACCAGCACCTCCGGCGAGGCGACCAACGCCATCGTGGGGTTCCTGCGGCTCACCCTGCGGCTGGTGCGCCAGAAGAGCAACCAGGTGATCGTGGTGTTCGACCCGCCGGTCAAGACCTTCCGGCACGAGCAGTACGACGGCTACAAGTCCGGCCGCGCCGAGATGCCCGCCGACCTGCCCGGCCAGATCAACCGCATCCGCGAACTCGTTGATGCGATCGGCCTGCCGCGCCTGGAGGAGCCCGGCTACGAGGCCGACGACGTGATCGCCACCCTGACCCGCATGGCTGAGGGCACCGGCATGCAGGTGCGGATCGTGACCAGCGACCGCGACGCCTACCAGCTCCTCGACGACCACGTGAAGGTCATCACCAACGACTTCAGGCTGCTCGGCCCCGCCGAGGTGCTGGAGAAGTACGGGGTGACGGTGCGCCAGTGGGTCGATTACCGCGCCCTGACCGGCGACGCCAGCGACAACATCCCCGGCGCGAAGGGCATCGGCCCCAAGACCGCTGCCAAGCTGCTTCAGGAGTACGGCACCCTGGAGGCCATCTACGAGGCGGCCAGGGCCGGCACCCTGAAGCCCGACGGCACCCGCCAGAAGCTGCTGGACTCCGAGGCGAACGTGAAGTTCAGCCACGAACTGTCGTGCATGGTCACCGACCTGCCCCTCAAGGTCGACCTGGGCCGGGGCCGCCTGCCGGGCGATCCGGCGCGGCTGGAGGCACTCCTGACCGAGCTCGACCTGCACTCGGTGCGCCGCGACGTGGCCGGCCTGGACGGGCGCGAGGCCACGCTGCCCGATGCCATCCACGACGAGACCGCACGCAGCGGCCCCGCCGCGCCGGAGCGGGATCAGGGCCACGTCGCGCTGCCCACCGTGGACGTGCAGCCGTGGAAGACACCGGGCCAGACGGTGGTCTGGGGCTACGTCCTGTCCCGTGAGGACGACCTGACGGCTGCGCTGGTGGACGCCGCGACCTTCGAGGCCGGCACCGTCCGCACGGCCCCCACGCAGGAACCAGCCGAGTGGAAGAAGGCCGAGGTCTACGCCGCGCCGGTCGGGCTGTTCGGAGACGGCGAGTCGGCTGCCCCCCCCACCAAGGCCCAGCAGAAGGCCGCCGAGAAGGCCCAGCGAGACATCGAGAAGGCCGCCGCGAAACTGCGCGAGCAGTACCCGGCCACCGTGGACGACGCTGAATTCGTCGGCCAGCGGCGGATCACGGCAGCGGGGGCCAAGGCGCTCGCCACCCACCTGAACGTGCGCGGTCTGTCCGTGGAACCCGGCGACGATCCGCAGCTGATGGCCTACCTGCTCGACCCGGCGAACACCAGCATGAGCGCCGCGTCTGAACGCTACGCGCAGGTGCCGTGGCCAGCTGACGCTGCCGGCCGCGCCGCGATCACCGCGCACCTGCTGGACATCCTGCCGGGGCAGCTCGACGAGGCCCGCACCACGCTGTACCGCGACATGGAGGTGCCCCTGTCGGCCGTGCTGGCCCGCATGGAGGTGCGCGGCGTGCGGCTCGACAGCGAGTACCTGCGCGGGCTGTCGGCCTCGACCGGGGCCCGCCTCGCCACGCTGGAGGCGCAGATCCACTCGCTGGCCGGGCGCGAGTTCCAGATCCGCAGCCGCGACCAGCTCGAAGCCGTGCTGTACGACGAACTTGGCCTCGCCAGCGGCAAGAAGACCAAGCTGACCGGCAAGCGCTCGACCGCTGTGGCCGCGCTGGAGCCCCTGCGGGACGAACACCCCATCATCCCCGCGCTGCTGGAATACCGCGAGCTGGAGAAGCTGCGCGGCACCTACCTCGATCCGCTGCCCAGCCTTGTCAATCCGCGCACGGGGCGGTTGCACACCACCTTCGCGCAGGCCGCCGTCGCCACGGGCCGCCTGAGCAGCCTGAACCCCAACCTCCAGAACATCCCCATCCGTTCCGAGACCGGCCGCGAGATCCGCAAGGGCTTCATCGCCGATCCGGGCTACTGCCTGATCAGCGCGGACTACTCGCAGATCGAGCTGCGGCTGCTGGCCCACATCGCCGACGATCCCCTGATGCAGCAGGCGTTCCTGGAGGGGGCCGACATCCACCGCCGCACGGCCGCGCAGGTGCTGGGGCTGGACGAGGCAACCGTGACCCCGAACCAGCGCCGCGCGGCCAAGACCGTGAACTTCGGCGTGCTGTACGGTATGAGCGCCCATCGGCTGAGCAACGACCTCGGCATTCCCTACGCCGACGCTGCCGGCTTCATCGAGGTGTACTTCAGCACGTATCCCGGCATCCGGGGTTACATCGACCGCACGCTGGAGTTCGGGCGGCAGCAGGGCTACGTCGAGACGCTGTACGGCCGCCGCCGCTATGTGCCGGAACTCGTCGCCAGCAACCGCACGCTGCGGGAAGCGGGGGAGAGATTGGCCTACAACATGCCGATCCAGGGCACGGCCGCCGACATCATCAAGCTCGCCATGATCAAGCTGGATCGGGAGCTGGACGCGATGGGCGCCCGCCTGCTCCTTCAGGTTCACGACGAACTGCTGATCGAGGCGCCGGAAGACAAAGCTGATGCAGTCGCCGCGATCACCAAAGAACTGATGGAGGGGGCCGCGCAGCTCAAGGTGCCGCTGGCGGTCGAGGTCGGCGTGGGGCCGAACTGGTACGACACGAAGTGAAATGACCCTGGGGGCTGTCATGAGACGAGCAGTGGTGATCGGAGGCAAGGGCAAGGTCGGAACCTATCTCGTTCCCATGCTGGTCGAGGACGGGTTCGAGGTCGTGAATGTCAGTCGCGGCGAGTCCAGGCCGTTTGTTCCCCACGGCTGCTGGAAGCGCGTCCGTCAGGTGGATCTCGACCGGAATCATCCGGCCTTCCCGCAGAAGATCGTGGAGCTCCAGCCCGATATCGTCGTGGACAGCATCTGTTTCCGTGAAGTGGACATGACGGCGCTGATCGACGCTTTGGCCGGGCACGTCACGCATTACCTCGTCACCGGGAGCATCTGGGCACATGGCCCGGGGTCAGTGGTGCCTGGCACCGAGGACGATGACCTGAACCCGATCGGCGATTACGGAACTGAGAAGCTGAAGATGCAGCGGGTGCTTGAGCGCCGGTACGCCGCGTCGCACTTTCCAGGCACGATCGTGCATCCGGGCCACATCGTGGGGCCGGGCCACCTGCCGATCAATCCGCAGGGCAACCAGAACCCCAGGGTCTTCGAGGCCCTGATGGCTGGAGAGCCGGTGGTGCTGCCCCACCTCGGTATGGAGACCCTGCACCACGTCCATGCCGAAGATGTCGCCGGGGTGTTCCGGGCCGCCATCCGGGCGGTCGGTGTGAGTCACGGTCAGGCCTTTCACGCCGTGTCGCCTGCAGCAGTGACGCTCCGAGGGTATGCCAGCGCCGTGGCCGCGTGGTTCGGCCAGGACGCCCATCTGGTCTTCAAGGCCTTCGACGTCTTTCGAAGCGATGTGGCGGCGCACGATGCCGACGCCACGCACGAGCACATCACGCGCTCGCCCAGCCATTCCATGCAGAAGGCCCGGCGTCTGCTGGGGTTCGCGCCCCGCCACAGTAGCCTCGACGCGGTCAGAGAAGCGCTCGACTGGATGATCGCCCATGAGGTCGTCGCCGTTCGGCAGGCCCGATAGAGTTGGCCAGACCGGGGGAAGGCTTGTCCTCGAAGTGGAGCGAGCGGAGCAGTTCGCCGCGTCAGACCGCCGCCCACTCGGAGGCGCAGCGGCATCCGCTGTCAGGCGACGGGTGGGCGGCGGTCTGATAGCGGGTCGCGCTGAGCGGCGTCCCGGCGTAGCCTGCGCCCATGACCATCAGGGCGCTGTTCTGGGATATCGGTGGGGTGCTGCTCACTAACGGCTGGGATCGGGAACAGCGGGCGGACGTTCTGGCTCGCTTCGGGCTGGACGCTGGCGAGTTCACCGAGCGGCACAAGCTGGTCGTGCCGGAACTGGAACTGGGCCGCATGACGCTGGACGAATACCTGACCCAGACGGTGTTCTACGCGCCGCGCGACTTCACACCAGACGCCTTCCGCGCGGCGATGGAGGCCGAGAGCCGCCCGCACGCGGAAGCGCTGGCCCTGGCGCGTGACCTGTCGACCCGCCACCGCTGCTACTCGCTGAACAACGAGGGCGCCGACCTCAACGACCACCGCATCCGCACCTTCGGGCTGCATGACGTGCTCCTGGGCTTTTTCACATCCTGTTACCTGGGCGTGATGAAACCCAACCCGGCGATCTACCGGCTGGGCCTGAAGCTGGCGAACGTGCGCCCGGAGGAGGCCGTGATGATCGACGACCGCGTGCAGAACGCGGAGGCGGCCCGGTCGGTCGGGATGCGGGCCGTGTGCTACAGGGACGCCGCGCAGCTCCGGGAGGAACTGGCGGCGCTGGGGGTCGAGTAGATCAGACCTTGACGAATTCCTGCACGCCCATCACGAACATGACGGCCCCGCCCACCGGAACCTCGACCGGGTCGCTCACCATGCTCTCGTTCTGCTCGCCCATCGGGACGCTGGGTGCGACCAGGCGGGTGCGGGTACGGCAGGTCTGCCTCACGAGCTTCTTGAGATCCTCCAGGCGCTCGTCGCCCACGCCGATCATCAGGGTGGTGTTGCCCTCGCGCAGGAAGCCGCCGGTGCTGGCGAGCTTGGTCACGTCGAAGGAGTGGTCAGCCAGGACGCGCATCAGCGCGGAGGCGTCGGCATCCTGAATCACGGCGAGAACCAGCTTCATGCCCGGCAGGATAGCAAACGGGGCGTAAGCCTGCGGTCAGGTACACGGCGACAACGACAGAGGCCCCGCGTGGGGGCCTCAGTGAACACGGTTCAGGTGCTTTACGCGACCTGCTTCTTGCGGCTGGGCTTCTCGGCGGCCTGCTCCTGGCCGAGGGCCTGCGTTTCTTTCAGGCGGAAGATGACCAGGCTGCCCACGAAGGTGCAGGTGATCATGCCGTGGGCGTTCAGGAGGCTCAGGGCGGTCATGACTTCCTCGCGGGTCATGCGCAGCTGCTCGCTCATGTACAGGGCGCTGTCGGCGCGGCCTTCCAAGTAGTCGCGCACCTTTTTCGCGCTCTCGGTCAGGGGCGTCGCGGGCACATCGGCCAGACCGGGATCGGCCAGACCATACACGGCGCGGGTGCCGGTGCCGGGCAGACGGCGCACACGGCCCTGGTCGAGCAGGCTGGCCAGCGCTGCGCGCAGGTGCGACAGCGCCAAGCTGGTCGTCTTGGCGAGTTCAGTTTCGACCCATTCGGGCTTACTTTCCAGGGCGCGCAGCACCAGCTTCTCGTTGGCGCGGCGGGTTTCCTGCAGATCTTCGAGGGTAGGGGGGTTGAACATGCGGGCCTCCAGGGAGCACTGCGGCGCGGGCCTTGTCCGGTACGGACGCAGGTTGAGGGGGGTCAAGCGAGCAGAGGGGACATCGGCAGGGGGGCTGATCGCTGGACTGAGTTCAAGTGCGCCGTTCAGCGCAACTTTCCTATTATATTCACTTTTTCTCTCATTTTGGATGAGGGGAGGCGCGATTGACATTATGGTTCGGGACAAGATTTCCCTTGCTGACGCCAGAAATCATCCTGTCCCCCCGGAAGGTGTCCCCATCGACAGGACACATGTCGGGCGGGTCGACCGGGCCAGCTCCGTTCCGGAGTCGCGCAACCTTCTGCTCCTGGCCGGCGTACCCTCCAGCATCTATGCCACCTGACACCGTGCCCCGGCGTACCCCCATGCTCGACCTGAACGGCCTGACCAAGGAGTACGGTGCGTTCCGGGCACTCCGGGGCGTGACGCTGACTGCCACCGACGCCGAGGTCTTCGGGCTGCTCGGGCCGAACGGTGCCGGGAAGACCACCCTGCTGCGCATTCTGGCAACCCTGCTCCAGCCCACCGGGGGAAGCGGCACGGTCTGCGGGCTGGATCTGCGGCGAGACGCCGAGGCGATCCGCCGGGCGGTGGGGGTCGTGAACGGCGGCATGGGTCTGCCGGCGCGTCTGACCGGGCGCGAGATCCTGCGCTCGTTCGCCGGGCTGTACAGCCTGAACCGCGCCCACACCGAGGCCCGCATCGCGGAACTGGACGAGCGGCTGGAACTCGGCCGCACGCTGGACATCCGCGCCAGTGAGTATTCGTCGGGTATGAAGCAGAAGGTGGTGATTGCCCGCGCGGTGCTGCATGACCCGGCCCTGTTGATCCTCGACGAGGCCGCCAGCGGCCTGGACATCTTTGCGCGGCGCTCCCTGCTGGATTTCGTGCAGGCCAGCCGGGCCCCCGGCCGCCTGACCGTGTATTCCACCCATGTCATGAGCGAGGCCGAGGAGGTCTGCGACCGGGTGGCGATCCTGCACCACGGACAGCTGCTCACGGTCGGGCGGATTCCCGAGGTGCTGCACGCGACGGGTGAGCGCACCCTGGAGCGTGCCTTCTTTGAACTGGTTCGTGCCCATGACCAGCGCGCCGGGGTGGCCCATGCCGTCTGAACGGCTGCGTCCGGCACTCGTCTGGCGGATTGCGGCGCGGGATCTGCTGTCCACGATCCGCGACCGCCGCACCCTGACCGCCACCATCCTGATGCCGCTGCTGCTCATCCCGCTGTTCACCCTGGGGCTGCCGCTGCTGCTGGGCAACCTGATCGGCGGGCAGCAGCAGGCCCGCCAGAAGCTGGGCGTGGTCGGCACGCTGCCAGCGGCCCTGAGCACAGCGCTGACGCGCGACGAGCGCCTGGGCGACGGCACCCTGGTGCGGGCGGGCGTGACCCTGGTGCCGGTTACGGACGCCCGCGCTGCCGTGCAGGCCGGCACAGTCGACGCCGCTGTCCGGCCCGCCACGGCCATTCCCACCCGCGCCGGGGCGGGGCAGGGCACGCTGGAGGTCTACGCGAAATTGAACAACCTGCGTGCCCAGGCCGGGGCGTATTCCAAGGTGCAGGACGTCGTGACCGCCTACAACCGCACCCTGACCATTGAGCGGCTGAAGGCCCTGGGCCTGGATGCCGGCGTGCTCACCCCGGTCACGATCCGGAGCGTGGATGCCAGCCCCCCGCAGGAGCAGCGCAGCGGCCAGCTGGCGTTCCTGATCCCCATGCTCATGCTCCAGTTCATCCTCAGCGGGGCCATGGCGACCGCCGTGGACGCCACCGCGGGCGAGAAGGAGCGCGGCACCCTGGAGAGCCTGCTGGTGGCTCCCGTGCGCCGGGGCGAGGTGGTGGCCGGCAAGCTCCTCGCCACGACCATCACCGCCCTGACGAGTGCGTGCTTCAGCGTGCTGGGCTTCATCCTCAGTGGGGTGCTGGTCGCCGCGTTCACCCGTGGCCGCACCGGTCAGGGCAGCGAGATCACGCAGGCCATGGGTGGGCAGCTCACCCTCAGCGTGGGCGGGGCGCTGGCGCTGCTGGGCGTGTCGCTCAGCGCCGCGCTGGTGATCAGTGCGCTGCTCATCACGGTCGGCATCTATGCGAGGTCGTTCAAGGAGGCGCAGACCTACATCGCGCCATTCACACTGGGCATCGTGCTGCCTGCCGTCCTGCTGCAGTTCAGCGATTTCCTGACCCTGGGGGCCGGCCTGTACGCCCTGCCGCTGTTCGGCGGCATGCTCAGCCTGCTGGAGATCGTGCGCGGCAGCGTGAATGGCGTGCACGTCCTGCTGGCGATCGCCGCCAACCTGATCGGCACCGTCCTGCTGGGCCTGCTGGCCCGGCGGTCGTTCGGACGCGAGGAGATCATCTTCCGGAACTGATCACCTGCCGGCCGGTGGCCGCCAGCGTGGCCCTGCTGACGATCTGGCGGCCCACCGGCCCTAGAATGCACGGCGATGCGGGTGGCGATCATCGCGGATGTTCATGGCAATGCCGATGCTCTGGATGCCGTGCTGAACGATCTGCAGCAGCAGGGCGCCGACCGGGTGATCGTGAACGGCGACGTCGTGAACCGGGGCCCGGATTCCGTCGAGGTGATGGAGCGGCTGCTCGGACACCCCGGTGTGCAGTTCACACTCGGCAACCATGACGACCTGCTGCGGCTGTGGCACGCGCGGAGCGCCTCGCTGCCCACGGCGTGGTTCGACGATCCGTTCTGGGGTGCGACGGCGTGGAGCGCCGATCAGCTCGACCGGGCGGGCCTGCTGCACGTGCCGGCCGCGTGGCCCATGACCCTCACCCTGGACGTGCCGGGCCTGCCCCGCGTGCTGATCGCGCACGGCACCCGCCAGCACTACCGCGAGGGCCTCAGCGAGCGCACGGCTCCGGAACGGATCGGAGTGCTGCGTCAGCCCGCCGACGGTTCACCGGCCGATGTCCTGATCGGGTCGCATATCCACCGCCCGGCGCACGCGACGGTGGACGGCGCGCTGATCGTGAACACGGGTGCCGTGGGCTTCCCGGCGACCGGCGATCCCAGGGCACAGTTCGTGCTCCTGACGGCCGGGGATGGCATCTGGACACCAGAGTTCCGGCTCGTGCCCTACGACCGCAGCGGCGTTGTGGCCCGCTTCCGCACGAGCGGCATGCTCGACACCGGCCTGAGTGCCGCGATCTTCCGCGAGGAACTGCTCCGTGCCTGCAGCCTGTATACGCCGTACTGGGACTGGACGGAACGCGATACCGTGATCCGCACGCCCGATTCGTGGTCACGGTTTCTCTCGGATCACGCCGCCACCACCCACTGACCCACACCGGGTCCCGATGGCGGGCAACACGACAGACCCGCCCCCAACAGGGAGCGGGCCGGACGTCGGTCGGCTTACTTCAGGGTGGGGGGGATCAGCACCGCGTCGATGCTGTAGGCCACGCTGTTCCCGGCCGTCATGGGCACGGAGTTGGCGAGCATGCCGCCGGTGATGGTGTCGCCGGACAGCACTCCGATCATGGTCATGGTGCCATCGGCCTTGAGGTCGATGCTGCTGCCTTCCACGCTCTTGAGCTGGGGCACGTTCAGGGCGGCGTCAATGACCTTGCCGGTGACCACGTGGAACAGCAGCACCTGACGCAGCTTGGCCGGATCGGCGTTCAGCGTGTCGAGGGTCGCCTGGGGCACCTTGGCAAAGGCGTCGTTCGTGGGCGCGAAGACGGTGTAGTCGCCACTGCTCAGGGTCTCGGCCAGACCGGCCTTCAGGATCAGGCTGACCAGCGTGCTGTACTGCGGCATGCCCTGGAGCAGCTCCACGAGGTTGGCCGGCGTCGCCGCGGCGGTGGTCGCAGCCGGAGCCGCCGTGGTGGTCGTGGCCGGGGCAGGGGTGGTCGTCGTCGCGGCCGCTGCGGCCGTGTCGGTCGTGGTGGTGGTGGCGGGCGCGGCCGGAGCCGCCGCGGTGGTGTCGGTCGTGGGAGCGGCGGCCGCCGGTGCCGCCGGAATCACCAGGTTGGGCGGCAGCAGCACCTTGTCGATCACGAAGATGGTGCCGTTGTCGGCGGAGATGGGTGCACCCTCGACCTTGCCGGTGCCGACCGTCTGCGTCGTGCCGTCCGAGGAGACGTCGATGCTGCTGCCCTCGGCGCTGGAGACCTGCTTCACGGCGGCGAGCTGTTCGCCGGTGCGTTTGCCGGTCGCCACGTGGTACAGCAGCACCTTGCGGAGCGTGTCGGGATCGCTGGCGATCAGCGCCAGCTGCTCCTGATCAAGCGCCTCGAAGGCGGCGTTCGTGGGCGCGAAGATCGTGTACTCGTTGGCCGTGAGCTGCTCGGTCAGGCCCGCGTCGCTGAGCAGGTCGCGCAGCGTCGAGAAGCGGTCGTCGCTGACCAGCACGTCGTACAGCGTGTTGGTGCTGGCGGCCGGAGCGGCCTGGGCCACGGGCTCGGTCGCAGCCGCTTCGGTGGCCGGCGCAGCTTCGGCGGCGGGCGCCGGGGTGGGTTCGGTCGCGGGCGCCGCGGCGGTGTCGGTGGTCGCCGGCGGAGTCGCGGCCGTGTCGACCGTGATGGTCGCGCCGCTCAGCGGCAGGGCCGGAATGGCCGAGATGTCGACCGGAGCGGGGGCCGCCGGAGTCGTGGCGGCGGGCGCCGGCTCAGCGGCCGCGGCCGCCGGGGCCGGTTCTGCTGCCGGGGCCGGCTCCGTGGCGGGGGCCGGCTCGGCTGCCGGAGCCGCCGGAGCGGGCGCGGCCTCGGCCACCGGCTCGTTGACCATCGGTGCGTCGGCCTCGGCGGCGGGCATCAGCACCGTGTCGATCACGTGGACGACGCCGTTACAGGCCGCCACGTTGGTGCGGGTGACATTGGCGTTGTCGACCTTCACGGCCGAACCGCTCACCGTGACCAGGATGCTGGAACCCTGCACGGTCTTCACCGAGGACAGGGTGGCGACCTGCGCCGCTGCGACCTTGCCGCTGACCACGTGGTACAGCAGCAGCGACCGCAACATGGCCGGATCGTTCAGCGCGGCGGCCAGCGTGTCGCTGGGGAGCTTGGCGAAGGCTGCGTTCGTCGGTGCGAACACCGTGAAGGTGCCGCCCTGCAGGGTCTGGGTCAGGCCAGCCGCATCCACGGCGGTGGCCAGCGTGCTGAAGTTGGGATCGCCGGCGACGATCTGGGCGATGGTCTTGCACGCGGCGGGCGTTGCGGGCGCGGCCGGGGCGCCGCCACCACCGGCGATTGCCGGGGTTGCAAGCATCAGGCCGAGCGTCACCAGACTGGTTTGCTTCTTCATCACATCTCCTCCGAATGGAACTGGGTTGCCAATTGTCCGAAACTCAATCTTTCCCAGAACAGCGCGGATTGCAAGCTGGGACGGGCCCGAACCGCGCCGTATAAACGAACGCACGCCACGATCCGGATGACCTCTCATAGGTGCCTCATGCGCGGATCAGGGTCGGGGGAAGGGCGCCCACACCCACCCCGGTGGCGGGCAGTCGTCGGTCAATGGAGAGGTAGGACATCACCTCCCGGACGGTTCCGGTTCGCTGACCTCACGTCATGTGCGATCTGGTCGGATGTGGTGGTCGCCCCACCGAGACCGGCCCGTGCGCTACTTCCCGAAGAACTGCGGGAGGTCGGCCTCGCTGACCAGGATGTCGCGCGGTTTGCTGCCCTGATGCTTGCTGACGATACCCATGGCCTCGAGCATGTCCATCAGCTTTCCAGCGCGGGCGTGGCCCACCGACAGGCGGCGCTGGAGACGGGACACGCTGCCCTGCCCTTCCTCGATACAGATCTGGGCGGCCTGCCGCAGCAGGGGGTCGCTGAAGTCCATGTTCGACTTGTCGGCCACTGGCCCGGACGCCTCGATCCCACCCTCGAAATCCGCCCCGTAGGTCTCGACAAACACGTCCTCGAAGACCTGGCGGCGCAGCTCCTCGGTGATGCGCACCGACTCCAGCTCGCTGATGTACGGGCCCTGCAGGCGCAGCGGCTTCACGAGCCCCGGCTGGTAGTACAGCATGTCGCCCATCCCGGTCAGGCGCTCGGCCCCCATGGCGTCCAGGATGGTGCGCGAGTCATGGCTGCTGCTCACGGCAAACGCGATCCGGGCCGGCACGTTCACCTTGATCAGCGAGGTCAGGATGTCCACGCTGGGCCGCTGCGTGGCCAGCACCAGGTGCATGCCGGTGGCGCGGGCCATCTGCGCCAGACGCATGATCGCGGACTCGACCTCCTTGGGGCTCGTGATCATCAGGTCGGCGAGCTCGTCGATGATGATGACCAGATGCGGGAGCTCCACATCGCCGGTCTGGCGCATCTTGGCGTTGAACTGCTCGAGGTTCTTGGCCCCGACCTGCGACATCATCTTGTACCGCCGCTCCATGTGGGCGACCGCCCCCAGCAGGACGCCCGCGGCATCGACCGGATTGGTCACGACACTGCGCACCAGGTGGGGAATGCCGTCGTAGGGCGTCAGTTCGACCATCTTCGGATCGATCATCAGAAAGCGCAGTTCCGTGGGCAGGTACTTGAACAGCAGTGACGTGATCAGGGTGTTCACGCACACCGATTTCCCGCTGCCCGTGCTGCCGGCGACCAGCAGGTGAGGCATCTTGGCGAGATCACCGACCATCAGTTCACCGTCGATGCTCTTGCCCAGGATCACGGGAAGCCGCGCCCGCGTCGAACGGAACGACGGGGCTGCCGCCGCCTGGTGGAAGGTGACGGGCTCGCGGTCGGCGTTCGGCACCTCCAGCCCGATCACGCTCTTGCCCGGCACCGGCGCCTCCACGCGAACGCCGCCCACCGCCAGCGCCCGCGCCAGATCGTTGCTCAGGCTCGCGATGCGGCTGATCTTCTCGCCGGGGGCCGGCTCGATCTCGTAGCGGGTCACGGTCGGGCCACGGGCGAAGTCGACCACCCGTGCCTGCAGGTTGAAGTGCCGCAACGTCTCGTCGATCAGTCCTGCCCGCTGCCGCGCCGAGGCGTCCAGCTGCGCGGTGTTCACGGCGGCCAGCGGCACCGGGTCGAGCAGGTCGTACCCCGGCAGGGTCAGCGGCAGGGCACCGACGGCAGGCCGCATGGCGATCTCGTCCACATCCGGCCCGCCGTCGTCCGGGTCGTCCCATGGGGCAGGGGCGGGGGCCTTCGGCGCGGCCGCCTGAACCCCGCCCTGTCCCAGCAGCACATCGGCCGCGCGGGGCGGTACGGGCGGCAGGGTGGTGCGGGCGGCCGGTTCCGAGCCGTCGGGGCCGAAGGGCAGGTCGTCGTCGTCCCAGCCGCTGAATGGATCGAGGCCCGCCGCGGCCGGTGCGGGCAGTGGGGTCACGGCCGCCGGCTCCGGGTCAAGGAGCGCCACTGCACTGGGGGCGGTGCTGCCCCGCGACAGTCCGGGAAGGGGCGCGACCGGCGTCGCCCCCACTGCCGCCAGGGGAGCCTGGAAGTCGAAATCGAGGCGGGGCGGCGTGGGCTCGCGGATCGTGCTCATCGCCTCGGCTCGGCGCAGCGCTTCCTCCTGTGCCCGCGCCAGACGCGCCTGCCAGCCCTCCAGATCCGCCAGCGTGCCCTGGGGATCGGTGGCGAGCGCGCCCGCGAGCCCGCCCGCCAGCTCGGTCGGTGCCCGGTCGAAGGCGGCCGCCAGTTCAGGCCAGCCGGCGTAGGTCTGTGCACGCTCCTGCCACGCCACGAATTCCGACGACAGGGCCTGCCATCCCAGGGCACGCTCGCGGTGCGCCGGCCACTCGCGGGTCAGGATCGCCGTGTCGGCCTTCGCGAGGGCCTTCTCGGACAGCTTGCGCTCGCGCTCCAGCCGCCCGGCGCGGCCTGCCAGGCGCTGCACCTCCATGACCATCGAGCGCCGCAGCCGTTCGAGCGCGCCACATGCCAGCGTGCTGGCCAGTTCCGTACACAGGTCATGCCGGCCCGCACGGATGTCGTTGGCGACAGCCTCCACGTTTGCACCGGCGTCCGGGGCCTCGGTGGCCACCAGATCCCTCAGGTCGCGCCCGGCGTTCGCCACAAAGGTCTTCGTGACCTCGCGCCACGCAGCCAGATCCTTGTCGAGGTGCTTGAGACCCGCCTCGTCGAGCGTCTTGACCGTCCGCTGGGTGGTCTTGAGTTCGTCGTGCTGGGCACGCAACTCCTTCGAGTGCGGATACAGGCGGCGCAGGGCATCCAGCTCCCGGGCCTGGGCCGACAGGGTCTGCCGCGCCTCTGCACGCGCCATGGCCGCCCCGCGTCCCTCCTGCCGGGCCTCAATCACGCCCTGCACTCCGGCACTCGCTCCGCCCAGCAGCACGCTCAGCTTCCGGAAGATCCCCTTGAGGATCGACAGCGGGGCGAGCCGGAGCATCAGTTCCAGACCCAGCGTGAAGGTCACCACCGGCAGCAGGATGGCCGCGTAGCTCACGGCCCGCAGCAGGGGGGTCATCACGATCTCGGCCAGCAGGCCCGCTGCGCCGGCCTGCACGACCTCGTGTGCGGCCATGACCGACAGGGCCACGATCACCGCGCCGGCCACCCGCCGGGTCAGGTTCTTCAGGTCACGGCCCAGGAAGACCAGGACGCCGTAGGCGACCGGCACCACCGGCAGCAGATACGCCCCCCAGCCCAGCCACAGCAGCAGCCCACCCCGCGCCTCGGTCATGATGCCCGCCGATCCGGCCCGGCGGCCCTCGTCGGCCGGCACCAGCAGCACGGTCACGGCCAGGAAGATCCCCAGCGCGAACAGGACGAGTCCAAGCGCCTCACCGTCAAAACGGCTGACCGGGGGAGCGCTTTTCGCACGAGCTTTCGCCATGCCGTGCAGTGTACTCCACCGTACCGCCAGAACCCACCCCATTGCGCGGCTGGCACGGCATTTGAGCGCACATCCTCGGGCGCACACGGCGCATACTGCGGTGGTGACCCTGCACCTGCCCGTCGCCCTGATCCATGCGCTGTGGGCGCACGCCGAACGGGACGCGCCGCGCGAGTGTGTCGGCGTCCTCGGCGGTGTGCTGGACGGTGAGACTGGCCGCGCCGAAGCCCTGTACCCGCTGGCGAATATCTCTGGGCGGCCGACCACCGAGTATCTTGCGGATCCCGTTCATCTGCTCCGTGCCCTGAAGGTCATGGCGGCCGATCGGCAGCACCTTGTCGCGCTGTATCACAGCCACCCGCTGGGCCCGGCGCGGCCGAGTGCCACCGATGCCCAGCTGGCGCAGTACCCTGTGCCGTATGTGATCGCGGATCTGAGCACGCGCACCCTGGCCGCGTTCCGCCTGCCTGGGGGCACGGTGGTACCGATCACGTCTGGTTGATGCCCCTTGGGTCGATGCGGGCCCGGCGGTCACCCGCGAATGTGACCGCCGGGCAGGCGCGCAGGAGCCGTTATTTGCTCAGGCTGCCGATGATGCTGAACATCGGGAGGAACATCCCGGCCACGATGGTACCCACGATGCCGCCCAGGAACACGATCATGATCGGCTCGATCGCGGCGGTCATTCCCTCGACCGCCTCGTCGACCTCGCGGTCATAGAAGTCGCCCACCTTGTCGAGCATGGAGTCCAGGGAGCCCGTCTCCTCACCGATCGCGACCATGCTGACCACCATGGGTGGGAAGATCTTGCTGGTCGCCAGACTGCTGCTCATCTGGTCACCGACCATGACTACGTTCTTGGCATTCTCGATCGATTCCTCGACGATGGCGTTGTTGGCCGTGCCCTTGGTGATCTCCAGGCTCTCGATGATGTTCACGCCGGAGCTGATCAGGAGACCGAAGGTTCTGGCAAAAGAGCTGATGGCGCTCTTCTGGAGCAGGTTTCCGAAGATAGGAATGCGGAGCTTGACGTCGTCGATGACACGGCGACCCTTCGGGGTCGAGTAGTACCAGCGGTACAGGAAGGTGACGGTGATTCCGATGGCGAGGATGTACAGCGTGCCGTGCTGGAGGAAGTTGGAGGTGGCCATCAGCACTTTCGTGATGCCTGGCAGGGGGGCGTTCAGCTGGGCCAGGATTCCGGCGAACTGGGGCACGATGGTCGTGAGCAGGAAGTACGTGATCAGGATGGCGAAGATCAGCACGATGACGGGGTACGTGAGGGCACTCTTGAGCTTGCCGCGCAGCGCGAGATCCTTTTCCTGGAAGGCCGCGATGCGTTCCAGCACCGAGTCGAGCGTCCCGCTGGTCTCGCCCGCACGAACGAGGTTGACATACAGGCGGTTGAAGAGTTTGGGATACTTGACCAGGGTCTCACTCAGCGGTGTTCCGCTCTCGACGTCCGTGCGCATGGCCTTCACGATCTCCTGAAAGCCCTTGTGTTCCATCTGACGCTGGAGGATCGCCAGGGACTGCACGAGCGGCACCCCGGCGTTGATCAGCGTGGCCATCTGCTTGCTGAAGATCGCCACCTGTTTCAGGCTCGGGGGGCGGTCGCTCAGGAAGGGAATCTTGACGTCGGCATTCAGCCCGCCCTTCGGCGGCTTGATCTCCACGATCATGAGGTTCTTCGCACGCAGGGCGTCACGCACCTGCGCCAGCGAGTCGGCCTCCATCTGGGATTTCAGCACTTTCCCGGAGCGGTCGCGCACACGGTATTCGAAGACGGGCATATCCAGCCGAGTATAGTCAGGGGGTCTTGCGGCCACCTTACAACGCGTGCGAACCGCGTTGTGCCCGCTGCCAAACGGACTGACCCATGCCAGAGCATCCACCATCCATTGACCCGGCCCAGCCCCTGCCTGACCTCCTCGCGCACGCGGTGCGGGTGCTCCAGAGCGGGGGCGTGGTCGCCTACCCGTCCGAGACCGTCTGGGGGCTGGCGGCCCATCCGGACGCCCCCGGCGGCATCGGCCGGCTCGTTGAGGTCAAGGGCCGCGATCCCCTCAAGCCCCTGCAGGTGTCGTGCGTGGACGCCCGCACGGCGTGTCGCCTCGCGCACCGGGACGAGGCCCTCCTGACCCTCGCTGCCCTGTGGCCCGGCCCCCTGACTGTCGTGGCCCGCGCGTCCGACCACTGCCCGCCGGCGCTGGCCCCGGACGGCCACGTGGGGCTGCGGGTGCCGGATCATCCGGTCGCCCGTGCCCTGCTGGCCGCCGTCGGGGGGATGCTGGTCACGACCAGCTGCAACGTGTCCGGTCATGCGCCGGCGGCCACCGAGGCCGACGCGCGGGCCACGGGACTGGCCGACGTGGTGCTGCCGGACGGTGGGGTGCCTGCGGCCGGCCTGGCGAGCACGGTCGTGCGGCTGCCCGGTGCGGCGATCGTGCGTCACGGCAGCGTGTCTGCGCAGGAGATCCACGCGCTGCTGGCCCGTGGGCACCGCCGGCCATGACGCGCACACGTGAACTGATCGGGGCGGCCCTGCTGGCGGCGGGGCGCCCCGTGAGTGCGCGGGAGCTGTCAGCCGTCCTCGAGCTGAGTGAGGACGCCACCCGGATCGAGGTCGCCGCGTACATGGCCGAGGTCACGGCCCACGGCCTCGGGTTTCAGGTCGAGGAAGTCGCCGGCGGCTTCCGGCTGGTGGTGCCGGCGGATCTGGCGGTGGCGCTGGCCCCGCTGCTGGCCCCGCCGCCGCTGCCGGCCCTCAGCGCGGCGGCCCTGGAAGTGCTGGCCGTGATCGCGTACCGCCAGCCGGTGACCCGCACCGAGATCGAGGCCATGCGCGGTGGGAGCGCGGGCACCGTCGTGACCCTGCAGGAGCGGGAACTCGTGAAGGTGGTCGGCACCTCCGACGCCGTCGGCCACCCGCTGCTGTACGGCACCACCGACCGCTTCCTGCTGGACTTCGGGCTGGGCAGCCTGCGCGATCTGCCGCCGCTGGACGGAGCTGACTTCGCCCACCTGTTGCGCGGCTGAGCGCATGGGGCGCGTCCGTGCCCCGCACGGGGGGAGGGGGACGCCGGGTGGGTTGCCCTTGGCGTGCGGATGAATGAAGATGTGAACGGCCACGGGTCGCGGCACCCCGCTTCCTGACCGGCTCCTTACGCATGACCCATTCCACGGCCAGTCTCGAAACCTTCGATTTCCTGGAACTGCTCTACCTCCTGACGGACCAGGGTCGGAGTGGCGTCCTGACGGTCTTCCGGCCCGACGGGCAGTTTCAGGCCTGGCTGGAGGGTGGCCGGATCCGGCATCTGGAATTCGGGCGCGACCGGGGCACCAAGGCCCTGGTCACCCTGATGTCCGATCCGCGGGGCCGCTTCCAGTTCGATGAGGGGCTGAGCCATCCGGATCCACGGATGGACGCCCCGCTGGACGAGGTCACGCTGGAGCTGCTGGACACGCTGCCGCCGCCGCCGGTGGGCTTCGACGGACCGGCACGGTTCACCTCTCGGGAGCGGCTGGCCCGGATCCGCTGGACACTGCGCGAACAGGCCACCCTCCAGCTGGTCGATGCGCAGCGGCCGGTCGCAGAGATCAGCGTCGATCCTGACGCCCGTCGGCTGCTGGAGAAACTGCACCGCATCGGGCTGCTCGTCAGCCGCAAATCCCGCGTGGCGCGGCTGACCGTGACCGTCACCCGCGAAGTACGGGGCGTGGCCCTCGTGGACGATCTGATCTTCCGGCGCTGGAAGGAGGACATGGTGCGCCTGCCCCAGACCATCGCCGTGCGGACGGACGACGGGGACGTCTACACCCTGCCGGTGCGCAGCGGCAACAACCTGGCGGCGCTGCTGATGCTGCCACCGGAACTCCTGATGCGCACCAGCCTGCGGGCCGGCGACAGCGTGCTCGTCCGGCCGCTGTAGGCGGCGGGCCCGGCGGGCAGCGTGCACAGCCGTGTACCGGCCGGGGCCAGCCCCGCTACACTGGCGCGGTATGTCCGGCCTGCCCTCTGCCACAGCCCTCGTCCGCGCGGTTCAGACGCGGGACACCACCCCACAGGCCCTGCTGGACGTGGCCCTGGCCCGCGTCCAGGCGGCTGCGCCGCTCAACGCCCTGGTCAGTGTGAATCCCCACGCCGCACAGGACGCCGCTGGCGTGGCGGCCCGCGTGGACGCCGGCGAGACCCTGCCGCTGGCCGGGCTGCCGATCATCGTCAAGGACAACATCAACGTCACCGGAACCCGCACGACCTGCGGCAGCCGCATCCTCGACCGCTATGTCAGCCCCTACACCGCGACGGCCGCGCGGCGGCTCCAGGACGCGGGTGCCGTGATCATCGGCAAGGCCAACATGGACGAGTTCGCCATGGGCTCCAGCACCGAGAGCAGCGCCAGCGGCCCGACCCTGAATCCGTGGGATCCCGCCCGGGTGCCGGGCGGCAGCAGCGGTGGCAGTGCCGCCGCCGTCGCCGCCGGACTCACGGCGGTGGCCCTGGGGAGTGACACCGGTGGGAGTGTCCGCCAGCCGGCCGCGCTGTGCGGCGTGTACGGGCTGAAGCCCACCTACGGCCGCGTGAGCCGGTTCGGGCTCGTCGCGTACGCCAGCAGTCTCGACCAGATCGGGCCGCTGGCCCACCGGGCGGAGGATCTGGCCCTGCTCATGAATGTCATGGCCGGACACGATCCGCACGATCCGACCAGCTTGGACGCGCCGCCCGCCTTCCGCACCGGCACTCCGGACGACCTGCGCGGCCTGCGCGTCGGCGTGATCCGCGAGAGCCTGGACGGCAACACGGCCGGCGTGACGGCCACCCTGACGGCCACCCTGGACGCCCTGCATTCGGCCGGCGCGACCGTGCAGGAGATCAGCGTGCCCCAGCTGCGCTACGCGATCGCTGCGTACTATCTGATCGCCATGCCCGAGGCCAGTTCGAACCTCGCCCGTTTCGACGGGATGGTCTACGGGCACCGCGAGCCCGGCAGCGACGTGACCGCCAGCATGACGCTGACCCGCGAACGCGGCTTCGGGCGTGAGGTGCAGCGCCGCATCATGATCGGTACGTATGCCCTGAGCAGCGGCTACTACGACGCCTACTATTCGCGCGCCATGAAGATCCGCCGGCGACTCGCCGACAGCTTCACGGCGGCGTTTGCCCACGTGGACGTCCTCGTGACCCCGACCAGCCCCTTTCCGGCATTCCGGCGCGGTGAGAAGACCAGTGATCCCCTGGCCATGTACGCGGCCGACGTGGACACCGTCGCCGTGAACCTCACGGGCCTGCCCGCCCTGAGCGTGCCGATGGGCTTTGAGACGGTCGACGGCACCGCGCTGCCGGTCGGCATCCAGTTCATCGCGCCGGCCCTGAACGACGAGCTGCTGCTGCGGGTGGCGGGTGGCCTGGAGGGACTCGGTGCCGTGCAGGCCCGTGTCGCGCCGGCCTACGCGTGACCGCTGCCGGATGGCCGGAGCTGCCCGCGTCGCGGACCTGATGCGCCGCACGCGAGGCGGGACGTGGCGGTCGGTTCGTCGACCGGATCCCGATGTCAGGGGCTGATGTCGGAGCAGATCCGGTCGCGGCCACTGTTCTTGGCCCGGTACAGCTGCTCATCGGCCAGGGAGATCAGCTTCTCGTGGTTGGCGACGTGCGGATCGGTGGCCACGCCGATCGACAGGCTCACCTTGAGCCGCGGATGGATCTGCGACCAGTCGTAGCCCCGGACGATGTCCTGCACGCGCTCACACACGCTTATGGCCTGCGTGAGCGAGGTGTTCGGCAGGACGAACAGGAATTCCTCGCCGCCGTAGCGGCCGACCGAGTCCGCGGCGCGGACGGCTGCCTGGAACAGCTGCGCCACCGTGCGCAGCACCTGATCGCCCACCAGATGGGAAAACTGGTCATTGATCTGCTTGAAATGGTCGATGTCGGCCATGCCGACGCTCAGGGCGCGCCGCGTCACGCGGGCCTGGGCAAATTCGTCCTGCAGGAGGTTCTCGATATGACGGCGGTTGAACAGCCCGGTCAGGCCGTCTTCTGACAGCTGGCGCTCCAGGAGCCGGGACTGTTCCTCAAGCATGTGCACCAGGCTGCTCTTCTCGGTGTTCGAGCGTTCCAGCGCCTCGTTGGCGCGGGCGAGTTCGATGGTGCGCAGGCGGTAGATCTCGGCCTCGGACTTGGCCCGTTCCACCTCCAGCTGCGACATCATCGACCGGGTTCTCATGGTCGAGGCCTGGTCGTGGATCTCGCGCTCCAGATCATGGTGCAGGCGGTAGAAATTGAAGGCGTCGGCGTGTTGCCCCTCGTGCGCCGCGATCTCGGACAGCTGCTGGTAGGTCAGCATCTCCAGATCGCGCATGCTCCGGTCCCTGGCCGCCGACAGGGCCTGCAGGTAGTACTCGCGGGCCAGCGCGTGTTCGTGGGCGTCATGGTACACGCGGCCCAGCTCGTAGCGGTTCCACGGCTCGTTGGCACTCAGGTTCGCCGCCACGGATTGGTCGATGGCCTCCCGCAGCAGCCTCGTCCCGCGCTCGACATCGCCCAGTCGGGCGGCCGCCTTGCCGGTCATGGCCAGCCCGAGGTTCATGGTCGGCAGGTTGCCCGTCTCGCGGGCCAGCGCGACCGCCTGCTCGGCCGCCTGGGCACACAGCTCGATCTGGTTCAGATCGAAGGCAATCGTCGCCAGCGTGTTCAGGGCGTCCTCCTGACCGTGCAGGACATCCAGGCTCCTGAACAGCTCCAGACTCTCCTGCACGAACTGCTGGGCCTGCAGCAGATCGCGGTTGCGGTAGCTGAGCGTGCCCAGGTTGTGCAGCAGCAGCGCCTCGCGCAGGCGGTCTTTGTGGTCGCGGGCAATGCGCAGCGCCACGCTCAGCTGATCCGTGGCCTTGGCGTAGTCCTGAAGGTTGTTGTACACGGCCGCGATGAAGTTCGCACAGTCGGCCTGGAGTCCGGGATCGTCCAGCCGCACGCCGATGTCCTGGCCCTGGGTCAGGTGGGCGAGGGCGTCCTCGTACTCGCCGGCCACGAGACAGTAGAACCCCTGGGTACGGTGGGCAAGGCCCAGCACGCGTTCATCGGTGCCGTGCCGCGCCAGGGTGATGGCCCGGTGTGCCAGCTCCGCACCGGTCATGCTGTCACTCTTGCGCAGGCTCCAGGCCCGGTCGACGAGTTCCTGCACTTCCAGGGTCTCGGGACTGCTCGCGGCCACGCGCCGCGCCGGGATCTCGACGAGGGCGCTCTGGGTGACCGTGGCGGGACTCTCCGCCGGGCTGCTGCCGTGGATCAAATTCACGAGATGCTGCACGATGTCCGGATCGAACTGGGTGCCGGCCTGCCGCTGCATCTCGTCCAGTGCCGCCTGCACGGGCCACGCGTCCTTGTAGGGGCGTTCGGTGATCAGGGCATCGAACACGTCGGCCACGGCCACGATCCGGCCGCTGATCGGGATGTTCAGGGCGCTCAGGCCGCGCGGATAGCCTGTGCCGTCCCAGCGTTCGTGATGCGTCATGGCGATTTCCTCGGCCACGCGCAGCAGCCGCGACGTGCTGCCCTCCAGCACCTTCGCGCCGATGATCGTGTGGAGCTTCATGCGCTCGAATTCCTCGGGCGAGTAGCGGCCACTCTTGAGCAGGATGTCGTCCCCGACACCGATCTTGCCGATGTCGTGCAGGCGGGCGGCCCAGCGCAGCAGGTCCGTCTCCTCCTGCGGCAGCCCCATCGCCTCGGCCAGGGACGCGCTGAGCTCCCCGACACGGCGCGTGTGCTGGCCGGTGCGGTCGTCGCGGTACTCGGCGGCCAGCCCCAGGCGATTGACGATCTCGATCTGCACCGCCTCCAGCTCGGCCGTCCGCAGCCGTACGGTTTCCTCGGCCTGGATCCGCGCCAGCTGGGACGCGTCGTTGAGCTGCCGGTACATCTCCGTCTCGCGGCGGGCCCGTTCGGCCTCGAACCGGGCGGTCAGGGACTGGGTCTTGCGCTCGTTTTCCTCGGTGAACAGTTCGCGTTCCAGATCGCGGTATGCCCGCAGGTACGGATATGCCTCGGCCAGCCGGCCCTGTGCCTCCAGTCCGGTGAACAGACTCTCCAGGATCGAGAGTTTGGAGGCGTGCAGTTCATGGGCCGTGGCCAGGGCCAGCGCCGAGTCCAGATGGACGTGCGCCTCCTGCGCGTTCGAGCGGCGGAATTCCAGGCGACCCAGGCTGAGCATGGCGTTCACCCGTCCCTGCACGTCGTTGGTCTCGGTCGCCCAGTACGACGACAGCCCGAACATCGACAGGGCCTCGTCGAGCGCGCCCTGGTCGAAGTGAACCTGTCCGACGTTGTCATACAGATCGATCAGGTGGTGCGTCAGGTCGTGGCTGCGCGCGAGATCGATGGCCTGCGTCAGGATGGACTGGGCCTGCTCGAATTCGCCCAGATCCTTGTGGGCCAGGCCGCTCATGCCCATCGCGCCCAACTCGGTCTCCACGTCCTCGCAGCGCCGGGCCTGTTCCAGACCGGGTTCCAGGAAGGACAGGGCCTGGGCGGGCTGCGCCATGGTCAGAAAGATCCGGCCGATATTGACATTGCATGCCGCACGGACGTCGTCCGGGATCTCGGTGTACTGGTCACACAGCTTCTGGCACTGGTACAGGGCCGCCAGCGCGTCGGCGTGGGCCCCCAGATACGACCACACCATGCCGATGTTGTTCAGGCACAGGCCCTGGCCCACCCGGTCGCCGTTGCGGGCCCGCAGCTCCACCTCACGCTGCAGGGCATTGACCGCGACGTTGAACTGGCTGCACTGCTGGGCGGCCGTGGCCAGCATGGACAGCGCCTCGACCTCCTGGGCGTCCTCACCCAGTTCGCGGGCCTTGTCGGCGTACGCCCGGCACGCGTCCACAAGTTCCTCGGTCTCGCCCTGGGCCGCCAGGGAGACGCAGCGGGCCGCGTACAGGTTCAGCAGCTCGGTCGGAGTTTCGGTGTCCCCGGGTGCGGTCTGGGCCACAGCCGTCGGCACGCCCATGAGATCGTTCATCGTCTCACCCATGGTATCGCCTGTCGGTGGCCGGCGGGCCGGTCAGGGGCTGGAGCGAATCGAGGGCCACACGGAACATCTCGGACACGCCGCCCGCGTGATCCGGGCAGACGGTGTCGGAATACTGGACATCCAGCGGGAACGGGGCAGAGGCCACGAAGTCAGCCAGCGTGCCCTGCAGCCGGTCTTGCCAGCCGCGCAGGGCCGAGATCCGGTTCACGCCAGACGGAAGTCGCAGCAGGCACGCGAAGGTCGCGCCGTTCAGGCGGTACGCGCGGTCCTCGGTGCGCCGCACGCCGTCCAGCACGCGGGCCAGGCGACCGATCAGGTCGTTGCCGCCCGCGTAACCGATCGTGGCATTCAGGAACCGGATGTTCGCCACCTCGACGACGGACAGCACGAAGCCGCTGCGGTGCCGTGTGGCATACGCGAGTTCCGCCGACAGGTCGGACAGGAACGCCTGCCGGTTCCCGAGCCCGGTGTCCTCGTCGGTCAGGGCAGTCCGTTCCATGGCCTGCATGTGCAGGTGCCGCGAGAGGTTCACGGCGATGGACTGCGCGGCCGATTCGAGCAGGGGCACGGTATCCGGCTGGCTGCGCTGGACACCCTGCGGATCGAAGGCATGGATCGTGAGCGTCTGTCCGTTCACGTCGCACTGCACGCTGACACCGCCGCGCCGCGTGCCGGCCGCCGTGACGCCGTCGATGGCCGCGCCGTCCTGCTGGTAGCACCCCAGCGCGGGTGAGTGGTCGCCGGCGTGCGGATACCACGCGGCGCAGGCGGCGTAGCCGGTCAGGCGGGCCAGCACCGGCAGGCCCAGCCGCATCAGATCAGACACGCTGGAGGCCTGTTCGAGCTGCCGGGAGAGCAGGTTCAGGAGCTCTGCTTGCTGGATGGCCCGCAGCAGCTGTTCGGTGCGCTGCTGAACCCGCGCCTCGAGCCCGGCGTTCAGCATTCGCAGTTCCTGCTCGGCCGAGCGTCGCAGGTCGATTTCCATGTTCAGCCGCAGCGCCGGATTGACCAGCGAGGCCACCGCTTCGAGCTGGGCATAGATGGTCACGTCCCAGGTCACGCCCGGTGCGCCCACGACGGCCAGCGTGCCCCACACCGTGTCTGCGCCGGCCAGGGGCAGCAGGGCCGTCATGTGGTGGTGGACGCCCCAGTCGGGGGTGTACAGCGGCTCGTAGCCCTCGACGCTCGGCAGCTCAGCCCACGGGATCCCGGTGGAACCGGCCGCGCCGCGCACCAGCCACGGCAGTCCCGCGGCCCGGTGGCCACCGTCGGGCCGGGTCAGCAGCGCCACGCCGCGCAGCTGCAGGTTGGCGGCCAGGGTCGCCTCGACCTCCTGCAACACGCCGTCGGTCGAGGTCACGCGCAGGATCCGGCGGCCCAGGTCGAGGAGCATCAGGGCGTCGCTGGACAGGTGGTGGTAGTGGGGCAGCGACTGCTGCTGCGGCGGAGCGCCGGGCCGGCGGTACCCGGCACCGCGCACCGTCTCGATCAGGTGATCGCCCGCCTTGCGTCGCACCCGTTTCACATAGGCGTCGACGATGCGGTCATCTCCCGCAAAGTCCAGTCCCCACACCCGTTCCAGGATCTCGGCGCGGCTGAACAGCCGGCCCGGATGCCGCTCCAGCAGCTCGAAGAGCGCCTCCTCCTTGGCGGTCAGGGCCGCGCGGGTGACGTCCGGCGGGAGGGTCACTGCGCCACCGTCCGGATGCCCGGGGACGGTGGGCTGGCCGGGTCACGGCCGGGATTCATGGCAGGGAAGGCGGGGTGAGCATCACACATCTGACATCCGTTCGGTACCAAAAATCTGGCTCCACATCGTCGTCCAGGGACGATCGTGCAATGTGAAGTAAACCTCATGCCCCATCGTCTCAGGCCGACGCTTACAGATTCCTTCCATGAGATCCGTGTGGACACGGTGCCGGAGGTGGCCCCCGGCGGGTGTCCGGCTACAGCACCCCACCCCGGACGCGCATCTCGGTTCTCAGGGCCTGGGCATTGATGGCCCGGACGCGCCCACCGTGCCGCTGCGCCGCCCACGCGGCCGTGATCCCGGCGGCCTCGCCCATGGTGTGACAGTTCTGCTGCACGCGGATGCTGGACTGCGCCTCGAAGGTGCTGCTCGCGGCCCGGCCCGGCACGAGCAGGTTCACGATCCCGACCGGTACGATGCAGCGCAGCGGGATCTCGTGATACGCGTCCTTCGCGAAGTACGGCGCGGAGCCCTCGCGGTCGTGCAGCAGGCGCTCGCCACCCTTCACGGAATGGATGTCCACGGGGTAGTGGTTGCGGCAGATGCCGTCGTCGAAGCGCGCGCAGTCGAGGATGTCCTCCAGCGTCAGCGTGTAGTCGCCTGTGATGCGGCGGGACTCGCGCACGCCCACCATCGGCGCGACCACCCCGATGAACGCCGATTCGCAGCCGGGCAGGAACGCGCGGCAGAACGCAGTCAGTCGGTCGATGGCCTCGCGGCCGTCCACCTGCGCGGCCGACAGCTGCCACGGATCGGCCCCGTCGTGCAGGTCTGGGCGGATGCGCGGACAGTTGAAGCTGACCTCGCCGAGCCGCCCCGGCACGCTGAAGCCCTGGAAGTAGTCGCCGTCGCGTTCCAGCAGCACGCCCGAGTCCACCGCGCGGCGGAACAGCGGCTCCAGTGTCGATTTCTTGTCCCACACCATCCAGAAGTGCAGGAAGTGCTCGCTCTCCTGCCATTGTCCCTGCGCCCGCAGGAACGCGCACAGCCGTGCCGTATCCACGCCCGCCAGCGTGAAGCGCAGGCTCATGGCCTGATGCACGCCGTCGTCGTCGCCGCCACGCATGGGCACCCCGCACAGGGCCGCCACATCCGCGTCGCCCGTGGCATCGATGAACGCCGCCGCCCGCAGTGCCTGGAGGCCGCCCTTGTTGTGGACGACCAGCGCGTCGATGCGGTCACCGTCCAGGACGGGCTGCACCACATGGGTGTGGTACAGCACCTCGCCCCCCGCCTCGAGCAGCATGTGCTCCAGCACGAATTTCATGCCCTCGGGGTTGAACCAGTTGTCGTTGCCGCCGGGATCGGTCGCGCCGTCGCCCCGGGCCTCCAGCCGGCGCTTGAGCTCATCCGTCAGGCCCCGGTTCAGGTTCTCGCCCGCCGAGACGTTGCGCATCAGGGGCGTGACCCACGCGTTGGTTCCGGTGCCGCCCAGGCTGCCCTGGGCCTCGATCGTCAGCACCCGTGCGCCTGTGCGCGCCGCCGCGATGGCGGCCATCGCCCCGGCGGTGCCGCCGCCAGCCACGATCACGTCCCAGTCTCTGTCCAGCGTGCGGTAGGGGAGGGTCATCGAGCCGTCACGCTAGCGCAGGCGCAGCCGCCGTGAGTGAATCGGCGCGGTGGGGGAGGGCCTCCATGCCTGCGGGGCCCATGCTCTGCTCGCACGCACGGCGCCGGACGTCCACTCCACTGCGAATGCTCCGGAGTCGGGCCGCCGTATTCGGCCGCTCAGCACCGCGCCCCCCCGGCGCGCGACACGGGCCTCAGCCCTTCACGGCCCCCTCCAGGCCCTTCATGAAGTAGCGCTGGCCGAAGGCGAAGACGATCAGGATCGGGATGATGGTGATCACGGCCCCTGCCATGACAGCGCGGCTGTTCGTGCTGAAGGTGCCGGACAGTTCCAGCAGCCCGGCCGACAGCGGCATCAGGTTCTTGTCGGGCAGCATGACGCGGGCCCACAGGAAGGAGTTCCAGTACGCGACGAACTCGAAGATCGAGAACGCGGCGATGGTCGGCATAGCGAGCGGAACCATGATGCGCCGCCAGATCTTCAGCTCGCTGGCCCCGTCGATGCGGGCGGCCTCGATCAGCTCCAGCGGCACGCTCAGGTAGGCCTGCCGGATCAGAAACAGGCCGACGATGCTGGCGATTCCGGGAATGACGATGGCGAGGTACTGCCGGGCCGCGTCCAGCACGGGATTGGTCTGCTGGAGCAGACCCAGCTTGATCACGGTGATGTAGTTGACGATCAGGCCGGACTCGTTGGGCAGCACCATCAGCGCGAGGATCGCGTAGAAGATCAGGTCGCGGCCGGGAAAGCGCATCTTGGCCAGCGGGTACGCGGCCAGCGTGGCGAGCGTGACGGTCAGGGTGACGCCCAGCGTGCAGACGATCACCGAGTTCAGGATCAGCCGCCAGAAGGGCACCGTGGTGCCGCGCCACATCTCGGCGTAGTTGCGCAGGCTCACGGCGGCGGGCAGGATCTTGGCCTCGTAGATGTTCCCGGTCGATTCCAGCGACGTGATCAGTGTCCAGTAGAAGGGATACAGCATGATCAGCGCGATCACGATCAGCACGGCGTAGGCCAGGGTGTTGACCGCACGTTCGCGGCGGCGGCGGCGGGCCTTGAGCTGCGCGGCGGCGGCCGCGTAGGCGTCGGTGGTCACCGGGGCGGCGGAGAGGGTCGCGTCAGCCATCGACCTTGCCCCCACGGGTGATCCGGAAGTTGATCAGGCCGAACAGGATGCTGATCACTGCGATGATGATGCCTCCGGCAGCGGCCAGGCCGTACTGGAAGTCCTGGAAGGCCTTGGAATACGTATAGAACAGCGCCGAATACGTGCTGCCCGCCGGGCCGCCCTGGGTCATGACGTAGATCTCCTCGAACACCTTGATGGCGCTGATGGTGGACAGCAGGCTGCACACCAGGATGGTCGGGCGCAGGCCCGGAATGGTCACGTTCCAGAAGACCTGCCAGCGCGTCGCGCCGTCGATGGTGGCGGCGTCGTCGAGTTCCTGGCTGACATTCTGGAGGCCGGCCAGATACAGCACCATGTAGTAGCCGATGCCCTTCCACAGCGTCACGAACATGACGGCCAGCAGCGCGGTCGCCGGATTGTTCAGCAGGCCTCGATCCTCGCGCATCAGGCCCAGCGACATCAGCACCGCATTGACCGGGCCGCCCTGCTGGTACATCCAGTTCCACATCAGGCCGGCCACCGCGAAACTGGTGATGGCCGGCACGTAGTACGCCGTGCGGAAGAAGGTGACGCCCTTGAGGGGGCGGTTGACCAGCAGCGCCACCAGGATGCTGATCACCTGGATGACCGGCACGACCAGGATGTACTTCAGCGAGTTGCGCAGACCGCTCCAGAACTGCTCGTCTTGGGCCAGCGACCGGAAGTTGTCGAGGCCCACCCACTCGGGCGGACTGATGATGTTGTATTTCGTGAAGCCCAGGTACGTGCCGAAGAACACCGGCCAGGTGTGGAACATCATCAGCAGGATCAGGAACGGCAGCATGAAGGCGTAGGCGGCCACGGTGTTGCGCAGCGTCACCCGCGCTCCCGCGCTGCCCACGCGGTGCTCGTCACGGCGCGACCGGCGCCGGGGGGTGGAGGTCATGGGCGGTAGTGTACGCAGTTCCCGGCGACGTGGCATGAAAAACCGGCCCGCGCACAGGGCGTGCCGGGCCGGTCAGGGGAGGTTGAGACTCAGACCTTAATGGCCGTCGCCGTCTTTGGCCTCGCGCTTGCCCTCGCTGTACTCGGCGTTGGCCTCGCGGTTGTGCACCTCGGCCTTGGCGCGGTCTTCCAGGGCCTCGGCCTTATGCTTGGTGTCCCCGGTCACGGCATGGGCCACGTTGTGTCCGGCCTCGCGGGCACGGTCGGCGGCCTCGTTGACCTTGGCCTTGGCGGCGTCCAGCATGTTTCCAGCGGTGCTCTTGTCACTCATCAGTCGAGTCCTCCTGAATTGAATTCCCGGAAATGGGTGAGTCCAGCGTGCACCGCCCGCTGCCCGGGGACATGAGCCGAATGTCAGTGCGCGTCCATCAAGGCTCCGTGGAGTCTTTGGGCAGCACTCATGTGCCGGTACCGCCCCTCCGGCGATGCCGTTAAGGTCACATGGACACTTACGTGCCGCCTCATGTTCTGAAGCGATACAGTGGGCCCCGACATGACGACCCACATCAAGGTGCCCGCACAGGGCGAGAAGATCAGCATGCAGTCCGGCAAGCTCACCGTGCCTGACCGTCCCATCATTCCCTTCGTGGAAGGCGACGGCACCGGCCCGGACATCTGGAACGCGTCTGTGCGCGTCATCGACGCGGCGGTGGCCAAGGCCTACGGTGGGCAGCGCCAGATCGAGTGGCTGGAGGTCTACGCCGGCGAGAAGTCCGTGCAGGTCTACGGCGAGGGCCAGTGGCTGCCCGAGGAGACCCTGACCGCGTTCCGCGAGTACCTGTTCGGCATCAAGGGCCCGCTGACCACGCCGGTTGGCGGCGGGATCCGCAGCATCAACGTGGCGCTGCGCCAGGAACTCGACCTGTATGCCTGCGTGCGCCCCGTGCAGTACTTCCAGGGCGTGCCCAGCCCGGTCAAGCGCCCGCAGGACGTGGACATGGTCATCTTCCGCGAGAACACCGAGGACATCTACGCCGGGATCGAGTACAGGGCCGGCACGCCCGAGGCCGCGAGGATGCGCGACTTCCTGGTGGGCGAGATGGGCGTGACCAAGATCCGCTTCCCCGACAGCAGCTCCTTCGGCGTGAAGCCCGTGAGTCAGGAGGGCACCGAACGCCTGGTGCGCGCCGCCATCCAGTTCGCGCTGGACAACGGCCGCAAGAGTGTGTCGCTCGTGCACAAGGGCAACATCATGAAGTTCACGGAGGGCGGCTTCCGCGACTGGGGCTACGACCTGGCCAAGCGTGAGTTCGGCGCGGTCGAGATCGACGGCGGCCCGTGGTGCCAGCTCCCGAACGGCATCGTCATCAAGGACGTGATCGCCGACAACTTCCTGCAGCAGATCCTGACCCGTCCCACCGACTATGACGTGATCGCCACCCTGAACCTGAACGGCGACTACGTCTCGGATGCGCTCGCCGCGCAGGTCGGCGGGATTGGCATCGCGCCCGGCGCGAACATCAACTACGTGAGCGGCCACGCCATCTTCGAGGCGACCCACGGCACCGCGCCGAAGTACGCCGGCAAGGACGTCATCAACCCCTCGTCCGTGATCCTCTCGGGCGAGATGATGCTGCGCTACATGGGCTGGACGGAAGCCGCCGACCTGATCCTGAAGTCGCTGGACGCCACCATCCAGCAGAAGTTCGTGACCTACGACTTCGCCCGCAGCATGGAAGGTGCCCACGAGGTCAAGACCAGCGAGTTCGCGAACAAGATCATCGAGAACATGGGCTGATCCAGCCGGAACAGCGGGGGGGCGGAGAGGCAATCTCCGCCCCCTTCGGCTGTCTCGCGCCTTATACGGACTCCGGGAGATGGACGGACATCCGGTTCGTTCCCGGAGTCCGTCCGTTCTCCTTCTCACCCCGGTCGGATGTTATCCCGTGTTCAACGGGATTCAATCGGAGTCCGTATTACCCGATCGCCAGCATCCGTTCGATCGGCACCAGTGCCCGCTCGCGGATGTCGGCCGGAACCGTCACGCGCGGTTCCAGGTTCAGCAGGGCGTCGCGGATGTTCTCCAGCGTGATCATCTTCATGTACTCGCAGCACGCCGTGCGGCTGACCGGAATGAAGGTCTTGCCGGGCACGTCGTTCTCCAGGCGCGTGACCATGCCGGTCTCGGTCACGACGATGAATTCCTGTGCGGAGCTGGCCCTGGCGCGGTGGATCATGCCCTCGGTGGAGTAGAGCTTCAGGTCGGGCAGCGCCCCCAGTACCCGGCTGGAGCATCCGCACTCGGGGTGGATCAGCAGCTCCGCGTCTGGGTGCGCGAGCTGCTGGCCCTGCACGTCCTCCGGGCGGATCGCCTCGTGGACGTGGCACGCGCCGTCCCAGACGTCCATGGCGCGGCCGGTCTCGCGGATCACGTGGGCGGCCAGGAAGCGGTCGGGCGCGAAGAGCACCGGCACGTCCGCCGGCAGGCTCGCCACGATCTGCACGGCGTTGCCGCTGGTGCAGCAGTAGTCGCTCTCGGCCTTCACGTCGGCGGTGGTGTTCACGTAGGTCACGACCAGCCCGCCGGGGTTCCTCGCCTTCCAGTCGCGGATGCCCTGCGCCGTCACGGTGTCGGCCAGCGAGCACCCCGCCCGCAGATCCGGCAGCAGCACGGTCTTGTCGGGGCTCAGGATCGCGGCGGTCTCGGCCATGAAATGCACCCCGGCGAACACGATCACGTCGGCGTCGGTGCGGGCTGCCTGGCGCGACAGCCCCAGCGAGTCGCCCACGAAGTCTGCGATGCCCTGAACCTCGGGCCGCTGGTAGTTGTGCGCGATGATCACGGCGTTGCGCTCCCGGCGCAGCCGCTCGATGTCGGCGCGGATCTGCGCCTCGTCCGGCAGCACCTCCAGCTGAAGCAGGTCACGGTGCGGCACCTGGGGGCGCGGGACGACGGGCGTGGGCTCGGTCACAGCTTGCGGGGTGTGGGTCATCGCAGATCCTCGGGCATGGGAATGAAGTTCAGGCTGATGTCGAGCGCCGGGGCCGAATGCGTCAGGGCTCCGGCGCTCACGTAGTCCACGCCGCTGGCTGCGACGCGGGGCAGGCGTTCCACGGTCATGTTGCCGCTGGCCTCCAGGGTCACGTGCGGGGCGAGCCGGTCGCGCACCCGCACGGCTTGGGTCAGCAGGTCATCGTCCATGTTGTCCAGCAGCACGCGGTCGGCCCCGGCGTGCAGGGCCTCCTCCAGCCCGGCCAGATCCGGCACCTCGCACTCGATCTTGAGCAGGTACGAGTGGTCGCGGGCACGGGCGATGGCCTCGCGGATGCTCCCGGCCGCCGCCACATGGTTGTCCTTGATCAGGATGCCGTCGTCGAGGCCGGCGCGGTGGTTCACGCCGCCGCCGTGACGCACGGCCGCCTTCTCCAGATCGCGCCACAGCGGGGTGGTCTTGCGGGTGTCGAGCAGCCGGGTGTGGCCGCCCCCGAGCGCGTCCACGTGCCGCCGCGTGTGGGTCGCCACGCCGCTCAGGCGCTGCAGCAGGTTCAGCGCGAGGCGCTCCCCGGTGAGCAGACTGCGGGCCGGGCCTGTGACCGTGCCGATGGGGCCACGGTTCCGCGCTGCGCCGTCATCGGTCGTCCACTCGACCGTCACGGCCGGATCAACCAGCGCGAACACGCGGGACGCCACCTCCAGGCCGCTCACGACACCGCGTTCCTTGAGCAGAACTTCGGCATGGGCGCGTTGCGTGGCGGGAATGGTCGCCAGCGTTGTGGCGTCCCCCCGCCCGATGTCCTCTGCCAGTGCCGCGCGCAGGCGGTCGTCGAGGCTCAGCATGGCCGTACTCCGGACATGGGCGGGTTCATGAGGGTCACGTGTGCCGTCACGCGCCGAACCCTAGCACGGCGGTTCCCACCGGCACGTGCTCCGGCTCGCCGCCCGTGGCCAGACGCTGCACCGTGTGCACGGGTGTGCTCTCTCCCGGCACGCCCTGGTGCGGGAAGCCCTCCTGCGGGAAGTCGGTGCGGAAGTGGCCGCCGCGTGACTCCCGGCGGGCCAGCGCCCCGCGCAGCATCAGGCCGCCCAGCAGGCGTAGGTTCGCGGCCTCCAGCTGCGGGCGTTCGGTGCCCTGGGCGTTGGGTTCGTGCCCCGGCCACTGCGACACCGCCCGGCTCAATGCCTCGCCGCTGCGCCGCAGTCCGGCGGCTCCGGCCAGTACGTCACGCAGGGCCGGCAACCCGGCCGGGTCGGCACCGGGCGCGGGGCAGGACACACCGTCCGACAGTGGCAGCCGGCCCTCGGCCAGGGCGGCGCGGGCCGCGCGGGCCCCGAACACCAGTCCCTCCGACAGGCTGTTGCTCGCCAGGCGGTTCGCGCCGTGCAGGCCGCTCGACGCCACCTCACCCGCCGCGTACAGGCCCGCCACGGTGGTGCGCCCGGCGGCGTCGGTCAGGACGCCGCCCATGGTGTAGTGCACGGCGGGCTGCACCGGGATCAGGTCACGGCCCAGCTCCAGACCCAGTGGCCTCAGCGTCTCGGCGATGGTCGGGAAGCGGGCGTGCACGAATGCCGCCCCGAGATGCCGCAGATCCAGGCTCACCCCGCCGGTGGCCGCGATCTCGGCGGCGATGGCGCGGGCCACCACATCGCGCGGGGCCAGTTCCGCCAGGGCGTCGTAGCGCGGCATGAAGCGCTCGCCGTGGGCGTTCACGAGCACGCCGCCCTCGCCCCGCGCCGCCTCGGTGACCAGATAGGCCGCGCCGCCGCGCACCACGGCGGTCGGGTGGAACTGCACGAATTCCAGGTCACGCAGGGCCGCGCCGGCGCGGTAGGCCAGGGCCAGGCCGTCCCCGGTGCCCTCGGGCGGCGCGGTGGTCACCGGGTACAGCCGGCCAAAGCCCCCGCTGGCGAGCAACACCCCTCCGGCCCGGATGGTGACCGGCCCCTGCGTCCCGAGCACATCCGCGCCGACCACGCTGCCGACGTCGGCACTCACGCGCAGGTTCTTCACGTGGGTGCCGTCCAGCAGCCGCAGCATCGGCCCCTCGGCAGCCCGCAGCGCCCGCGTCAGGGCCGCGCTGATGGCCGCGCCCGTCGCGTCCCCGGTGTGGCGGATGCGGGGGCGAGTGTGCCCTCCCTCCAGCGTCAGGGCGGGCGAGAAATGCACGCCGAGGTCGCGCAGCTGCTCCACGTGGGCCTGGGCCTCGGCCACGAAGGCCTGCACCGTCGCCGGCTCGCACAGGCCCCGGCCGGCCCGCACGGTGTCCTGCGCGTGGGCCTCCTGATCCGCCGGCTGGGCCGGCGCGGCGATGCCGCCCTGTGCCCAGCGCGTCGAGCCGCCGTACAGGGCGACCTTACTGACCAGCACCACGTCAGCGCCAAAGGATCGGGCGGTCAGGGCGGCGTAGGCCCCGGCGACCCCACCGCCCACCACCAGAAGTTCCGTGTCGATGCTTCTCACGACCACAGCGTACGGGCCGGTGCGCCCCGCCGATCCCTGCTGTGCCCCCCATTCTCACGTGCTCTATGCTCCGCGCATGTCTCGCGTGATCCTGGCCCTGCTCGGGGTGATCCTGCTCGCCGTGGTGGCGCTGGCCCTGTTGTGGTTGCTGGGTCAGGTGATGGTCGGTGTGGGGGCCTTCGTGGTGGGCACGGCCGCCGTCCTGTCCCGCCTGCTGTGGTTCCTGATCGTCACCGGGGTGCTCTCGGGGCTGGTGTACTTCGTGGCCAGCGCGTGGCGGCCCGCCGCGCGGATCGCCACCCCCGGCGTGCCGTCCGGCGTCCGGCTGGACACCGCCGCGACTGCCTTCGCGGTGCCCGCCCCGGCGGGCGGCCCTGCACAGAGCACAGCCCAGGGCCGCCCGCCGGAACACGCCGCCCCGGTCAGCGCTGCGCCGGCCGCCGCACCAGCCGGGCCCGCCGCCGACCATCCCGCCCGCTTCGACGGCCGGGCCGGGGTGTATGCGGCAGCCCGGCCCGGCTATCCCGAGGATCTTGGAACCTGGCTCGAGGAGGCTGGTCTGCTGGACGCCCCCGTGGCCGACATCGGAGCAGGCACCGGCCTGTTCACGCGGCTGCTCCTGGCGAGCGGCGCGACCGTGCAGGCCGTGGAACCGAACCCGGACATGCGGGCGCAGCTCCTGACCGCCCTGGCCGACGCCGTTCAGGCGGGTCGGCTGACGGTTCACGGCGGCACCTCCGAGGCCACAGGGCTGGCCGACGCGGCGGTGGGGCTGATCACGGCGGCGCAGGCGGCGCACTGGTTCGATCCGGAACCGACCGTGGCCGAATTCCGGCGGGTGCTGCGCCCCGGCGGGAGGGTGCTGCTGGTGTGGAACGACTGGCGGGGCGTGGAGCGGCCCTTCAACCGCGCCTATGGCGAGGCCATCCGCCCGTTCCTCGCCGCGGGCACGCCGGACGTGGCGACCCGTGTGCCGGAAGACCGCCTGCCCGCCCTGCTGCCCGGCGGCTTCGAGCGCCGCGAGTTCACGCACGAGGTCACCCTGACGCGCGAGCGCCTGCACGCCCTGGCGGCCAGCGTGAGCTACCTGCCCGGCCCGGACGACGCGGGCTATCCGGCCATGACCCGCGCCCTGGACGACGTGTTCGACATCTATGCCCTACGCGACTCGGTCACCTTCGGCTACCGCACGCACGCCTTCCTGGGCTCTGTGGAGGAGCCCGTGACCTGACCGCCGACGCTCCGGCGTGTTACGCTGGGGACAGAACGTGGCCCGCCGGGCCGGAAGGAGGAACGCTGCCATGACCACCGCCATCGACGATCCGCACCGCACCGGGTACGCCGCCGAGGTCGTGGCGAATTCCCTGCTGGACTGTGCCCGTGCCGAGGGCCGGCAGCTCACCCAGATGCAGGTGCACAAGCTGGTCTTCATTGCCCACGGCTTCACCCTGGCCCTGCTGGGGCGGCCGCTGATGTACAACACCGTGCATGCATGGCGCAACGGCCCGGTCGTGCGGCGCCTGTGGCAGCACTGGGGCGAACGCGGCACGCGGCCGATCGACGCGCCGCTGCCGGTGTCCCCCGGCGAACCCGACGTGACCGGCGACCCCGAGGTCATGGAGGTCATCCGCTCGGTGTGGAACGCCTACGGCAGCATGGACGGCGTGGAACTGTCGCGCCTGACCCACTCGCGGGGCAGTCCGTGGTCGCAGGTCTACGGCCAGACCGGCGACCTGATCCCCAACGAGATCACCCGCGAGTACTACACGGGCCTTGCCCGCAGTGCCTGAGGGCGCGATGCCTGAGACCGCAGTGCCTGACGCCACCGTGCCAGATCCAGCTGTGCCGCTCCCACCAGTCGTCAGCGCCGTGCCCCCCCAGGACGCCGGCGCGTCCCCCATCGCCCGCGCCATCATTCAGGGCGCGGCGGCCGAGCGCCGCAACGCCGATCTCGATACGCGCACCCGCGAGCTGCGCTACCGCGAACTCGTCGACCAGCGGCTGCTGCGGCTCCTGATCGGCCTGAGCGTGTTCGGCGTGTCCGTCCTGTGGCTGGTGGCGGATGTGACCCTGACCCTGGGCCAGGGCTTCGGCACGCTGTTCGGGCAGCCGTTCCGCCTCGACCCGACCATCATCATCGCGTTCCTGACGACCAGCACGGCCACGGTGATCGGCCTGTTCCTGGTCTTCCTGCGCTGGCTGTACCCCAGCGGCTCGGGTCGCGGCGAGGGGCGCGACGGGTGACCGGGCCGGCGGGCCTGATCCCGCACCCCCCTCAAAGGCGACGTGACGGGCGCTTCAGTCGTCATCCCCACGTCTGGTACACTGCGTGGCTGTGACGCGCGTGGCCTCTCCCTGACACTGGAGTCCCCGGGCGCCCGCCCGGAGGACTTTTGAGCTACTGGCGCAACACACTGAAACCCCTGCTGGACGCGGAAACCGGCACGATGTTCAAGCAGGCCCCGATCCGCGTGACCCTGGCCTTCCCGAACCGCTATTCGGTCGGCATGGCGTCGCTGGGTTATCAGGTCATCTACCGCATGTTCAACAACGAGGAGGGCGTCGCGTGCGAGCGTGCCTTCCTGCCCGACGATGTGGACGCCTTCGAGAAGACCGGGCAGGCCCTGCCCACCGTGGAGAGCGGCCGGGATGCCGGGGACTGCCAGCTGTTTGCCATCAGCGTGTCGTTCGAACTCGACCTGACGAACATCATCCGGACGCTGGACGTGGCCGGCCTGCGCCCCCTGCGCGAGGAACGCGACGATTCGGACGCCGTGGTCATGATCGGCGGGCCCCTCACGAGCAGCAATCCCTACCCGCTGACGCCCTTCGCCGACGTGATCGTGATCGGCGACGGCGAGCAGATCGTGCCGGTGGTCAGTGAAGCCCTGCGCGAGGCCGCCAGCCGCGAGGACTTCTACGACCTGATCGACGGAATGCCCGGCATCTTCCTGCCGGCGCGGCACAGCCACGAGCCGACATGGGCGACCGCGCCCAAGGAACTGCTGCCGGCATACTCGCAGATCGTCACGCCGCACTCGGAACTGAGCAACATGTTCCTGGTCGAGGCTCAGCGCGGCTGCCCGCGGCCCTGCACCTTCTGCCTGGCCCGCACCATGTACGGCCCCAACCGCAACAACCAGGCCCAGGAACTGCTGGACGTGATTCCCGACTGGGCCACCAAGGTCGGTCTGGTCGGCGCGGCCCTGTCGGACTTTCCCCATACCAAGTTCGTGGGCCGCACGCTGACCGACCGGGGGATCAAGCTCGGTGTGAGCAGCATCCGCGCCGATACCGTCGATGCGGAACTGGCCGAGATCCTCAAGGCCGGCGGCCTGCGCACCTTCACGGTCGCCTCCGACGCGCCCAGCGAACGCCTGCGCCGCTGGCTCAAGAAGGGGATCACCACCGAGGATCTCACCAAGACCGCGCACATCTCGCGTGACCTGGGCTTCAAGGGCATCAAGGTCTACATGATGATCGGCCTGGGGCCGGAGAACGACGACGACATCACTGAACTGATCTCGTTCACGAAGGAACTCGCGGCCATCAACCGGATCGCGCTGGGCATCAGTCCCTTCGTACCCAAGCGGCACACGCCGCACTTCGCCGATCCCTTCGCCGGCGTGCAGGTGATCGAGAAACGCATGAAGCGCATCCAGAAGGAACTGCGCACCACCGCCGAACTCCGCAACGTGTCCGCCAAGTGGGCGTGGGTGGAGAGCGTGATCGCGCGGGGCGGCCCCGAGGTCGGCATGGCCGCGTATCAGATCTACCGCAACGAGAGCATCGGCGCGTGGAAGAAGGCGCTGGACGACGTCGGCTGGACGGATTCCTTCGAGGCCAACGCCCCCGCCATCGACCTGCCGCCCGGTCAGTATGAGCCGCGTGAGGTGTCGGCCCACGCGCAGGGCCTGGCCGTCTAGGAGCGCTCGAGCACGAGGATCTGGCCACGGTTGAGTACGTCCCTGATAGAATCTGCGGTCAATATTCTGTACACTGACGTATGACCGAGCCGCGTGCCACCTTTCCCAGCGTGCGGGGTCGGGGCGCGGCGTTCAACGTGCCGGTGCGGTTCGAGCGCCTGTCGTACGACCCGCACGACACGGCCGAGGAGGGCTTCGAACTGCGGGAGCACGCGCCCCGCACGCAGTTCTTCCGCGACCACGCCCGCACCATCATCGCCACGAACACCTCGCCGGACATTCCGTACCGCGCCAGCATCAATCCGTACCGGGGCTGCGAGCACGGCTGCGCGTACTGCTATGCCCGGCCCACCCATGAATTCCTGGGCCTGAGCGCGGGCCTGGACTTCGAGTCCAAGATCATGGTGAAGCTGGAGGCTGCCCCGCTGTTGCGCAAGGAACTGGCGGCCCGCAGGTGGACACCGCAGGTCATCGCCATGAGCGGCGTGACCGACATCTACCAGCCGGCCGAGCGGCACTACCGCCTGACCCGCGCGTGTCTGGAGGTGCTGCTCGACCACCGCAACCCCGTGTCGCTGATCACCAAGAACGCGCTGATCACCCGCGATCTGGACGTGCTCGCCGAACTCGCCCGCCGGAACCTCGTGCGGGTGGCCCTGAGCATCACCACGCTGGACGAAGCGCTGCGCCGCAGCATGGAGCCCCGCACCAGTACGGCTCAGGCCCGGCTGGACGCGGTGGCCCGGCTCACGGAGGCCGGCGTGCCGGTCAGCGTGATGGTCGGCCCGGTCATCCCTGGCCTGAACGACGAGGAACTGCCGCGCATCGTCCGCGAGGCCGCCCGTGCCGGAGCGGTCAGCGCCGGGTACAACGTCGTGCACTTTCCCGGCGTGACCGCCGACCTGTTCATGGACTGGCTGACGCGCGAGCAGCCGCAGCGCCGCGCCCGCGTGGAGGCGCTCATCCGTGAAGTGCGGGGCGGCGAACTCGACGACCCCCGCTTCGGGCAGCGCATGACCGGCACCGGGCCGTATGCCGAGCAGCTCCGTGCGCTGTTCCGGGCCGCGGTGCGACAGGCCGGGATGCGCGGGCACGCCTCACCGCTGGACACGTCCCGCTTCCGGGTGCCTACGGCCATGCCGTCGCTGTTCGACCTCCCGGACTGACCTGTCAATCGGCAGGCGCGGCGCCACGAATTCCAGTCAAGCTCACGCCGCGCCCGTGGTGATCGCGCAGAATACCGGGCATGAGCGAAGCAGCGAACCGCCCGCAGACGATGGCGGAGAAGATCCTCTCGCGGCGGGGCGACCGCGCCGTGTATGCCGGTGACCTCGCGGTGGTCGAGGTGGATCAGGTCATGGTCGTGGATTCCATCGCGCAGAGCTTCATCGAGCGCATGCAGAGGGATCTGGACGCGCTGCCGAAGTTCCCCGAGCGCGTCAGCATCGTCATCGACCACGTGGCCCCGGCGTCGACCGTCAGCGTCGCCCAGGCGCAGAAGGAGGCCCGCGAGTACGCCGCGCAGACGGGCGTGCGCCTGTTCGACGTGGGGCGCGGCATCTGCCACCAGGTGCTGATGGAGGAGGGGCTGGCCCGTCCCGGCTGGATCGTGCTGGGCAGCGACAGCCACTCGACGACCTACGGCGCGGTGGCGGCCTTCGGCACCGGCATGGGCGCGACCGACATCGCCCTGGCCGCCGCGAGCGGCAAGACGTGGCTCAGGGTTCCGGAGAGCGTCAAGGTCAGCTTTACCGGCGACCTGCGCCCTGGGGTGACCGCGAAGGATGTGGCGCTGGAGATGATCCGCGTGCTCGGCGCGGACGGCGCGACCTACCAGAGCATCGAGATGCACGCCGCTGACCGCTTCACCCGTGGCGAGCGCATGACCCTGGCGAACCTGTGCGTCGAGGCCGGGGCGAAGGCCGGACTGGTCGTGCCCGGTGGCGAGATCCTGACCGGCTACGGCTACGACGTGCCGGACTGGGTCTACCCCGACGACGGCGCGACCTACGTGCAGACCGTCGAGATCGACCTGTCGGCCCTGAACCCCCGCATGTCCGCCCCGAACGAGGTCGACAACGTCTACGACGTGGCCGAGCTGCGCGACCAGCTGCGGGACACCCCCATCGATCAGGTATTCATCGGCACCTGCACCAACGGGCGCATCGAAGATCTGCACGCCGCCGCCGCCGTGCTGCGCGGCCAGAAGGTGGCCCCCGGCACCCGCCTGCTGGTCATCCCCGCCAGCTCCGAGGTCATGGAACAGGCCATGGCGGACGGCACGCTGCTGACCCTCCAGCGGGCCGGGGCGGTGCTGGGCACGCCGGGCTGCGGGCCGTGCATGGGCCGCCATCAGGGCGTGCTCGCGCCGGGCGAGGTCTGCGTGAGCACCAGCAACCGCAACTTCATCGGCCGCATGGGCGACAAGGACGCGCGGATCTATCTGGCGTCGCCCGCCGTGGCCGCCGCGACCGCGGTCATGGGCCGGATCGCGCTTCCGTCGGACGTGGGGCACGCGGCAGTGGGCGCGTGAGCGACGGCGAACCCTTCTGGAACGTCCTCGACGCGCTGGTGGCCGCCTCGGAGGTCGTCGTGGAACGCCCGGCGGGCAGCCCGCACCCGCGCTATCCGGACAGCACGTACCCGCTCGACTACGGCTGCCTGCGCGGCACCCGCTCCAGCGACGGGGCCGACATCGACGTGTTCGTGGGTCGGCCCGGCGCGCGGGACGTGACGGGCATCGTGGCGACCGTGGACGCCGTGAAGCGCGATGCGGAGGTCAAGGTGCTGCTCGGCTGCACGCCCGCGCAGGCCGACGCGGTACGGGCCTTCCTGGACTGGCCGGGCTCGTTCGGCGGCGTGGTGACGCTGCGGAAACCCGCAGGGCGAGCCGGTGACTGACGGCACACGGCCCCGGAACGTCCACGTTCCGGAACCGGCGGGAGGCAACTCACAGCGGTGTTCAGGTTCGCCCCGGGGCGGAACCGATGCCCCTCACTCCCCCTGACACCTGCTGTCAGTCGAGTGGAGTGAACTCGAAGGTGTCGGTGTCGCTGCCGCGCAGGACGCTGGCGATGTGCCGGCCGAGGTAGCTGCGCCCGGTGATCTCCTCCAGCGCTCCCCACACGGCACCGAGCGTGAACGTGCACTCGCGCGGGCTGCCCTGGGGTTCGCCGGCACTGCACACGGTTTCCCGCGTCTCGATGATGATCCGGCCAGCGTCTTCATACGAACGCGTCACGGCACACAGCCGGGTGCCGCTGGCGCCCAGGGCGGTGTTGAGCAGAGGCGCGAGTTCCGGGGTGGGCAGCGCCGTGTGGGAGACGCCGAGTTCCCGGGCGAGGCTGTGGCCGCGCACGCGCCCGGCACGGATGAACACCACGGCGGCTCCGTCGGTGCCGAGCGTGTCCTCGACGCCGGTGATGACGGCCTTGAAGCAGACGATGTTGCTGAAATCTCCGACATGGGGACGGTACTGGTGGGTCATGGTCACTCCTGGGGACGCGTGGGGAATTACAGGATGGCGGCGACGGCCTGCGCGGTCTCGCGCGCTTCCATGTGCAGCAGGCCGAGGTTGGCGTCCGGTGGCGTCACGACGGCGAGGACGGCCCGGGCGCCGGCGGTGTAGAAGAACACCTGTCCGGAGTGACCCGCCACACTCATCTCGCTGAGCGTCCCGGTGCCGAGCGTGTCGCTGATCCGCTTGCCGAGGCCGTTGGCCGTGGCCGCCATGGCCGCCACGCGCGAGGCGTCGGTGTTGTCGCTGAAGGACTTGGCGATCGGCAGCCCGTCGGACGTGGCGACGAGGGCACCGCGCACGTCGGGCATGGCGCGGCGCAAGGCACTGAGGGCAGTGTCGAGGCGATCAGTCTTGCTTGCAGTCATGGAACGCTCCTTTCCGGGTGGGTGCAGGACACGCGTCACGCCCGGTCATGTCTCTAACTTAATATTCGAATATAACAATGTTCTCACATGGCCTGGGGTGAAGGGTGTGCCCCCGGCGGAGGCCTCCTGCCGCGGTGGGAGTCGGCCAGGCCGCGGTTCCCACATGGGCCTCGGGTACACTGCCCGTGTGAAGCAGGGCATCCACGTCTACAAGGCCACGCTGTTCAAGGCCCTCAGCCACCCCCTGCGTCTGGCCATCCTCGACGCCCTGCGAGACGGGGAAAAAACGGTGACCCAGCTTCAGGAGCTCACGGGCGGTGAGCAGGCCACCATCAGCCAGCACCTCAAGGTGCTGCACACCCAGCACTTCGTCGCGTTCCGGAAGGACGGAACCCAGGTCTACTACCGCAACGAGGATCCGGAAGTGTACCTGTTCCTCGATCTGGGCCGTCAGGTCTACGAGCGGCAGCTCCACCGCCAGCGCGATCGTATCGACGCCATCCGGGAGCTGTGACGCCGGACTGGGACGCCTTGAACAGACGCCTGTGCGGAGTGGCCCGCGTCCCGGTCTACCCTGGAACCTGAGAGGACGTTCCATGCCCAGAATCTGGAAATTTGGCGACAGTGTAAATACCGACGACATCCTGCCCGGCAAGTTCGCGCCGTTCATGGCGGGCGAGGATGTCTTTCAGACGTTCGCCTTCCATTACATCCGCCCGGAATTTGCCGCCCAGGTGCAGCCCGGCGACGTGCTGATCGGCGGGCGCAACTGGGGCCTGGGCTCCAGCCGCGAGTACGCCCCGGCTGCCCTGAAGAAGCTGCGAATCGGCGGGATCGTGGCCCCCAGCTTTGCCCGCATCCACTACCGCAACCTGCTGAACCTGGGCATCCCGGCCTTCGAATACGACCTGACCGGCCTGCTGAACGACGGCGATCAGGTGTCGCTGGACGTGAACTCCGGCGTGCTGACCCACCCAGGCGGCACGGTGCAGCTCCCGCCGCCGCCGGAATTCCTGCGTGAGGCGCTGGCCGAGGGCAGCATCCTGGCCTTCTTCAAGAAGCACGGCCGCTTTCCCGGCGAGAAACCCACCTAGATCAGGTGTCAACAGACATGTGTTCTGTTGAACGGGTGGAGCGGGTGAATGGTGCCGAGCAGTCGGGAGAATGGAAGCGTCAGGCGGTCTGTGTCTGACGCTGGAATTCGGACGACTGCTCTAAACTGAGCGCATGGCGACGCTGGAAGTGGAATGCCCCGTGTGCTTCGAGGTGCTGGAACTGACCGATGACGACCGGGCGGGGCTGGAGGTCGGGGACGTGATCGTGTGCGATTCCTGCAACGCGGAGATGGAGGTGACCCGTAACGCCGGCGGCGAGGACTTCGAGCTGGAGCTGCTGGGCGTGCTGACGACCTGCCCGAACTGCGGCGAGGAGTTCGAGGTCACCGAAGACCTCGTGGCCGCGGCCCCCGTGGTGCAGAGTTCGGACGGGGTCGAGGTCAGCATCGTGCCGTGTCCACACTGTCAGGCGAGGATCGAACTCGAATTTGCTCCGGACAGCGACGCAGCTGTCTAGCTGATTTCACGCGACAGGATTCAGAGCGGCTAGCGTATCAAACGCAAGGAGTAACCATGTCTGTCATTCAATTTGAAAACCCTGAAACCGGTGCGACCATCGAACTGACCAACCCCGAGCTGGGCGAACTCGTCATCGACGATGAAACCGGTGTGGAATACGAGGTCGTGTCCATCGACCCGCCCCGCCTGGAAGCCGCGCCCAACGAGGCGGAGGACTGGGGCGAGTAAGTGGCCGGCACCCAGCGGTCAGTCCGGGCGACGTCCGGCTGACCGCTGGGTGTAGAGCACCCCTCCCCGGAACCCACCATGGCTGAACTTGCCGTCCTGTATGACCGCATCCGCCCCGACGAGAAGATGCTCTTCGAGGCCCTCGACGGGCTGGGCGTGCCCTACGACAAGGTGTACGTCCCGCAGCTGAAGCTGACCTTCGATGACCACGGAGCCGCGCAGGTGCCGTGGAGCGTCGCCCTCGAGCGCTGCGTGAGCCAGACGCGCGGGCACGCGGTCACCCGCGCCCTGGAGGGCTTCGGCGTCCAGGTCATCAATCCGGCGCACGTCATCGAGCTGTGCGGTGACAAGCTCGCCACGAACGCGGCGCTGCACTCGGCCGGACTGCCCACGCCCCGCACCGGGGTGGCCTTCGACGGCGACACGGCCCTGGAGCTGATCGAGGAGATGGGCTATCCCATCGTCCTGAAGCCCACCGTGGGATCGTGGGGCCGGATGGTCAGCCGCCTGAACGACCGCGCCGCCGCCGAGGCGGTCATCGAGCACAAGGAGGTGCTCGGTGGCCCCGCACATGGAGTCTTCTACGTGCAGGCGCTGGTCGACAAGCCGCAGCGTGACATCCGTGCGTTCGTGGTCGGGGGCGTGTGCATCGGCGCGATCTACCGCACCAGTGCACACTGGATCACCAACACGGCGCGCGGCGCGACGGCCAGCAACTGCCCGGTCACGCCCGAGATCGCTGACCTGGCGGTGCGGGCCGCGACGGCGGTACAGGGCCAGATCGTCGCCATCGACCTCGTGGAGGATCCGCACGCCAGCAATGCGTGGGGCGGTCTGACCATCATCGAGATCAACCACACCATGGAATTCAAGAACTCGGTCTCCACGACCGGTGTCAATATCCCCCGCACGATGGGGGAGTACGCGATCAGCCAGCTGCGCTGACGTCGGGTTGAGCACGTTCCGGCGCGCCGTGCCCAGTACACTGCGGTCAGATACGGGCACCGGGGAGGCGAGGACGGTGGACAGCGAGCATGAGGTGGAGCCGGAAAGCACACAGCGACGCAGCGACCCACCGGAGGGGCCGCACCCGGGTGCCCATGCTGTCGTTCCGGCCGTGGCGACGCCGGTGCGGTTGCGGCTGGGGGTGGATGGCGACCTGGAACTGCACCCGGCGACTCCACCGGTCGCCCGGCAGGCCGCGTATACACGGCTGAGCGGCGTGACCCTGCAGGCGCTGCTCGGCGCCCGCTGGGGCATCCCGCAGCACCTGCTTCCACCCACCCGACTGCACGGGGACGCCACCGTGGCCGCGCACGCCGTGCTGACGGCCGATCTCCGTGACCCGGCCGGGCCGGACGGACACTGGCTGAACCTGGTGTGGCAGGCCGACGCGCCGGCCGGCGCACCCAGCGTCCCGGTGCCCCGTCGGGTAGCGATCCCCCCGGACGTCCTCGCGTGGGCCGATCTGAGCCCTGAAGACGCCCTGAGTGCGGCGGGCGAACTCCTGCGCGAGTGCGGCGTCGCCCATGTCGAGGTGACCGACGGTGTCAGTCTGTACCAGCTGATCGTCGGCGACGGCCCGGTGCCCGACGGTGGTCATCGGCTGCTCCTGGGCTCTGCGGCGGAACCCCTGGGTCAGATCACCCTGAGCGTGGCCCCGGAGGCGGCGCCGGACGCGGTGCACGGCGCCGCGTGGATGCTGGGGCAGGTCTGCCGCCAGGCGATCCTGAGCAGCGAGGTGCGGCGCAAGGAACATGCTGCCCTGCGCGGCACCGACCTGCAGCGCGCCGTGCTGTCGGTGGTCGGGGGCGACGCGCCGCCGGAGGCCGCCCTGTATGCCGCGACCCGGCTCCTGCATGCGCAGGCGGGAACCCGGGTCATGGCCCATGCCGCCGGCGCGGTTCCGGAGGCCTACGGCGGCTGGCTGACCGACGATCTGCGCCGGCAGGTGACCGCGCGTCTGGCCGCCGGTGGGGATACGCGCCCCACCTACGCTGTCACGCCGGCCGAGCATGCCCCGGTGCTGATCGTCCCCCTGCCCGCCCAGGGCCTGCGGCGCGGGGCGTGGGTCTTCCAGCTCAGCCGCCGGCCGTGGTTCGTGCGCCCACATGTGCTCGACGCGCTGCTGGAGGCCGCCCGCCACCCGGTGCACCTGCACGGGGCGTGGAGCCCCCCGTCGCCGGAGCCCCTCGTGCCCGAGGAACGGGCGCCGCGCAGCGTGCTGGGTCTGCTCCAGAATCTGGTCGATCTGGACGCTCCGTCGGCCGTGGCCGCCCAGGGCCTGCACTACCTGACCCCGTCAGGCAGCGGCGCGTGGGGTGCGTATCTGGCGGTGCGCACCAGCCCGGACGATGGCCCCGGCGGCGGCACCGTGATCCTGAGCAGCATCCTGCGCACCGGGGCCGACCACGATCATCCCCCACCCAGCGCCGTGCAGGCCGTGGTGGCCGCGTTCTGGCACACCGTGGGCCGGGCGGGCGGCCTGAGCCTGAGTGCGCCGCACCCCCTGCTCGGCGCAGCCCAGCGGCGGCTGTCGCTCGCGCCGGTGCGCGCGGCCGGCACGGGCCGGGTCACGGGGGTCTTGCTGGTCGGCAACGGCCCCGAGGATGCCCGTACCGATGCGCAGCTGCCCACCCTGCTGGCGGTGCTGGCCCAGCAGGTGGGGCAGGCGGCGGAGCGGCAGCTGGCCCTGCGGCAGCTGTCCCGGACGCGGGAGCAGACCTTCCGGGTGCTGGGGCGGGTGCTCGAATACCGCAGCTACGAGACCAAGGGACATACGGACCGGGTGACGAGCATGGCGCTGCAGTTGGGCCTGCGCCTGAACCTCAGCACGGATCAGCTCACGGTGCTGCGCTGGGGCGCATACCTGCACGACATCGGCAAGATCGGGATCACGGACGCCATCCTGCACAAGGACGGCCCCCTGGACGATCACGAACGGCGCGAGATGCACGAGCACGTCATCATCGGGGAGGCGCTGCTGCGCGAACAGGATCTGGTGCCCGAGGGTGTACTCGAAATCGTGCGGTTCCACCACGAACGCTGGGACGGGCGCGGCTACCCCGATGGAACGCGCGGCGAGGCCATCCCCCTGCTGGCACGGGTGTTCTCGGTGGTGGACGTGTACGACGCCCTGATCAGTGAACGCACCTACAAGCCCTCGTGGACGCAGGAGCAGAGCCTGTCCGAACTGGCGCGGCTCTCCGGGCACGCCCTCGATCCTGTCCTGACCCGCGTGTTCTGCGACATGGTGCGCCGCGGCGACCTGAGTGAGGGCACGGGAGCCGGCGGCGCCCCGCTGACGCCCCCCGGGGTCTCGGCCGACTGATCCGGCGTGGATGGCCTCCCGGGCCACACCCGACACATCTGCACAGCGGCGCCTGTGCGTGCCCGGCGCGGCGCAGGGCCGCCCCTATACTGCCGGGCATGAAGCTCGTGATCGTCGGCGTCGGGAAGCTTGGGCTGGCCCTGCTGGAGGGTGTGACGGCCCGTGGAGTCATCCCCGCAGCCCAGATCGGCCTGCTGGACGCCAACGCGGCACGGGTCGAGGACATCGCTGCCCGCACCGGGGCCCGCGCGGTCACGCGGGCCCACCTGGGGGACGCCGAACGCATCCTGGTGGCCCTGCAGCCGCGCGTGTTCCCGGAGGTGAGCGAGTGGCTCGCCCGCGAGAACATCGGGTACATCAGCACCATGGCGGGCGTGAGCGTGGCCACGCTCGTGCGCCGGCTGGGGACACAGCGCGTCGTGCGGGTCATGCCCAACCTCGCGGCCACCATCGGGCGCAGCCAGACGGCCATCACCGGCCCGCGCGAGGCCCAGGACGCCGGCGACCTGGCGTTTGCCCGCGACCTCTTCGGCGCGGTCGGGGACGCCTACGAACTGCCCGAGCACCTGTTCAACGCCTTCACCGGCATGAGCGCGAGCGGCCCCGCCTACGTGGCGGTCGTGGCCGAGGCGCTGGCCGACGGCGGCGTCCGCATGGGGCTGCCGCGTCCGCTGGCGAACGAACTCGCCGCGAAGCTCCTCGTGTCGACCGGGGAACTGCTCCAGCGACGGGCGCATCCGGGCCTGCTCAAGGACGAGGTCGCCAGTCCTGGCGGCACCACCATCGCCGGTCTGGAAGCGCTGGAAGCCGCCGGTGTGCGCGGCGGTCTCATGAAGGCGGTGATCGCGGCCACGCGGCGCGGCACCGAACTCGGTCACGATCAGGAGTAACGCGGGCCGGCCGGTCAGACCGCTGTGACGCCCCTCCACCTACACTCGCGCGGACATGACCGCTCCTGCCTCTCTTCCTGCCCGCCACCGGATGGGCGCGGCGCTGCTCGTGCTGGCCCTGGGTGGGGTTCAGGCGGCCCCGCTGCCCGGATACTACCCGTACCAGTCCGGCACCCGCTGGACCTACACCAGCGGTGAGATGCAGGTCGTCGGCCCGGCGGTCGTGCACCGGGGCGTGACCGTCACGCCGGTCAGCCATCTGTACGGGGGGACGACCTACTCGCAGGATCTGCTGGAACTTCGGGCGGACGGCAGCGTGTGGCTGCGCGGCGTGAACACCGGGGGCCGCCTGGCGTGGTTTTCGGTGCCACTCACGGTGTACCCGCCCGGCCCGCTCCATCCCGGCATGGCCTGGTCGAGTGCGAACACGGCCATGACCCTGCGCAGCAAGGTCACCGGCATGAGCGCCCTGAAGCTCCCCAGCGGCACCTTCAACGCCCTGACGATCCGCACCGACACCACCGTGAAGGGCCGCGTGACCACCCAGACCACGTATTTCGTCCCGACCCTGGGCATCGTGCGCTACCAGACGGCCGACGGCTCGGTCATCGACCTGCAGCGCTAGCGCCCTACTTGCGTCTGGCGCGGTACGTCAGGAGCTGGGCGTACATGCGGGTGCGGGCCCCGGCTCCCTTCCAGAAGCCGCGCTTCTTCTCCTTCACGACCTGGGCCACGCTGGGCAGCTCGATGTAATCCCAGCGGGCGCCGGTGGCCTTCAGGTGGGCCGTGATCGCCGGTTCGGGCCAGCGCTCGTCGGTCAGGTGGGGCACGGCCAGCAGCCACTCGCGCCGGGCGGCCCGCTGCCCGCTCAGGTGCGGCGTGAGCTTGTTGCCCCAGTCGGTCACGAAGCCGCCGCCCTCGAACACGCCGATGCTCATGTCCAGGGTGCCGTCGAGCACCGGCTGTACCAGGCGCTCCAGGTGGGCGGGGGTCAGCCCGGTCAGGTCGGCGTCGAGCATCACGACATACGGCGCGTCGGTCGCCGCGAGGGCCGCTCCCAGCGCCCGGCCCTTGCCCCCGTTCTCGTGCAGTTCCACCACCGTGGCGCCGGCGGCCCGTGCCACGGCCGCCGTGTCGTCCGTGCTGCCGTCCGAGGCGACGACGATCTCCGGTGTGAACTGCTGCGCGACCCGCACGACGTCCGCGACCGTCCCGGCCTCGTTGAAGGCAGGGATGACGACCGCGATGCGCGGCCCGGGACGGTCGGACATGCCGACCATGCTACGGGGTCCCGACCATCATGGGCGATCCCGGCCACGGGGCCCGGCCCGGTCCGGCGCAGCGTGCCGTACACTCCGGTGTTATGGATCTCAAGTCGCAACTCAAGCACGCGGTCGAGGCCGCCGCCGCCCAGCTCGGCATGCCGGTGGACGCCGCCATCCAGGAGACCCCGGCCAGCAAGCCCGGCGACTACGGCACCCCCGCGGCCTTTCAGATGGCCAAGAGTGCCGGCGGGAATCCCGCGCAGATCGCGGGCCAGCTTGCCCAGACGGTGCAGCTGCCGGCCGGTTTCAAGCGGGTCGAGGCCGCCGGGCCGTTCCTGAACTTCTTCCTGGACGGCGGGGCCTTCGTGCAGGGTGTGGTCGCCACGCCCTTTGCGATGCCCGCTCAGGGCGGCAAGGTCGTCATCGAGCACACCAGCGTGAACCCGAACAAGGAACTGCACGTCGGGCACCTGCGCAACGTGGTGCTGGGGGATTCGATGGCCCGCATCTTCCGTGCGGCGGGGCACACGGTCGAGGTGCAGAACTACATCGACGACACCGGGCGGCAGGCCGCCGAGAGCCTGTATGCCATGGAGCACTACGGCCGCGTGTGGGACGGCGTGCAGAAGTACGACCACTGGCTGGGCGAGGGCTACGTGAAGCTGAATGCCGACCCCGTCAAGCCCGAGCTGGAGGCCGGCATCCGGGACGTGATGCACAAGCTGGAGGCCGGCGTGCTGCGGCCCCTGGTCGAGCAGACGGTGCGGGCCCAGCTGGAGACCTGCTTCCGCATCGGCGCGACCTACGACCTGCTGGTGTGGGAGTCCGACGTGGTCGGCAGCGGCTTCCTGGCCCAGGCGCTGGACATGCTGGAGGGCAGCGAATACACCTCGCACCCCACCGAGGGCAAGTTCGCGGGGGCCTTCGTCATGGACGTCTCGCCGTTCATGCCGGGGCTGGAGGAACCGAACGTCGTGCTGCGCCGCTCCGACGGCACGGCCATGTACGTCGCCAAGGACATCGGCTACCAGTTCTGGAAGTTCGGGCTGTTCGAGGGCATGCAGTTCCGGCCCTTCATGGACGACCCGAGTGGCAAGACCATCTGGACGAGCGTGCCGGATGGCGATCCCGACACCGGCCGCCGCTTCGGCCACGCGGGCGAGGTCATCAACGTGATCGACTCGCGCCAGAAGCACCCGCAGATGCTGGTGCGGAGCAGCCTGGGCGTGGCGGGCGAGCGGGAGAAGGAGCAGCGCAGCATCCACCTCAGTTACGAGTTCGTGAACCTGAACGGCCAGACCATCAGCGGCCGTAAGGGGATCACGCTGGCGGTGGATCACGCGCTGGAGGAGGCGGGCCGCCGGGGCTTCGCGGAGCTGAGCGCCAAGAACCCGGAACTCGCCCAGCGCCCGGACGCGCCCGAGATCGCCCGGCGCATCGGTGTGGGGGCGCTGCGCTTCGCGATGCTGCGCAACGAGCCGAGCCGCTCCTTCGACTTCGACCTCGACAAGGCGAGTTCGCTCAGTGGCGACACTGCGCCGTATATCCAGTACGCCGCCGTGCGTGCCGCCAACATCCTGCGCAAGGCCCAGGAGGCCGGGTACGCCGTGGACGGCACCGAGGCCGACTGGGAGGCGATGCCGGATATCGACGTGATGCTCGCCAAGCAGGTGGCGAAGCTGCCGGAGGTCGTCGAGCAGGCCGTCCGCGCCCACTCGCCGCACGGTGTCGCGCAGTACGCCCTGGATCTGGCGACCACCTTCAATGCCTGGTACAACGCCAAGGACAAGCGCGGCAAGCCCGCCACGAACGTCCTGCTCTCGGAACCCGGTCTGCGTGAGGCGCGGCTGGCCCTGGTCGCGCGCCTGCGTCAGGCCTTCGAGGAGACCCTCGACCTGATCGGCATCGAGATTCCTGCCGCCATGTGACGTGATGGCGGCAGGACAGATCCGGGGGGCTGACGGTGTGGATTCGCCACGGTCAGCCCCCCGGTGGTCTCCGGCCATCCTGTTCACCCCCACGCCGGCACCGCGCCGCCGACGGCTGAGCGTCGGGGCGCGGGTCACGGGGACAGTGGTGTCGTCCGGAACGGAGTGGGCGTTGCACACCGCTACGGGCGTGCGCCGATTCTGACCCGGCCACCGGCGCACATTGCCGGCGGGAATCCGGGAGACGGTGGAACCGGAGCGGGGCGGACGGATCGCCAGTCGCACCGGCAGAACAGGCCTCGAATTGGTACTAACCTCCTCCGAGGTGTGTGCACTCTAGCGGCCGAATCTGATGGGCGGCTGAACGCGAAAGTGCTGTGCTGAACGCTTAAGACGGTGTGCCGTGCAAGCGCTTACATGGCAGATCGGTGAGGGCGGAGGGTCGCTGCCTCGTTCCTCAGCTGCCGGTCAGCCGGATGGCGATCCACAGTGCCAGCGGACTGACCAGCAGGGCCGGCAGCAGGCTCCCCACCCGCACCCGCCGGTCGTCGAAGCCCAGCCCCGCCAGCATCAGGTTCCAGCTGATCCCGATGATCGTCACGCCGCCGACGCCCGTGACCAGCAGGACGTACAGGTTGGTGCGGAGCCCCTCGGGATCGGCGCCTCCCAGCACCCCGGCCGCAAGGGCACCGGCCCCCAGACTGATCCCGCCCTGCACGACCAGCACGGTCAGGGCGCTGAACCCGACACCGAGGCCGTACACGCCGGCCAGCGCCAGCGCCGCGATTCCGTCCAGCACGCTCTTGAGGACATAGGTGGAGCTGTCGCCGGTCAGCCCGTTCTGCAGGCCGCCGATCACGGTCATGGGGCCGACACAGAACAGCAGGCTCGCCGCCACGAAGCCCTCGGTGAAGCGTCCACTGCCCCGGAAGCGCGTGCGCAGGCGCTCGCCCAGACCCTCCAGGCGATCCTCGAGGCCCAGCGCTTCACCGATCACGGCCCCGACGGCCAGGCCCAGCAGGGCCAGGATGACGCCGGGCACCGCCCCACCGCTCACGCGGTTGAGGGCCCCCGCCATGTCCAGTCCGATGAACAGCACGGCCAGGCTCAGGGTCTGGAGCAGGGTGCGCTGGGTGCGCTGGGGCAGGCGGCCGCCCACGCCCAGGCCGATCAGGGTGCCCAGCACGACGACGACGACGTTGACCAGGGTGCCGGAGAGCTGGGAGAGCAGGGTCATCGCCGGTGATGCTAGTGCACCGGTCGGCACCTCATGACCCCCACCGGGAGTCCTGACCACACCTTTACAGTTGACCGTGCCCTGACCGTGCGTGTGTTACGCTCGGCGCACCTTGATGCGCGTCCTCGACCGATCCGGAGTTCCGTGCCCAGGGGGCAGCGGCCCCGGCGGCGGCGCGTGGGTGACCGAACTCAACCGACCTGAATTCCTGCTGGGGCCGCCGTGTGGCGGCCCCACGCGCTTTTCCGGAGGGCTGCATGACCTTGAGTGAACAGTTCCAGACCCTGCCCAAGCTCCTGAAAGTTGCCGAAGTGGCAGACTTCACTGGCACTCACGAACGCACGGTGCGCCGATGGATCCGTGACGGCCGGCTGGGCGCGGTCGAGCACGAGAGCGGTCTGAGGGTGCCGCGCCGTGCCCTGTGGCGCTTCCTGGGCCTGGATCTGGCCCTCAGCGCCTGAGGGCCGACAGGGTTCGGCTCTCGGCGGGCTCGCCTGTGGGCTGCGACACCTGCGGTGGGCTGACCTCCCGGTGTGACGTGGATCGACGGGTATCCTGACCTCGATGTGGACAGGCGGAGCGAGACGGGTCGTCCGGTGCGGGCGTCGGCGCGCCGGGGCAGGTCGGCCATGAGTCTGGCAGCTGCCCTCGACGCCGGGCGGGCCGACGTACACGCGATCTACGCGGCCCTGCCCAAATCCGAACAGGCGACGGCCGCGTCCCTGGCGCTGGCGTATGGCCGCCCTACGCTGGCGGCGGAGTGGGCAGGCGATCCCCGACATCCGCAGCCCCAGACGGCAGCCGCCGCACTGCTGCGCCTCGGGCAGGCGTCCGCGGCCCAGGTCATGCTGGATGACCTGCCGGACACCGCCCGCACGGCCGTGCTGCGGGCACGCGCACACTGGCAGCTGGGGCACCGGGCCGATCAGGTCGACGTGGCCCGGATCCTGGCCCGGCGCGAGGGAGACACGCCCGCACTCACGGCGGCGGTCACGCTGGCCGGTGAACAGTCCCTGGGGGCACCCTACGCCGCGCTGCGCATCCTGGCCGAGGGTCTGAAGGTCGCTGAGCAGACCGGCCAGCCGGCCGACGCCCACCTGCTGGCCATGGTTGCGCACGCGCAGGTGCACGTGGGCGGCACCCGGGGCCGCCGCACCGCCGAGCGCGCCCTGGAACGCAGCGTGGCCCGCAGTCCGGCCCGTGTGCTGTCTCTGCTCGCCCTGAACCGGGACGCCGACGCCCTGCGCGAGGCACGCGACGGAGAACTGCATCCCGTGTGGTGGGAGGCCCTGCGTGGCGGGCGGCCAGCGCGGACTGCCCGCGTGTCCAGTCCGCCCGACGACGGCTGAACACGCCACCCCGGGCCTATCCGCCAGTCACGTCCAGCCGGGCCAGGCCTCGGATCACGAAACCGCCCGTGTACTGTCCGAGCTCGTCCGGATCGCACAGGCGCAGCTCGGGCAGGGCGCGGCACAGCGCCCGCAGGCTCAGCGCGAGCTCCAGGCGGGCCAGCGGAGCGCCCAGGCAGTAGTGGATGCCCAGGCCGAAGGTCAGGTGGGGATTCGGCTGGCGGGTCAGGTCGACCTCGTCCGGACGGTCGAAGGCGGCAGCATCGCGGTTGCCACTGGCGTATAGCAGCGCGACCCGGTCACCCGGATGCAGGTCGGCCCCGTGCAGGGTCAGCGGTTCCAGGACGATCCGCTCGAACATCGGCAGGGGGGTGTCGAAGCGCAGGAGTTCCTCGACGGCCGTGCGGAACACCGGCAGGCTGCCGTCCTGTCCGGCGGCCTGAACCAGCGTGCGCCACAGGTGGGGGCGGCGCAGCAGCGCCAGGGTTCCGGCCGACAGGCCGTTCACGCTGGCCTCGTGTCCGGCATTCAGCAGCAGGATGGCGGTATCCACGAGTTCCTGTTCGCTCAGGCGGTCACCGCCGTCACTGGCGTGTGCCAGCGCCGTGATCAGGTCGTCCTGGGGATCGCGGCGGCGCTGGGCACGCAACTCGCGCAGCAGCGCACTGAACTCCTGAACCGCCCGTTCGGCGGCGTCCTGATCCTGAGGGGTGGCCGTGGGCTCGTAGAGTTTCACGATGGCCGCCGACCATGGCCGCAGGTGATGGCGCTCGGCTTCCGGAACGCCGAGCAGTTCGGCGATCACCGCGACGGGCAGCGGTTCGGCATACGCGCTGACCAGATCGAAGGAACCGGTGCCGCGCAGGGTGCCGAGCTGGGCGGCCAGCATGGCCTCGATGCGCTCCTGGAGCGCCTCCACACGGCGTGGCGTGAATGCCAGCTGCACCAGTGAGCGCAGCCGCGTGTGCTTGGGGGGCTCGCTGTCGAGGAGGTGGTTACTGTTGAAGGCGTCGAACGTCGCCTGGCGCGGATCCGGGAGCGGCCAGCCCAGCTCGTCGCGGGAGTAGCGGTGCAGGGCGCTGCGGCCGAAGCGGCGATCTCTCAGCACGCTCCCGATGTCCGCGTGGCGGGTCAGGACGACACGGTTCAGGTGCGGATCGTAGACGGCGGGGGCCGTCCGGCGGAGCTCGGCCAGGGTCGGATACGGGTCGCGCACGAAGGCCGGATCGGTGACGGGCAGCGTGACCTGGGGCAGCGTGGTGCCGCCGGACTCACGCACCCTGCTGGGTCTCCCGGGCCCGCAGGGGATCGTGGCTGCCGGCGCTGTCGTCCTGGGCCGCGCTGACCACCGGGACGCCGTCCGTGGGCAGAACCTCCCCGGCGGCCGGCATCTGTGGCGGGGGCATCAGCTCGTGAACGGGCAGTCGGGGAGCGCCCAGGGCCGTGTCGGCCGGCAGCTGGTGCAGCGCGGACATCTCGTTGAACGACGACATCAGCGAGCGGTATGCACTCAGGAAGTGCGCGTACTCCCCCCGGACACCGGACAGCCGCGCCGTGAGTTCCGAGTGGCGCTCGGTGAATTCCCGTTCCAGTTCCATCAGGCGCTGCGCCTGCATCCGGTCGCGCTCCAGCGTCAGGTCATGCAGCTGCCGCTCGAGTTCCGCGAAGCGGGCGCGGAACACCGCCTCCAGCGCGGCCGTGCGGGCCTGGTGCCGGGACTCCAGTTCGGCCGCGCGGCTGTGGGCGTCGCGCAGCACGCCCTCGCGCTGCGTGGTGGCCTGGGCCACCAGCAGTTCACTCTCGCGCGCGGCGTTTTCACGCAGCTCATGGGCGATCCGCTCGGCCGAGACCACGGCACGCCGGATCTCGTCCTCGTGCTGCTTGCGCTCGTCGAGCTGCTTCTCGAGATCCGTGAGGTAGTCCTGCTGCTCCTGCTGGCGCTGCAACAGCACCTCGAAATCCTCGGCGAGGTCGTTCAGGAAGGCGCGGACGCTGTGCCGGTCGTACCCGGACAGCCGCTGTGGAAACTCCTGGTGGCGGATGTCGAGCGGCGTGGATTTCACGTGAACAGACTCCTTCCCACCCGGATCAGGGTGGCACCGGCCTGCACGGCGAGGGGGTAGTCGGCGCTCATGCCCATGCTGAGTTCCGGCAGGCCCAGGTCGTGCGCTCGGGCGGCCGTCTCCTGGAACACCCGCAGGATACCCGCCGGATCCGCGCCGGCCCGCTCATCGGGCGCGATGACCATCACGCCGCGCACCTGCAGGCCGGTGGCCTGAACCGCGGCGAGCGTGGCGGGCAGATCGTGGGGAGGGACGCCGTGCTTCTGGACCTCGCCGTTGTGGAGCTGGATCAGCACGTCCGGGGCGTGGCCCCAGCCCTGGGCCGCCTGCGCGATGGCCTCGGCCTGCCACACCGCCTCGATGGTGTGGATCAGGGCGACCCGGCCGAGGTACTTGATCTTGTTGCGCTGCAGTGGCCCGATGAAATGCCACTCGAGCTCGGGGCGCTGCGTGGACTTGTCGCGCAGCTCCTGACCCCGGCTCTCGCCCAGCGGGAACGGGCCGTGGGGCAGAATCTGGGCGCCGATCTCGTCCAGGGTATGGCCCTTGGTCACCGCGACCAGTCGGGCGCTTCCGGCGGGTCGGCCGGCATCACGCTCCGCGGCGCGCAGGCCCGCGAGCACCTGGGGCACGCTCACCGGTCGGGCCCGGGCCGGTGCAGGGGTGTCAGGGAATGGGAGCCGCTCATCTCGATGATTGTCCCGCACGCGGGCGGCCAGCTCAAGTCCATCGTGGCCGGCGTCTGCACGCCGTTCCTCCGGAGCGCATCTTCACCCTTCTCAGCATCCGAGCCGCAAGTGTGGGAGCAGGCCGCGCCGTGCCCGGCCCCCCAGCGCACTAGAGTGTGGCGGCGCTGCGGGGCGACTTCAGGCCAGTGCGCGACACTAGGAGAATCATGCGACACCCCCTCACGCTTGCCGTCACCGTCCTCCTCGCTGCGCCTGCCGTCGCCCAGACGGCCGGCACCGTGCAGGATGTCACGGTCGTCGGCACCAGTGAACTGCTGGCCAATTTCCTGAGCGCCACCCTGACCATCCAACCCGGTGCGCCCCTCTCCAGCGTCAACCTGCGGCAGGTGGAACAGGAAGTCATCGCCAGCGGCTATTTCAAGACGGCGGTGGCCGAACTCCGCACCGTCAACGGCCGGGATACCCTCCAGATCACGGTCACGCCCAACCCCACCATCGGGGCGGTGGACGCCACCGGGCTGACCTTCCTGCCGGCCGACGGCTTCAAGAAATCCATCGGTGAACTGCTGAACATCGCGCCCGGCGCGACCCTGAACACCCAGCGCCTCGATCAGGCCAGGGAAGCGCTCGCCACCAACTACTCGGCCGAGGGGTATCCCTTCGCGCCGAGCATCAGCACGGATGTCAAGACCGCCGCCGACGGCACCGCCACGGTCAGCTTCGTGGTCGACGAGACCGCGCCGATCAAGCGGGTCGAGGTGGCCGGCGTGACGCAGCTCCCGGCCGCGACCGTCACCGCGATCTTCAAGCCGCTCTACGACGCCAAGAAGTTCACGCCCGACGCGTACTACGCGGCAGTGAACCAGCTCCAGCAGGCGTATGACCAGGCCGGCTACCTCCAGAGCGGCGTGAACACCCGCACCAGCGTCCTGACCGACGGTGTCCTGAAGGTCAACGTGGTCGAGGGCCGGGTCGCGGCGGTGGACACCAGCGATCTGGGCGAGGTCACGGGCACCCTCCAGACCCAGACGGGCAAGCCGGTCACGCTCGCCAGCCTCCAGGCCGATGTCCGCACCCTCGCCAACCAGACCGGCAAGCCCGTGGGCTTCGCGCTCCAGCCCGACGCGCAGGATCCCTCGCGGGTCACCGTGCTCTTCGGCGCGGCCGATGTCGCGAGTGGGCCGGTCAAGAGCATCGCGGTGAGTGGCAACAGCCTGATCCCGACGGCGCAGCTCCAGGCCGCGATCAAGACCAAGGTCGGCGATACCTATACCCCGCAGCTCGCCCAGGAGGACTTCCTGGCGCTGCGCGACCTGTACCGCAAGCAGGGCTACGAGATCAGTACGCGCGACGCCATCGCGTTCGACCAGGGCGTCCTGACCTACACGATCCGCGAGGTGAAGCTGGTCGGCTACGAGCTGCAATGGGCGGGCAAGCACCGCACCGTCGACCGCGTGATCCTGCGCGAACTCCCGGCGCCCGGCAGCGCCTTCAACCTGAATACCCTGCGCGCCTCGCTGGGCTCGATCGCCCGCCTGGGCTTCGTGAAGGTGACCACCGAGACGGTGCGCAGCGATCCCCAGAATCCGGAGAACGTCACGTATGTCCTGGGCCTGAGCGAGACCACGACCGGCATCCCGGTCAACCTGGGCCTGACCTACGATTCCTTCGCCGGCGGATTCGGTGGCGACGCCGCATATACCAACAACAACGTGTTCGGTCTGGCGCACACGTTCTCGGTGGGGATCGGTGCCCAGCAGAACCAGGCCGGGCAGAACCTCGTCGGCAACGTGTCCTACACCATCCCGTGGCTGGATCTGGACTTCCTGGACTTCCGTAAGACGCCGACCAGCGTGGGCGTGTCGGCCGGCAGCACGGTCACAGGCAACACGCCCATCCTGACGACCGACGGAAGCGGTACCCTCACTGGCACGGACGGCACCACGGTCGTCACGCCCGATCCCGGCAGCGATACCGGCTTCGACTACACCACCCGCACCACGAGCTTCAGCGTCACGGCAGGCCGCAGCCTGACCCAGAACCTGCGGGCCAACCTCGGGGTCGGGGTGTCGTACCGCACCTACTACATCGAGGCCCTGGAGGCCGACAGCACCACGGCGGTGGATGGTGCCAACGCCAAGGTAAAGGTCAAGTCCACGGACGTCGCCGGGACGGTCAGCGAGACCGAGGTGCTGGTCACCCCCGCGTACGCCACCCCGCTGATCCCGGATGCCTCGGTCACGACCCGGCTCAGTGGCAGCCTGACCTACGACAGCACCGACAACCCCGAGTTCCCGGGCAGGGGCCTGCGCGGCGGGCTGGCCGCCGGCTACAACATCGGCCGCCAGGGGGATACCCCGCTGTCGTGGGCCGATGCCCAGGTCGGGGTCAGTACGTACTACGGCTTTGGCCGCACGCTGGAGAAGGAACTGAACGTGCAGACCAAGCAGCAGGTCTTCGCCGTGCGCGTGAATGCCGGCACGATCCTGGGTGCTGGCACGGCGCCGGCCGGTACCGGCTACTCGATCGGCGGCGGCAGCAGCAACACCGCGTTCCAGCTGCGTGGTCTGGACAATGCCCAGCTGTTCGGCACCAACTACGTGACCAGCAGCGCCGAATACCGGTATGACTTCGGCCTGAAGTCCGGGATCGCGCAGGGCCTGTATGGCGTGCTGTTTGCCGATGCCGGCACCGCGTGGAGCGACACCACGGCTGCGACCCTGAACTACGGCTTCGGCGCGGGCGTGCAGCTGAACCTGGGGATCGGCGGCACCCTGCTGCCCAGCCTGCGCTTTGACTACGGCTACTCCCCGCAGAACGGCAGCGGCAAGTTCTCGTTCCGCCTCGGCAACTTCTGGTAATACAGCGCCGATGGAACCGGACATCCTCATGACCGGGATGTCCGGTTTGCCGTGTGGGCGCTACCATGCCCGGATGACCTCCGACCTGTCTGCTCTTCGTGGAGGTGCCGCGTGGAAGGCCTGATGCTCGCGCGGGTGCTGCGTGACCTCGCGCCCATGCTGCCGGCCCGCACCCTGGGCTGGGTGTTCCCGGACGAGACGACCGCCGCCCTGCTGCTCGACGGTGTGGGGAATCTGGTGCTCGGGTACCGGCCACCGCAGCCGGTGCTGTTCGTGTCGCGCGAGCGGCTGCGGGGGGATCCGCGCAGTCCCTTCCAGCGAACCCTGGCCGCCCGCGCCCGTGGCGACCTGCTCCGGGTCGAGCAGCTCAAACTCGACCGGGTGGTGGCGCTGCACTTTGCCGGCGAGAGTGGCTTCGTCGATCAGGCGCCCACCCGGCTGATCTTCGAGGTCACCGGCCGCAACGCCAACGTACTGCTGCTCGAGGAGGGCGAGGGGTTTGGCGGCAGGATCCTGATGGCGGCCCGTGAGGTGACCGGCCGCCGCAACCGCTTCCGCACCATCCGCAGCGGGGGCCCGTACACGCCGCCGCCGCCCTACGACAAGCCCGATCCACGTACGCTGACCGACGCACAGGCCCAGGCGCTGGCATCGGTGCCGGTGGAGCGCTGGCGAGATCACCTGGACGGACTGGGGCCGCTGCTGGGGGCGGAGCTCGTGCGCCGCGCCGGACTGGAGCCAGGGGACGTTCCCGGGCAGGCGTGGCCGCAGGTGCTCGACGCGCTGCGCAGCGTGGTGGCCGATCCCAGCGTCAGCGAGGGCACCATGCAGGGCGGGGCCCGTGCGGCGGCCCGCAGCGAGAAGGCAGCGGCCCTGCGCAGGGCGCTGCGCGAACCGCTGGACAAGCGGCTGACCCTGCTGCACAACCAGCTCGCCGACGTGGGCCGGGCCGAACGGGGCCTGGAGGATGCCCACGCTGACCGCGCCGACGCCGATCTGCTGATGGCCTATGCCGCGCAGGTGCCGCCCGGGGCGGCCAGCGCCGAGCTGCCGGCCTTCGACGGCAGCGGCCTGCGCGTGGTGGCGCTGGAGCCGCAGCTCAGTGCCGTCCAGAACGCCGAGAAGCGGTACACGCGGGCCCGCCGCCGCGAGGACGTCTACCTGCGGCTCGCAGAGCGGGAGCCGGGGCTGCGCGCCGAGCTGGCCGAGGCCGAGCGCCGCGCCGCCAGGCTGGAGACCGCCACGCTGGACGATCTCGAAGCGCTGGAGGCCAGCCTGCACGATGGGCGGCCCGAGAAGAGCCCCTTCGGCATCCGGGCGATCACGCCGGGCGGCCACGAGGTGCTGATCGGCCGGAACAACAAGGAGAACGCCACCCTGACCCACCGGGTGGGCCGCAGTACGGACTACTGGTTCCATGCCCAGGGGTATCCGGGGAGCCACGTGCTCGTCCGCACCGGCGGGCGCGACCTGGCCCCGCCGGACATCCTGTACGCGGCGCAGCTGGCCGCCGCACACAGCAGGGCGCGGGGCGGGGGCAGCGTGCCGGTGGACTACACCCGCGTGAAGTTCGTGTGGCGGCCCCGCGGTGCGCCCGCCGGACAGGTGCACTACACGGATCAGAAGACCGTGTGGGTCGACGCCACCATCCCGCCCGCCGCTGCAGGCAGTCCGGCCTGATCCCGCCACCCATCAGGGGGCCGGAACTGCCGGGCACGTCAGCATTAAGGCGAAGCTCATGGAATGCTACACTCCGGGCGTGTCCCGCCCGTCAGCGTGGTCGTATGTGGTGCTCCTGCTCTTCGTGGGAGCTGTCGGGTACGCGTCCCTGACCGATCAGCCGGCGCTCCTCGGCGGCGCGGCGCTGCTGCTCGGTGTGGTGTCGTGGCCCCTGGGCGGAATGCTGCGGTGGCTGGCGCCGGTGGCCTACGCCCTGGGATTTCTCGTGTCCCTCACGCTGCCCGGCCACGAGGCGAGTCTGCTGGAACTGCTGGGCGTCCTGCTGATGCTCGGCGGCCTGGGCTTCATCACGCTGCGGGATCAGGGATCGGCACGGGAACTCGCGTGGCAGCGCAACACCATCGCCGCGCTGCGGGCCGGCAGTGAACGCCTGGCCGAGGCCCGGGACGCCGACGCGATCATCCGGGCCGGGATCAACATCCTGGACAAACTGCAGGTCGCGCCCAACATGGCCTTCGTGGCGTACCGCCAGGGCACGCCCATGATTCTCGCCGCCCGGGGGGCCTTCGAGGGTTTCCTGGAGCGGCCGATTCACCCCAGCGACAGCGACAGCCGGTCGGTTCAGGCCGACCACTGGGTCGCCGAGGAAGTGCTGGCCCTGCTCAAGAAGCCCCAGCGCCGGAAATACCACGTGGCCGCCGTGTACGGCCGGGCCACCACCCACCTGGGCGTGCTGATCCTGACCCGCAACGAGGACGTGGAGTTCGACGAGGACGAGACCAGCGTGATCGCGTCCTTCGCGCGTCTGCTCGGGGCACAGCTGGGCCAGTGGAACGCGATCCGCGAACTGCGCGACGCCAACGACCTGACGCTGCGTTCGCTGGGGGCCGCACTGGAACGCCGTGACGACGACACCGGTGGACACACCACCCGTGTCGTCCGCAGCTCGGAGCGTCTCGCCAGCCGGCTGGGCTGGGCCGAGGATCAGGTCAAGGCGCTGCGCTGGGGCGCGTACCTGCACGACCTGGGCAAGCTCGCGATCCCGGACGCCGTGCTGCACAAGCGCGGCCCTCTCGACCCGCAGGAGCGGCGGATCATCCAGACGCACACCACCGTCGGGTACGACATGCTCCAGGATCTGCACTTCCTCCCTGCCGAGACGCTGGATCTGGTGCGCTACCACCACGAGCGCTGGGACGGCACCGGGTACCCGGCCGGGCTGCGCGGCCAGAACATCCCGGACACCGCCCGCCTGTTCACGATCATCGACGTGTACGACGCCCTGACCAATGCACGGCCCTACAAGCCGGCGTGGACGCGCGACCGTGCCCTGAACGAGATCCGCATGCAGGCCGGTCGGCAGTTCGATCCCCAGTACGTCGATGCCTTCCTGCGCATGATGGCCGAGCAGGACGACGCCCACCTCGTGCTGTGACCGGATCGGGGGCGTGACCACGTGCCGCGCCGGCCCGGTCACCGGGCCCGGCGCGGCCTACCGTCAGCCCAGCGCGTCCAGATCGGCCTGGGTGGGTGCATAGGCCCCGGCGTGGGCGCACGCCACGGCCGCTGCCTTCAGGCCCACGCGCAGGTGCTCCGTCCACAGCGCCTCCGGGCGGCGGGTGGCGCTGGAGAGCAGCCCGGCACACAGGGCGTCCCCAGCCCCCACGGTGTCGGCCACCGTGACGGGAACGGTCGGGAGGTTCACGGTGCCTGCCGAGTGGTACAGCGTCGCGCCCTGCGCTCCACGTGTGATGACGATGGGGGCGTCGTGGTTCAGGCCGCGCAGCAGGCGCAGCGCCTCCTCCTCGGTGGTCTTCGGGAAGAAGAAGTCCAGATCCTCATCGCTGAACTTGATCAGGTCGGCCACCCGCAGCACCCGCTCGAACACGGCCGGGTAGTCCGGGTGCCGGTGGGTGATCCGGGCGTTGGGGTCGAAGCTGATCTTCACCCCGGCCGCCCGGGCCGAGTCGATCACCTCCAGCAGCGTGTCGGCCAGTGGCCAGCGGCTCAGGCTGATGCCGCCCACGTGCAGCCAGCGCGCGGCGCCCAGCCAGCCGTGGGGCAGCGCGGCCGGGTCGAACAGCAGGTCGGCGCTGTTCTCGCCCAGGAACCGGTACGCCGGCGGACTGGCCGAGTACACGACGGCGATCAGCGTCGGTGCGGCCACCTGCTGCAGGAACCGCGCGTCCAGCCCGGCGGCGTCGCTGGCAGCCTTCAGGTCATCCCCGAAGTTGTCCTGGCCCACGGCCCCGGCAAAGGCGCTCGGCACCCCCAGAGCCGCGCAGGCCCGCGCGACGTTCCATGCGGCGCCGCCCGGGTGCGCGTGCCACGTGCTTCCGCCCCCGGTCACGAGGTCGATCAGGGCCTCACCCGCACACACGATCAGGGGCAGGGCAGGGGGCGCGGCCGGAGCAGAGGGATCTGACATACGCTCCCGATCGTACCGTGTGACGCCCGTTCCACCGATCATGGTCTGATCATGGGCCACGGAGGATGATCGGTACAGGCGTCGTTCCGGCCGCACTTCCGGGGGGGAGACACTCGCCGGAACGCGCCCACTCCACAGGAGGGGACAGCATGACCACCCACACCACATCCGCCTTGCCCGGTGGCGACATCCCGCACGTCGGTCCGCACGACCTCAAGGCCCTGAGCCGCGAGGTGAAGGCCCTGCATGCCCGCGTGCGCGAGCTGGCCGCCTCCGACCGGCTGGAGGAGCTGCTGAAGATCATTCCCCGACCCGGCTGGACGACCCCGGCTGAATTTGAACTCGTGCGCGGAACCGTGGCGTACATGAACCGGCAGGTGGCCGCGCTGGATGAGGCACAGGACATGCTTCTGAAGGGAGCGAATCTGGTCGGCGCCCGCACCTGAACCCGCCAGAGCTGGCGGCCAGGGCGAGACCTGCTGGCCGCCGTCGTGTGTCCTCGGCAGATGGCCCGACAGGACGGCGCTGCGACAACATCTACCGCCAGTGTGCGCCCATCGGCCGAAACCCGGAGGTGGCCCGAAGCTTCGGGCGCCAGGGTGCCGTGTCGAGGTTCAGCGCACGGCCGCCCTGCCCATGAGCCTCCTGCACGGTTCGGTCAGACACCTGCTGGACGGGCCGCCAGCCGGGTCATGCGGCGGCCACCACACCTCGTCCCCAGCCTTCGGCCGGCGGCGGTGATGATCACATTTGTGGACGAGGCCTCGACATCGCTGCGGGTGCTCTGGGCGCACGTCATCCGCTGTCCAGCGCCGGGGCGGGTTCGATGCCGGTGGCCCAGATCTGGGCACCGCGCCGTTCCAGCCGCACGCGCGGCAGGGGAGCGCGCGCCTTGCCGAACTCGGCCACGCCGGCCTGAAGCGGATCGAACACGCTGTAGTGGCAGCGGCAGCCCAGGCGCGGATGCGGCGCGTCCTGCGGCGGTCGGTAGTTGAAGGCGAAGGCCAGCACCTCCGGGTCGCGCACGAGGTTCACGGTGCAGCCCAGGTGCGTGCAGACGCGGGAATACGCGACGAGATGGGTGGCCGTGTCACCGGATGTGGTCTCCAGACCGCCCGACACCGCCTGGGGCACGCGCAGCAGCGTACAGGGCCGTCCCGCGTAGGTGAAGGTCTGCTCCGACCATTCGGCGCTCAGGGCCGCGACGGACGCGACCCTCCGGGGTGGGTGCGACTCGAAATCCGGTGATCCGGCCCGTTCCCGGCCGAAGGTCACCCGTGCTCCATACCATCCCAGATAGCCGAAGGCCCCCAGCGTTCCTGCCACCGGCAGCATCCACCAGCGCTCCAGCACGTGGCGCCGGGTCAGCTTCACTGGCCCGCCTTCTGCCAGTCCTCCAGCAGCGTCAGCAGCAGGGTCAGGTCGCGCCCGGACAGCTGCGGATACGCGGGCATGGCGCCCTTGCCCTGCCGGATGATGGTCGCCATCGCGGCGCGGGTCAGGGTCGAGACGCGCAGGTTCGGGCCGATGCCGCCGCCGCCAGCCGGGCCGTGACAGCTCGCGCAGTTCGCGGCGTACACGGTCAGCGCGGGGTCGCTCTGCTGCAGCCGGGTCCGCAGCGCCGTGATCAGCTCGTCCGCCTCCCGGCCCGATGGACTCAGCGTGCGGTAGCGCTCCAGCGCGTCCAGGGCGTCCCGACTCTGCCCGAACCGGGCGAGCGTATAGCCGAGCAGCAGCTGCGACTCCGGATCGCTCGGCGCGAGCTGCGCGGCGGTTTGTACCAGCAGCGCCGCCTGCGTGGCGTCCTGCTCGCTGATCTCCTGACCCGTCTGCTCGCCGCGCGTGAGCAGTAAGATTCCCAGCCGCCGCAGCGCCACCGGCTGCCTGGGGTCGAGTTTCAGCGCATTCCCGTAGGCGGTGAGCGCCTGGTCATAGGTGCCGGAGTCGAACGCGGCCTTCCCCCACGCCAGGTAGTCGGTATTGGTCTTCGTGCGCTCGGCGGTCGCCCGGAGCTGCGGCAGATCCAGCACCGCCTGCACGTTGGCGGCCTCGCCGGTGTCCAGCGACGCGAGCTGCCAGCGCGGCACGACCGTGAACGCGGCGATGGCCGTGACCAGCAGCGCGGCCACAGTGCCGATCAGGGCCAGCCGCCGTGCCCCACCACGGCCCGGTGCAGGCGGCAGGGCGTCCAGGGCACGCAGGGTGCGGGCGGCGCGGCGTTCCAGATCCGGGCGGCGGTCACCTGCGGCGGGGTCGGCCAGTTCCATGTACAGCCGGTCGCGTTCGGCCATCAGGTCATCCCGCTGCGCCGCGTCCGGGTCGGCCACCTGCCCGCGCCTCAGCGGTTCCAGGGTCAGGTACAGCGCGGCGAGCACGATCAGGCCCAGCACCACGAGGCCCGCCATCAGCGCTCCCCGCCGGGGCGGGTGTCGCGCCTGACCTGATCCAGATACGAGTCGTAGGGCTCGGGTTCAGTCAGAGGCGCAGCCGGAGTGCCCGGTGACCGGCGCCGCAGGAACGTCCACCACACGCCGCCGCCGGCCACCAGGGCCAGCAGCGGGCCGCCCCACAACAGCAGGTTCCGGCCACTGCGGGGCGGGTCGAGCAACACGAAGTTGCCGTAGCGCTGGGCAAAGAAGGCATAGATCTCGTCGCTGGGCTTCCCGGCCGCCACCTGCTCGCGTACGCTCTGGCGCATCTTGATGCTGATATCGCTGCGTGACTGTTCGATGGACTCGCCGGTGTCGCACAGCGGGCAGCGCAGGTTCTTCTGGATGGCGACGGCGCGGGCCTCCTGCGCCGGGCTCAGGGCGGGGGCGGCAGCCACGGCACTTCCCAGCAAAGAGGCGGTCAGAAGAACTGCAGTGAGCCGAGCTGCCATCAGATGCCGGGAACGCCGATCGCGCTCAGTCCGGCATTCAGGCGCTCGCGCGTCAGGCCGCCCCGATCCATGTACTGCACGACGCCCTGTTTGTCGATGAACACGGTCTCCGGGATGCCCGATACGCCGTAGTTCACGCCGGTGTCGATGCCGGGATCGCGCAGGTTGGGGTACGCCAGACCGTATTCCTGGATGAAGTCGCGGGCGTTCTTCTCGCTGGTCTCCTGAAACAGGATGCCCAGGATCGCCACGTCGGACGCGCCGCCCTGTTTGGCCGCCAGTTCGCGGAACATCGGCGCCTCCTCGCGGCAGGGCCCGCACCACGACGCCCAGAAGTTCAGCACGACCGGGCGGCCGCGCAGCTGCTCCAGGCGTACAGGAACGCCGTCGAGACTGGTCAGGGTGAAGGATGGTGCCGTCTTGCCGATCAGCGGCCCGCCGGTGGTGGCGTTGTGGGACGGCCGCAGCAGTGTGTACCCCAGCACCGCGACGAGCGCGGCAGCGAACAGGGGGGGCATGAGTCGTCGCCACGCCGGGACGGGGGCGGCAGGAGGACTGGACTGGGTCTTGGAGGTGGTCATCGGCTTACTCGGTCTCCAGAAGTGCATGGGGGGTCGTCAGTCGGTCGCGGGTGCCAGCCCTGCGGCCACCGTCCGGGGCGCGACGCGGCCCGGCGGCACCAGCGTGAGTCCGGCCCCGACACAGATGATCAGGGTGCCCCACCAGATCCACGACACCAGCGGGCTCTCGATCAGGTGGACGCTGACCCACCGTGGGGTGGCGGCGCTGTCCTGGGCCGTGAGCACCAGATACGTGTCGCCCAGCAGGGAATAGCGCACGGCGGGGGCAGGGAAGCCGGTGCTGCCCGCCTGGGTGTAGGTATTGATCCGGGCCTGGAAGGGCCGGCCGTCGATCAGGACGGTCGCCACGGTCGAGCCGCCATAGGGCCGCAGCTCGCGCCGGATGCCCTGCACCTGCACCTGCTCGTGCAGCAGGGTCGTGGGGGCGGCGTTCACGGTCAGGGTGGCCTGCGTCTCGGCGCGGTATGCCCCGCTGAACGCGAGCCCCAGCGCCACGACGACCAGACCCACGTGCGCCAGATACGCTCCGTAGCGGCGGGGATTGGCCCGGAGCGTGGTGCCCAGTCCGCCCGCCTGCCGCGCCGCGCGGGCGGTCAGCAGGCCCAGGCCCAGCAGGTTGTACGCGCCCAGCGCGATGGTCGCCAGCACACCGGCGCTGCGGATGCCCAGACCGAAGGCGATCAGGCCCGCCCCCAGTCCGGCGACCAGCAGGGGCCGCAGCGCCCGCCACAGCGACTGTCCGTCGGCCCGCCGCCACGGCAGCAGCGGCCCCACGCCCATCAGGGCGAGGAGTGCCAGCCCCAGCGGAATGGCGAAGGCGTTGTAGAACGCCGGGCCGACCGAGGCGTCCCGCCGGCCCTGCCACGCCTCGACAAAGGTGGGGAACAGCGTGCCCAGCAGCACCATGAACGCGAACACCAGGAAGATCCAGTTGCCGGCCAGGAACGCGCCCTCGCGGCTCACGGGTTCGGCCAGGTCGGCGTCGTCGCGCAGGCGGGGAGCCCGCCACGCGGCCAGAGCGATGCCGGACACCAGCAGCAGCGCCAGGAAGCCCAGGAAGACCGGCCCGACCGGCCCGCCCGCGAAGGCGTGCACACTCTGCACGATGCCGCTGCGGTTCAGGAACGTGCCCAGCACGGTGCTGGAATACGCCAGGACGATCAGCCACACGTTCCACGAGCGCATCAGGCCGCGCCGTTCCTGGATCTGAACCGAATGCAGGAACGCCGTGGTCAGCAGCCACGGAATGAAGCTGGCGTTCTCGACCGGATCCCACGCCCAGTAGCCGCCCCAGCCGAGCGTCTCGTAGCTCCACCATCCACCGGCCACGATCGCGGCGGTCAGGAACGTCCACGCGACCAGCGTCCAGCGGCGCGTGACCGCAACCCAGTGGTCGCTCAGGCGGCCCGTGACCAGGGCAGCCACGGCGTACGCGAAGGGCACGCTCAGGCCGACGAAGCCCAGGTACAGCAGCACCGGATGCACCGCCATCATCCAGTGGTTCTGGAGGGCCGGGTTCGGCCCCCGGCCGTCGGCGGGGACGGTCGCCATCGGCGTGAACGGCGAGGCCACGCTGGCGCACACGCCCACGAAGAACAGCAGGCTCACGAACATCGCGCCCAGGGCCCACGGCCGCAGCGCGTCGCGGCGCAGCGTCAGGCTCAGGATGAAGGTGTAGCCGGCCAGCAGCCACGCCCACAGCAGCACGCTGCCCTCCAGCGCCCCCCACAGGCTGGTGATCTTGACCCACAGCGGCGAGGCCCGCATGGAATGTTCGGCCACGTACCGCACCGTGAAGTCGTCCTGGAGCAGCGCGACCATCAGCACGGCGCACGCCACGGTCACCAGGGCGAAGACCGCCCACGTGGCGCGGCGGGCCGCCTCGGTCACGCGGGCGTCCGGGCGTACACCGCCCACCGCGGCGAGCCCCAGGCCGGCCAGCGTGAACGCCAGCGCGGCCAGCAGGGCGATCTGCCCCAGCGCACCGAGCGGACTGGACGTAAAGGAGATCAGGTTCAGCACGGCCCGGGCCTCACTCGCTCCGGCGCAGCAGCTGATCCATGTCGGCCTGCGTCTTGGGCACGTTGTATTCCTCGGAATGCTTCACGATCAGCTCGGAGGCGTGGAAGATGCCCCCCTGGAAGGTGCCGCGCACGACCACGCCCTGGTTCTCCCTGAACAGGTCGGTGACCGCGCCCGTGTAGGTCACGGGGTAGCTCGCGCCGCCGTCGGTGACCGTGAAGGCCAGTTTCAGCGTCTGAGGGTCGTACGTCGCGTTTCGCACCAGTCCGCCGATCCGCAGGGGGCGGCCCTCCAGCGTGGCCTGCTGCTGGGCGTACTCGGTGGGGGTCACGAAATACTCCAGGCTCTTGCCCAGGTTCCCGAAGGCGATGAACCCCGTGAGCCCGACCAGCGCCACCACGCCCAGCACGACCGGCAGCGGCGAGCGCCGGCGCTGCCGGGCCTGGGGCAAAGGGGACGGGGTGGGTGGCAGGGGAGACGTCATGGCCGGCTCCGGTCATCCGGCGTTCCGGCCCGCAGCCGCAGCCACATCCACGCCAGATACGCCGCGAGCAGCCCGAAGGTCACCACGTACACCACGATCACGTAGGCCGCGTACTTATCCACGGGCAACCCCCAGGGTGCTCACTGCATCCGGCATCTCCAGCTCGTCGCGGGCGTCCTCGCGGGCGGCCAGGATGGCCCGGACGCGCAGCAGGTACACGTACAGCAGCGTGAAGGCGACGGTCGCCACCAGCAGCACCCAGCCGTAGACCGGTGCCGCGTCGAAGCGCACCTTGCCCAGCAGCTTCAGGGTCTGGGTCTGGTGAACTCCGCGCCACCACTCCACGGCCATGTAGTTCACCGGCACGTACAGCGTGCCCACGAGCCCCACCACCGCCGACACGCGGGCGCGGCGCTCGGGGTCGTCGATCATGGTGCGGATCAGCAGGTACGCGCCGTACACGACCAGGCTCAGGGCCGTGGTCGTCAGGCGGGCGTCCCACACCCAGTACGTGCCCCACGTGGGCTTGGCCCACAGCATCCCACCCACGATGGTCACGACCGTGAACAGCACCCCGATCTCGGCGCTGCTCATGGCCAGCCGATCCCAGCGGCGCTCGCGGCGGATCAGGTACAGCAGCCCGAACAGGCCGGTGCCGCCGTAGGCGAGGTAACTCAGCCACGCGCTGGGCACGTGGACGAACATCAGGCGCACCAGCGAGCCCTGGTTGATATCCAGCGGCGCGCTCAGGCCCAGCCCCACCGCCACCAGCAGCGTGAGCAGGGTCGCCGCGCCCAGCAGCGTCGTCGTGAGATCTCTTCGCATGTCGCCTCCCATTCTGAACCTCCCACCGTGGCCTCACCGTGAGGCGGTGCGGGAGCACCGTCCAATACCGGCACAATCGCAAGAAATGGGGTTTGCGGGCAAGTGCGAGTGTCCCCATCCGACCAAGGTCTATGCTGTGCCCAGACCCCTGTCCCCCTCCGGAGCGTCCTGTGCAGACCTGTACCACCATCCAGTTCAGCACCCGTGTCGGATCCGCACGGCGGTGCGCCGCGACCTGACATGCGCGTCGCGGCCCTGTACGACATCCACGGGAATCTGCCCGCGCTGGAGGCGGTGTGGGCCGACCTCTTGCCCCGGCAGCCGGACGTGCTGGTCTGTGGCGGCGATGTCGTGAGCGGGGCCATGCCGCAGGAGACCCTGGCCTTCCTGCGCTCGCTGCCCGTACGGGTGGAGTACGTGCGCGGCAATGCCGACCGCGAGGTCGTGGCCTTCGCGCAGGGGTTGGTCGATGACGCCCTGCCAGACTCCGTCCGAACCCTGACGGCGTGGGTGGCGGCGCAACTCGGGCCGGATGACCTCGCGTTCATGGCCGGGTGGCCCCTGACCGGCACCCTGAAGGTGCCTGGCGTGGGTACGGTGCTGTTCTGCCACAGCACGCCGCACGCCGACACGCCGGTCTACACCCGCGAGACGCCGTTGGCGCGGGTGGCCGCCTACTTCCAGGGCGTCACCGCCGATGTGGTCGTGGTCGGCCACACCCACATGTCCTTTGACCGACAGATCGGTTCTGTGCGTCTGGTCAATGCCGGCAGTGTCGGGATGCCCTACGGCGAGCCCGGTGCCCACTGGCTGTGGCTGGACGGTGGCGTCTACCACCGCCGAACCGCCTACGACCGGGTACGGGCTGCGGATCGCGTCCGCGCCAGCGCGTGTCCGCAGCGGGACGATCTGGCGGCCAGCCTTCTGGCCCCACCCAGCGAGCATGAAGCGCTGGAGGTGTTCGGCCGGCTGGCAGAGGCGCAGGAGTGATCCGGTTCAACCCTCGGCGGCGAAGGGGAACAGCAGGGTCGCCAGGATCACGGTGCCCACGTCCAGGGCGGCCAGGAACGACAGCCACGTGGCGACCTCAGGCGACCAGCCGCCGTCCAGCAGCAGGGCCGTCGCCTTGACCGTGGCGATCACGACCGGCACCACGATCGGGAAGGCCAGCGCCGGCAGCAGCGCCTCGCGGGCCCGCAGGCTGACCGTGATGCTGCCGTAGAAGGTCGTGCCGGCCGCAAAGCCCGTCACGCCCAGCAGCGTGGTCAGGGCCAGCGCCGCCCACGGCACGGCCCGCCCCGCGCCCGCCGCGCCGAACAGGATCAGACCGGTGGGCACCGCGAACGCCGCGACCAGCAGCAGCGGCCCCAGCACTCCCAGCAGCTTGCCCAGATACAGAGCGCCGTGTGGCCCCGGCAGCAGCAGCAGCTGTTCCAGCGCCCCCGCCTCCTGTTCCTGCGCGAAGGCCCGCTGGGCACCCACCGCGGCCGACAGCGCCAGCGCCGTCCACAGCGCCCCCGCCGCCACCGACGCCGTCTGGGTCGGCGTGCGCCCGTCGCTGCCCCCCAGCGCGAGGCCCAGGATCAGCAGCACCAGTCCGGCAAAGAATGCCGTGGCAAGCACGGACTCGCGCGTGCGGCCCGCGACCCGCAGATCCTTGGCGGCCACGGCCCACGCCAGCCGCAGGGCCGCATTCACGCCTCCACCAGCTGTCCGCCGGTCAGGCGCAGGGCGTGGGGAGCCACCTGCCGGGCCAGTTCCGGCTCGTGGGCGGCGATCAGCAGCGCCACGCCGCGTCCCTGCAGGTCGCGGAGCAGCTCGATCACCAGTGCCCGCCCCGCGTCGTCCAGGTTGGCGAAGGGCTCGTCGACCAGCGTGACGGGCCGGGCCAGCAGCCACGCCCGGGCCAGGGCCAGCCGCTTGCGCATCCCGGCCGACAGGTGCCGCACCCGGCGTGTCGCCGCCCCCTCCAGGCCCACCCGTGCCAGGGCAGCCCGCACGTTACCGGGCTGCCCGTACACCCGCAGGGCGAACTCCAGGTTCTCCGCGCAGCTTAGATCCGGGTACAGCCCGGCATCGACCGGCATGAGATGGATGACCTCGCGCACCGAGCGGCCGTCGCGCAGGTCGAAGCCCAGCACCCGCCCCTCGCCACGGGTGGGCCGCAGCGCCGAGGCCACCACCCGCAGCAGGGTGGTCTTGCCTGCGCCGTTCTCGCCCAGCAGGGTCACGCCCTGCCCGGCGGGGACGTCCACGGTCACGCTGCGCAGGATCACCTCGCGGCCCAGGCGCAGCCACACGTCTCGTAGCTGGACGGCGTGGGGGGTGGTGGGTTCGGGGGAGGTCAGACCAGCGCCTACCGGATCAGCCATGCCGGCATCACCTGCGAGAAGAAGGTTGCCAGCCGCGTGAACTGCCCGCTGACCATCAGCAACCCGACCGCCACGAGGATGGCGCCGCCGACCTTCTCGAAGATTCCGGCGTAGCGGTTCAGGCGGCGCAGGTTCAGGCGGTGCCACAGCAGCGCGGCCAGCAGGAAGGGCGCGGCCAGCCCCAGCGTGTACGCGGCCAGCAGGCCGACCCCGCTGCTCAGGCTGGCGCTGCTGGCGGCCAGCCCCAGGATGCTGCCCAGTGTCGGCCCCAGGCACGGGCTCCACCCGAAGGCGAAGGCCGCGCCCAGCGCCACCGGCCCGTAGCCGCCCGCGTCGGCCAGCGCCCGCGTGTCGCGCATGAGCAGCAGCGGGCGCACGGCTCCCAGCATGACCAGCCCGAAGAAGATGATCAGCACGCCGGCCACCTGCCCCAGCAGGATCTTGTGGGGGGCCAGCACCGCCCCGAGGGTGCTGGCCGTCGCTCCCAGCGCGATGAACACCAGGCCGAAGCCGGCGATGAAGCCCAGCGCACGGGCCAGCGGAGCCCGCGCCCCACCGATCACGCCCAGGTAACTGGGCACCAGCGGCAGCACACATGGACTCAGGAAGGACAGCAGGCCTGCCGCGAACGCGATCAGCAGCGTCGGAGAGGCGGCGGCACCGGTCATGCGCGGAGTCTAGAGGATTGCTCCGGCGGTCGGCGGGGCAGGCGTCCTGTGGCCGGGTTCAGGGCTGGCCCGGGTCATCCAGCCCGGCCAGCCCCAGGTCGCCCGCAAAGGTGCCCTCCCACGCGTTCAGGATGCGCCCGCCCTGCACCAGCAGCACGGCGGGGTAGGTGCCGACCCGCAGCGTCCGGGCGAAGGCCGTGGCGTCCGCGCCGCGCCACGCCGGCACGCCCGTGGGCGCCGGCGCGGGAATGTCCTCGGCGTTCACGGCCCGCACCGGCAGTCCACTCGCCAGGATCGCCGTCCACAGGGCACCCAGGTCGCCGCAGTCGTGGCTGTAGACCACGACCACCTCGCGCCCCGCGCTGACCCATGGATGCGCGGGCAGGGGTTCGCCCAGGCGCACGCGCGCCTGCGCGGGCATGACTCCCACGGCCAGGAGCAGGGTCAGCAGGGGGGCGCGGCGTCGGCTCATGCCGGCATGATGTCCCGCCGGGCGTCGGGTGTCGTGGGGAATCCGTGAGAGGGCCGCCGCCGGGGGATCACGGCGTGCTGGGAACCGGCACGGTCTGCGGCGCGTTGCCGGCGCTCCGGGCCGCCTTCACGGCCGCCGGATCGGGCGTCTCGTCGGGCAGCGGCTGGGGGCTGGGATCGGGCGCGTACGCGGGCAACTGCTCGATGTACACCCGGCGCTGGACGATGTTCTCGGGGGGCGTGAACTCGGTCGCCTGGCGGTTGGTGGTGCGATCCACGCTGATCAGCACGGTGCGGGGGTCGGTGGCCGGCCGCCGGTACGAGGTCTCGCGGTACTGGGTGGGCGTGGGGGCGTCAGCCTGCACCTCGGTGTTGGCGGCGTCGCGGTACTGCGGGTCGAGCACGGCGATCTTCACGTCCCGCAGGTAGCGGGGATCGGGCGTGTCGGCATACAGGATCCCCGGCGGCTCGCTGAACTGGCGCACCGTCTGCCCCTGGTGCGCGAGTTCCATCATGCGGCGCCAGATCGGCGCGGCGACCTGTCCGGAATAGTAGTACTCGGGGTTGCCACCGCCCTGCTGCTTGCCCACCCACACGGCCCCGGTGTAGAGCGGCGTGGTGCCGACGAACCACAGATCCTTGACGAAGTTGCTGGTGCCGGTCTTCCCAGCCACCGGCCAGTCGCCGAATTTGGAGCGGGCCGCGAGACCGCCCTGAGGCTCCGTCCAGTCGTTCACGACGCCCCGGATCATGTCCAGGCCCAGGAAGGCGACCTGTGGGGTCCAGACGCGCGTGGGCCGCAGCGGATCGTTGGCGGCGTCGTACAGCACCTCACCCCGGGCCGTGGTCACCCTTGAGATGTAGCGAGGTGCCCGGTACAGCCCGCCGTTCACGAAGGGAGCATAGGAAGCCGCCATCTTGATCGGGGTGGTCTCGACGGCGCCCAGCGCCGCCGCCAGCCCGGTGCCGTCGTTCGGGGGAATGCCCAGTTCGCGCAGCTTGCCGAAGAAGGTCTGCAGGCCGATCCGGTCAGCCAGGCGCACCGTGACCAGGTTCAGCGAGCGGTCGAGGGCCTCGCGCAGGGTCATGGCGCGGTTCTGGGTGGCGCCCTCGAAGTCCTTGGGGGCATAGACGCCGCCCGCGCAGCCCGGACAGGGATAGGAGACGGGCTTGTCGTCCTCCTCGTGGGCCTGGGTCAGGCCGGTCGACAGGGCCGTGGTGTACAGCAGCGGCTTGATGGTCGAGCCCACCTGCCGCTGGCCCTGCGCGGCGTTGTTCCAGTCGGCGGGGGGTTCGCTGCCCCGGAGTTTCTGACCGATCATGCCCAGCACCTCGCCGGTGTAGGGGTCGATCACCGTCGCGGCCAGGGTCGCGCCGGGAGGCAGGTAGGTGGTGTCGCGGCTGGCGGTCTCGGTGGCGTTCTGCACCTTGGGGTCGAGCGTGGTATACACGCGCAGCCCGCCGGAACCGTAGACCTTGTCACGCCCGAAGCGCCGGACGAGTTCCTGTTCGACCTGTCCCATGAAATGAGGAGCGCGGGTGGTGACGACGGCCTTGAGTTCCTTTTGCGTGCGGTCGACCAGTTTTGCGCTCGTTACATTCCCGTTGGTGTCGTAGATGACCTTCCATCCGCGCGGCTGGAGTGGTTCCCTCCATGCGGCGTCGGCCTGGGCCTGCGTGATCCACCGGTCCTCGACCATGCGGGTGAACAGGGTCTTCATCAGGGGCCGCATCGCCTTGTAGTCGAAGTAGCGACCGGCCCTAGGCACCAGCACGGTCAGGTACGCACTCTGGGCCAGGGTGAGTTTCTTCGGCGTGGTGCGGAAATACGCCTGCGCCGCCGAGTAGATGCCGTACAGCTCGACCGGCCCTCCGTCGCCCCAGTAGATGGTGTTCAGATACGACTGGAGGATCTCCTCCTTGGTGAACGAGCGCTCGACCTGTACGCTCAGCAGCCACTCCTTGACCTTTCGGTCTGGGGTACGGGCCTGGTTGTACTCGGCCAGCAGCAGGGTGTTCTTCACCAGCTGGTTGGTCAGCGTGCTGCCCCCCTGCGCGGTGTCGCCCCGCGCGACCCGCTGCACCTGCCGGCCCAGGCCGTAGGGATCCAGGCCGTAGTGCTCGAAGAAGCGCCGATCCTCGTTGGCGATCAGCGCCGCCTCCATGAAGGGACTGATCTCGTCCAGGGTCACGATGGTGCGGCTGATCGCCTGCTCCCCGATGCGCGGGATCAGGGTGCCCAGCGGGGTGCTGTCGCGGGCGTAGACCTTGGTCTCCGAGCCCAGCGAGCGGGTCAGGTTGTCGAGTTGCCGGTAGTCGGGAAGTTCACGCCACCATTTTGTGCCGTACGTGGCGGCCACACCGATCCCGGCGACCAGCGCGGCGATCAGCAACGAGAACAGGAATTTGAAGAACCGCAGGACAAAGATCAAGGTGGACGCTCCGTTCTGCCGGCCCTCCGGGCTAGCGTCGCCGCGCTTCCACCAGCTGGTTCACGCGGCCGCGCAGGTTCTTCCCGGACAGCGGCTTGTATACGATATCGTCTGCGCCCACGAGTTTGGCGTGGTCGCGTGTCTGATCATCGTCGAAGCCCGTGAGAAGAAGGACAGGAACGGAACGCAGGCGCTTGATGCGCTTGACCCGCGAGCAGATCTCGAAGCCGTCCATGTGGGGCATCTTGACGTCCAGGAGCATGGCGTCGGGCGTGTGGTCGCGCAGGTAGTCCAGCGCGGCCTTGCCATCCGACACGGCCACGATGTCATGCCCGTCGGCCGACAGGATGACCTCCAGCATGGTGCGGATGGCCGGTTCGTCGTCCGCGACGAGAATGGTGTACGCCATGCGGGGCATCATAGTGCAGCGAATCTGACGCTGTTCACACAGAACCGGGTGCATCTGGGGCGGCTGCGGTGCCCACACGACGGCCGCCGGCGTGGCGGCGTGGCCCCGCCCCAGTCCTGCGGTGTGAACGGTCGGCCCAGTGCCGGACGGGAGCCCGTCCACCGGCACTGGGCCGGCGGTCAGTTGACCGGGTCGGGGAGGTCGTGGCGGAAGATCGTGTCCGCGACCCGCACGTCGTTGCGGCCCTGGGCCTTGGCGGCGTACATGGCGGTATCGGCGCGCGCCAGAACCTGATCCGGATGCTCACCGGCCCTGGAACTCGCCACGCCGAAGCTGGCGGTCACCCCGCTGACCGGCCCCAGCACCAGGCCGCGCAACTGCGTGCGCAGGCTGTCGAGCCGCGCCCGGATCTCGGCCCGGTCGTGCCGGGGCAGGATCAGCAGAAATTCCTCGCCGCCCCAGCGGGACGCCACGCTGCCCGGCGGCAGGTGACGGATGGCGCCGGCCACGCCGCGCAGCACTGCGTCGCCGGTCGCGTGCCCGTAGGTGTCGTTCACGCTCTTGAAATGATCCAGATCGAACAGCACCAGGGTGAAGGCCGTGTCGCCCTGGGCCAGGGCCGCGAGGTGCTCCTCGGCGGCGCGGCGGTTGGCCAGGCCCGTCAGGACATCCGTGTAGGCGGCCGTGCGGGTGGCCATCAGGCGGTGGTGCTGCACCCCGATCGTGCGGTTCAGGACGATCAGCACCGCGCCGGTGAGCAGGAACTGGGCCGAGGCCGCCGCCAGCTTCAGGCGCATGTCGTCCGGCACTGTCATGGTCACGTGCCACGCGCAGATCGCGGTGGCCAGGATCAGGATGCCGCTGGTGACGACGGTGGCCAGCCGGGACGGAAAGGTCAGGAACGCCGCCGCGTAGATCACCGCGAACCAGTAGGTGTTCTCCATCAGGGTCACCGACGTGGCCGGCATCACCTCGTACTGGTGCGAGAGCGCGAGCAGCACATACGTCGCGCCGCCCAGGTAGGCGGTCTGGAGTGCCGCCGAGAGAGTGATCCGCTTCAGCACCAGCAGGCCCTGAAGAACGATCAGCAGCGCGGACATGCCTGGCAGGGCCCAGATGTCCAGCGGATCGAAGGCCGGCCGCTGCAGGGCCAGGGCGACCGCGCTGGCCAGCGTGACCAGGATCACCAGCGCCAGGAACATCTGCCGCTGGCTGCGGTGCCACTCGGACGGGTTCAGGGCCAGGTTCGGGGCAGGGGATGGACTGGGCAATCGGACTCCAGAAGCGGAAGGTCGGGATCGGGGGTGACGACCGGGAGTCTATCGTTTCACGTTCATGGATTCAAAAGGATCTGGGGGCGTTCCTGTGCCGTCCACGCGGGCAGCCCGCCGGCCAGCCCCACACGTGGGCCGCGCCGGCCGCGGTCTGCACGTCATTCGCCGCTGCGCACCACGTGGTGCACTCGGCAGCGGGCCTCGTAGCTCTCGAGGGCCCCCACCAGCACCACGGGGTCATCGAAGCGGGCCGGCTCCCCTCCGATCAGGCGCTGTGACCGCGTGGCCGGCGCTCCGCACACCGTGCAGATCGCGGTGAGCTTCTCCACGCTCTCGGCGCGCGCGAGCAGATCCGGCATCCACCCGAAGGGCTCGGCCCGGAAGTCGAGGTCCAGGCCAGCCAGGATCACCCGCACCCCCTGATCCGCGAGCTCCAGGGCCAGCGGTACCACCTCGCCGTTCAGGAACTGCACCTCGTCGATGCCGACGACATCGGGCAGGGGAGGTGGCTCCGCCCGCAGCAGTGTGTCCTCACCTGCCAGGTGGGCCCGGATGTCGGCGGCCCCGCGCACCGCCACGGCATCCACCGTGCGGCCGGCGTGACTGGCCACCGCCGCGGCGTGGTAGCGGTCATCGATCGCCGGCTTGTAGACCTGCACCCGCTGGCGGGCGATCACGGCGCGGGTGACGCGGCGGATCAGCTCCTCACTCTTGCCGCTGAACATCGGGCCGACGATCACTTCCAGGTGACCGCCGTGGTAGGGGGACTTCAGCACGGTGGGAGTATGGCAGACGGTGCCGTTTGCCGGCACAGGCCATGAAAAGATCCCGCATTGCTGCGGGATCCGGTCGATGTCGGTCTTACTTCTTCTTGGTGCGGTACGAGTCGCCGAAGCGCTTGTTGAACTTGTCCACGCGGCCCTCGGTGTCGACGAAGCGTTCCTCGCCGGTCCAGAACGGGTGCACGCCGCTCCACACATCCACGTGGATCTCGGGACGGGTGCTCAGGGTCTCCATGACGACCTTGCCCTGGTAGATGATCTTGGTGGGAACGACCTTCGGGTGGATATCCTTCTTCATCTGTCTGCCTCCTCCGTCACGTCTTGCCGGTTCGGGCCGGGTGTGCGTCACGGACAACCGAAGGAGTATACACGAGACAGGGGTCAGGCGGGAGGGGCCCCGGCCACGACCTGAAGCCACGGCCAGCGGCGGACATAGCTCGCCATCTTGGCCCCGAACAGCTGAGGCGTGTGGTTGCGGCCGTTCAGCCGCAGCCGGCCTGCGGCGAGGTCAGCCAGGCCATAGGGCGTATACACCCCACCCCTGGCGTCGATGCCCACGCACGTGCACACGGCCAGGAATTGATCGATGCCGACGCAGACGCTGCGCAGCGGTGGCCGCTCCAGACCGGTGTGCTGCGGGAACCACAGGTGCACCCTGGCCTGATTCCGGATCTCCACACGGACGTCCAGATCGCCGAAGATCCGGGCGGCACGGCGGATCACGCGATCCTCGGCCTCGCTGCTCAGGTCGTCGTCCCAGTAGAACACGTCGTAGTCGAGGATCTGCGCCTGGAGATCCTGCCCGCTGCGGACATTCCACACCGTCTGGAACAGGGCGCCGGCCACGAGGTGCGTCTGTGCGGTGCCCAGCTCCGGCAGCCGGCTGATGATGGTGGCGTTCACCGGGTTGCGGCGCACACTGCGGAGAAGGTCGTCTCCGGTCACGCGTGCTGCGCGCCGTCCACCAGCGCCGGGAAGTGTTCGGCACAGGCCCAGCCGCGCTGCCATCCGGGCCAGGTGTGGCCCAGTCGCAGCGGTCCGATCAGTCCTCCGGGCACCTCCATTCCCCGGGCGCCCAGCACCGCCCCGGTCACGCACGCGACGGTGTCGCTGTCGTCGCCCTGCATGACGGCGGGCTGGATCGCGGCCAGCCACGTCTCGGCCCGGCCATACGCCACTGCCGCCTCCAGCGTGTCCAGCACGAAGCCGCTCTGTGAGGTCACGTGACCGTCCAGGCCCGAGCGCACGCGTGAACGCACCTGGGCGCGGGCGGCCCGGTCTCCGGCCGCGTAGGCCGCCGCCGTGTCCCGCAGATCGATGCCCAGGACACCGGCCTCGATCAGGACGCTGCGGGAGTCGAGCCGGTCCATCACGTCCAGTCCGGCCGTGGCGGCCTGCGCGTACGGCATGGCTGCCGCCAACGCGTCCAGAAACGCCGTGAAGAACACCGAGGCGGCGACGCAGCGAGGATCGGCGTGCGTCAGGGCCGTCACGACCGCCGACTCCCGGGCCAGCGCGCCGCCACGGAATCCCGCGATCCAGACCGCGGCGACCCGCATCAGGCCGCCGTTGCCGGCGCTGTGGTGGCCGCTGGCCGCCCATGCCCACGCCCCGCCGTCCAGTCCCGGTGCGGCTCGGCGCAGGGCGCTCCCGGTGAGGGCGCCCACGTCCGGCGGGCCGGCGTCCAGCCACTCGCGCAGCGCGTGGCGGACGCCCGCGTGTCCGGTCCGGCGGGCGTAGCCCAGCAGGGTCGCGACCACCATCTGCGAGTCGTCGGTCGCCTCGCCGGGGGCGAAGCCGAACACGCTGCCCGGCTGGTACGAGTCGATCATGCCGTAGCGGGCGTGGATGGCCTCGGGGGTCTTGAATTCCGTGGCGGCGCCCAGCGCGTCGGCGGCGCTCAGGGAGAGCAGGGTCGATGTGGCGTCGGGCATGCCCCGGATGCTGCCACGTTCCTGGGGAGGTGTGGCGCTGCCTGCCCCCATTCCGAAAGGCTTTCGTCAGGGTGCACGCACTACACTCCGGGCGTATGGTTCGCGGTGATCTGTCCGTCTTCCCGTTTCTGTCTGTCATGCAGATGCTGCTGGCCAGCGGACGTGTCGGGCGGTTCAGTGTGGATCATCCCCGTGGTGGTCAGCTCTGGATCGACCGGGGGGACGTGGTTCACGCCGCGACCAGTGTGCTGAAGGGCGAGGCGGCGCTCCAGCTGCTCTCCAGCCTGGATGCCGGGCTGTTCACGTTCGAGCCGGACGTGCAGCCCCCCGAGCGGACCCTGAATCTGCGGCGGGACTCGGCGCTGCGCCGCATGATCGAGGAGAGTGACGGCTGGACGGCGTCCCTGCGCACCTTCCCAGACTGGACGCGCAGCCTGCGCTTCACCGACCGCTGGACCGAGGCCCAGCCGGTCAGCCGCACGCAGTACCGGGCCCTGAGCCTGCTGGAGAACAACGAGAACATCCAGGTGATGCTTGAACGCAGCGGCGAGGCGCCCCGCGCCGTGCTGGAGACCCTGCGCCCCTTCCTGACGGCCGGCCTGATTGAACAGGTCTGATGTCCCGCGGCTCGGGTGGGTTGCCGTGTGGTGGGCCATCCCCGACACGAGTCCTCAGTCCTGAGCGTCTGGCACGTCGTTTCCTGATAGACTGCGAACACCGCACCATCTCAGGCTGGCCGCCCACCTGACGACCATCACGCATCCGGAGGACTCATGAGCGCCATCACCAGACCCAGCGGCAGGGAAGACGGTTTCAACGGACGGGACGAGCCGGCCCGCCCGGCCCCCGTCGCCGCTCCGCATTCCAGCTGGCGCTTCCATGACCGCTACGACCTGTGGGTCGACTGGCTCCAGCGCGAGCACCACGCGTGGGCACCGTACCAGAACGTGCTGCACCGCACCTTCAGGTCGCGCGAGGAGACGCTGCTGCAAGCCGAACGCTTCATCAGCCGGGGCGAGTTCCCCATGCAGCGGGGCGCGAAGGGGATGGCCGGCGCCGCGCCCGTGACCCTGCTGCGCAACCGGCGGGAGGCCCTGCTCGCCGCGTTCCGCGAGGCCGAGGGTGACGGCGTGACCCTGATCCGCGAGGTGCAGTTTCCCATCGGGGAGTACGCCCTGAGCGTGAAGGTGACGTGCGAGCGCATCGCGGGCGAGGTGCGCGCCACCTTCGCGAGCGCGGCCAATCCCCTGCGCAGCCTGGGTGGCCGCCCGGTGAAGCTCACCCGCCTGATCGAGCACCCGTACGACGTGCTGGGCCGGGCCGAGGGCACGCTGGAACTGCTCGACCGGGGCGTCCGTCTGGGTGGCGACCTGAGCGAGTTCGCCGGGAGCGTCACCGTGACCGGGGTGCCGTACCTGCACGCCACGGTCGCCGTGCCGCGCGGCCTGCTCAAGAAACCGCTGCTGTACCGCTACGAGGTCATGGAGCCCGCCGCCGATCCGCCCGTGTGACCTGTCCAGCGGCCCGCCACATGCACCTGCCACAGCGCCGCCGTATACTCCACGGTGCAGTGACCGGGAAGAGTACCCGGCGGGCACCGACAGGAAGCCGAGGCCGCGACTGAGAGCCCCGGCCGGAAGGCCACCGGCGAACGTCACCCGCGAGCATGACGGCAGAACTCCGCCAGGAGGGCGTGGAGGAGTGTAGAGCCGTCCGGGTGCGCCCGACACAGCGCATGTCGAGTGCTCCACATGCAGTGGGGAAGAGCGGTGGTACCACGGGACTCACGGTCTCGTCCGCAGACGGAGCGATCCGGAGGGCGGGCGTTTCGCCGTGCCGCCGGAACCAGGGGAGGTCGCCGCATGGTCACGTTCTACCCAACCCAGACCCAGGCCCGCGCTGACGCGGCCGCACGTGCCCTGCGCGACAAGGTGCTGTGCTTCGTCGTCCGGGGACAATCTCTGCTGGTCTTTGAGGATGCCGACGTCACCGATGCCGGCGTGCAGGTTCCGGCCGGCGGCGTCGAGGTGGGGGAGACGCCACGCCACGCTGCGGTTCGGGAACTCTTCGAGGAGTCCGGGCTGGTTCTGTCCGCCCCCCGTCACCTCGTCTCGTACCGATGGGAGTCGCAGCTTCCGGAGCGGTTGACCCAGCAGGTCGGCCACGCCGTTGCCTGTGAGTCCCCGGCCTCCACGCCGGACATCTGGACACACCACGCCGACGGGTATGCCTTCGCCTTCCGCTGGGCCCCCGCCCTCGACTGGGAGATGGACGCCGCCCTGCCCGGGCTCAGCCCCGATCCGACCAGCTCACCGCCATCCCTCTCATCTCAGGAGTTCCGCGCATGACCGATCCCACCCTGTCCGCCGACATGTCGCCCGCGTCCGATTCTGCTCTGGGCAAGGCCTTCGACCCGCAGGCCATCGAGCCGAAGTGGGCGGCCCGCTGGCGCGACGAGCCCTTCCGCGCCGACGCCACGAGTGGCCGGGAGCCCTTCACCATCGTGATCCCGCCGCCGAACGTCACGGGGAACCTGCACCTGGGGCATGCGCTGGACAACACCCTGATCGACACGCTGATCCGCTACAAGCGCATGGCGGGCTTCGAGGCGCTGTACCTGCCGGGCATGGACCACGCCGGGATCAGCACGCAGGTGGTCGTGGAGCGGCAGCTGCGCGAGCAGGGCGTGAGCCGTCACGACCTGGGGCGCGAGAAGTTCCTGGATCACGTGTGGGAGTGGAAGGCCGAATCCGGCGGCATGATCCTGAACCAGCTGTCGCGCCTGGGCGTGAGCGCCGACTGGACCCGCGAGCGCTTCACCATGGACGAGGGCCTGAGCCGCGCCGTGCGTGCCCAGTTCGTGAAGCTGTACCACGACGGGGCCGCGTACCGGGGCGAGCGCATCGTGAACTGGGATGTGGCGGCCCAGACCACCCTGAGCGAGCTGGAGATCGACCGCGAGGTGCGCAAGGGCAAGATGACCACGCTGTCGTACAAACTGCGCGACCCTCAGGCGGCGGCCAGCAACGGCGAGCCCGGCGAGATCCGGATCGCCACGGTGCGCCCCGAGACGATCTTCGCGGATCAGGCGATCGCCGTGCATCCGGCCGACCCGCGCTTCGCCCACCTGATCGGCCAGGAGGCCCGTATTCCCCTGACGGAGCGCTACGTGCCGATCATCGCAGACGAGGCGGTCGAGATGGAATTCGGTGTGGGGGCGCTGAAGATCACGCCGGCCCACGATCCCACCGACTTTGAGATCGGGGAGCGCCACGGCCTCGCGCGGCCCAGCGTGATCGATCTGACCGGAAACCTGACGGGCGACCTCGTGCCCGAGGCCTTCCGGGGCATGGAACGCTTCGCAGCCCGCAAGGCTGTGGTCAGGGCCCTGACCGAGTCCGGCGTCCTGATCGAGGAGAAGGATCACGACACCGCCATCGGCCTGAGCGAGCGCACCAAGGTGCCGGTCGAGCCGATCATCTCGACCCAGTGGTTCGTTCACATGAAGCCCTTCGCGCAGCAGGTGCTGGACGGCCTGGACAGCGGTGAGATCCAGCTCACGCCCGAGCGCTACGGCAAGGTGAACCGCGACTGGCTGGAGAACATCCGGGACTGGAACATCAGCCGCCAGCTGTGGTGGGGGCACCAGATTCCGGCGTGGTACGACGACCAGGGCAACATCTACGTGCCGGATCCCGAGAATCCCGATCTGGACTGCGATCAGGATCCCCGCTACGCGCACCTGAGTCTGCGCCGCGACCCCGACGTGTTCGACACGTGGTTCTCCAGCAACCTGTGGCCTTTCTCGACCCTGGGCTGGCCGGACACCGACAGCGAGGACTTCCGCAAGTTCTATCCGACCCAGGTGCTCGTGACCGGCTACGACATCCTGTTCTTCTGGGTGGCCCGCATGCAGATGGCCGGCTACGGCCTGACCGGTCAGGCTCCCTTCAGCACGGTCATGCTGCACGGCCTGTACCTCGACGAAAAGGGCCAGAAGATGTCCAAGAGCAAGGGCAACGGCATCGATCCCCTGAACCTGTTCGACCAGTACGGGGTGGACGCGTGCCGCTTCGCCTTCGCGTTCCTCTCGACCGGTGGGCAGGACATCCGGCACGATCCCCGGCGCTTCGAGCAGGGCCGCAACTTCGCCAACAAGCTGTGGAACGCTGCCCGCTTCGCCCGCATGCGTCTGGCTGAGGGCACGGCCGCCCTGACCGGCACCGACGACCTGACCCGCTATGTCCGGGCCGCGTCTGAGACCCCCACCGGCACCCTGCCCCGCAGCCGCGACATCCTGGCAGCGCTCAGGGAGCGCCCGGATCTGGGGCTGGCCGACCGCTGGATCATCTCGCGCTTGAACGCCGTGACCGCCGAGGCCACCGCGCATCTGGACGCCTACGACCTGGGGGCGGCCATCCGCGCCCTGTACGCCTTCACGTGGGACGAGTTCTGCGACTGGTACATCGAGGCCGCCAAACCGGCCCTGAGCGCCGGCAACCTGGGCACCATGGCGACCCTGAAGGCCGTGCTGGAGCACATCCTGAAACTGCTGCACCCCTTCATGCCCTTCGTGACCAGCGAGATCTACGCCTCTCTGGGGCACCGGCAGCAGCTGGCCGTGCATACCTGGCCCGTTCAGCGCCCGGAACTCCACGACGCCGAGGCCACCCGCGCCTTCGATGCCCTGCGCGCCGCCGTGGCCGCCGCCCGCAGCCTCAAGAGCGAGCTGGGCCTGAGCCCGCAGGATCGTCTGGATGTGCTGGTCGAGGGCGATCTGGCGGGTACTGTCCACGACAACGCTCCGGTCGTGACCGCCATCGCCCGCGTGAACCTCGTGCCCACCCTGGAGGGCCGCACCCTGACCCTGGTCGAGCAGGGTGTAACGGTTCGCGCCCCGCTGGAGGGCACCGTGGACATCGCCGACTGGCTGGGCAAGCAGCGCAAGCGCCTCGCCGAGTTCGACAAGCAGATCAAGCAGGCGCAGGGCAAGCTGAGCAACGAGGGGTTCGTCGCCCGCGCCCCCGCCGAGGTGATCGAGGAGGAGAAGCGCCGCGTGGCCGACTTCGGTGCCCAGAAGGAGCGGCTGGAAGGTGTGCTGGCGCAGTTCAGCTGACGAAGGATCCGGCGGCTACAGCCGCCGGCGTGTCCCGGCCGTGACGCTGCCCAGCAGCAGGCCGGGCAGCACCGGCAGGGTATACACGGCCACGAACCCGGCCACGGTGCTGGCGCTGATCAGCTCGCCCAGCGGCCGGCCCACGGCGGCCGACAGTGGACTGCCGAACCACGCCACCGCCGTCCACAGGCCCCCCTCCAGCCCGGAGCTGTTCACGGTCTGTGCCAGCCAGCGCACCGCGAGCAGGCCCAGCGTCTGGGCGGCCAGCGCCGGCAGGACATACAGCACGCCCCGCGCACCCGGCGCGGCGCGGCCCGCCAGCCAGCCGATCAGCAGCGGCCCCAGAACCGGAATCCACCCGACCAGCACGGCGACCAGGAGCAGCATGCCCACGTTGATCAGCGCCATGGCTCACCCTACGCCCGGCTGCCCTGCTGCATGTGCCGGGGGTCTTCATGGTTGACGGGGGCGTGCGGCGCCCTGCGGCAGTCGGCACGGTGCATCTGCTGACGGGTCTGCCGGGCGCAGGCAAGACCACGCTGGCCCGGCAGCTGGAGGCCCAGCACGCTGCCCTGCGCCTGACTCCGGACGAGTGGATGAATCCGCTGTTCGGCGCAGGAGAATCCGGCGGGAAGCGGTGGGTGCTCGAAGCCGACCTGCTGTGGGGTGTGGCAGCCCGCGCCCTGACCCTGGGAGTGGACGTGATCCTCGACTATGGCTGCTGGGCCCGTGAGGAGCGCGACCTGTTCCGTGCCCGCGCGGCGGCCCTGGGCGCAGCCTTCGAACTGCACGTGCTGCAGGTGCCCATCGAGGTGCTGTGGGAGCGGCTCGACCACCGCAACCGCCAGCGCCCGCCCGATACCTTCGCCGTGACCCGCGAGGAACTCGACGAGTGGGTCAGCTGGTACGAGGTGCCAGGGCCGGATGAACTGATCGCCACCGACCAGCCCCCCGTCACGGTGCACGTCTGGACGACCCCGTGACTTCCGCCACCCTGACCGGACTCGCGGCGTGGCTGACCGTCACGCTGGGCGAGACCGGCACCCTGAAACGCGGTGGCCCGGAGGACGTGACCCGGCTGGCCCTGGCCCTCGAACCGCGCGACCTCCCGGATGATCTGGACGCCGACGCCGCCTTCGTGCACCGTTCCCGCCACGTGGACGGCCACTGGCCCGGCTTGGGCATCCTGGGTGCCCACGACGGCTTCGACCTCCACCTGACCACCGGCCCGAACCGGCGGCTGGCCGCGGCGCTGGGCTGGCAGGATGTCGGGGAGGTCGCGTGGGAGGGCCGGGTGGTCGGTATCGTGGCCCGGCCGCCGCAGTCCGCGTGGGAGGAACTGCGGGCCGCCCTGCACGCCGAACTCGGCGGCGAGGACTCGTCGATAGCACCGCAGAGCGAGACCATCCGCCGGGTCGCCGTGATGAACGCCATGACTCCGGCGCTGGTCGGGCACGTCGCTGGCCTGGGGGCGGACGTCTACCTGACCGGCCAGCTCCGGCCGTCAGCGGTGCCGGCGGCGCGCGCTGCCGGGATCGGCGTCGTGGCCCTGGGACACCGGCGCACGGAACTGTGGGGGCTGCGGACGCTGGCACGGGAGCTGGAGGCGGCGTTTCCCGGACTGGACACGCGGGTGTACGGCTCGCCCTAGCTCCGGCTCCACTGAGCGGCCTGGGCCAGTGCCCGCGCCGCCGTCTCCACCTCGGTCGCCGTGGTCGCCGCCCCGAAGCTGAAGCGCAGCGACGACCGGGCATCCGGCTCGCTGAGGCCAATCGCGGTCAGGACGTGGCTGGGCTGCATGGTGCCCGCGCTGCACGCGCTGCCCGCGCTGGCGGCGACCCCCAGCATGTCCAGGTTCATCAGCAGGGCCTCGCCGTCCGCGCCGGGGATGGTCAGGTTCACGACCTTGGGGCTGCCGTCCGGGGCGTGGTTGAGGGTCACGCCTGGAATGGAGGAGACCGCCTGCACGAAGTGGTCACGCAGGGCCATCAGGTGCGCGTGGGTGGCAGTCCGCTCGGCCTCCGCGTGCGTGAGGGCCACACCCGCCGCATACACGCCTGCCGTGTCCTGGGTGCCGGGGCGGACGCCCCCCTCCTGACCACCCCCCAGCGTCACCGGCGGCAGCGTCTCGCCGCGCCGGACATACAGGAACCCCACGCCGCGTGGCCCGCCCCACTTGTGGGCGCTGAAGGTCGCGTAGGTCACGCCCCAGCCGGGCAGATCGACCGACAGCACGCCGGGTGCCTGCACGGCATCCACGTGGTACGGCACGCCCCGTGCCGCCGCGAGCCCGGTCAGGGTGGCCGTGTCCTGCACCGTGCCCAGCTCGTTGTTGGCGTGGTGGATGGACACCAGCGCCGTGTCGGCCTGCAGCGTGTCCCGCAGCTGTTCGGGATCGTAGCGGCCGTGCACGTCCGGTGTCAGGAAGGTCACCGCCCACCCGTGGCTCTGGAGCCAGCGGGCCGGAGCCAGCACGGCGGAGTGCTCGGTCGGCGTCGTGATCAGGTGGCCGGGGCGGCCATGCTGCTCCTGCCACGCCCGCGTGACGCCCAGCAGGACGTGGTTGTCGCCCTCGGTGCCGCCGCTGTTGGCGATCACGGTGCGGGGATCGACGTGGAAGGCGGCGGCCACGCGGGCCCGGCCCTCCTCCAGCCGCTCGCGGGCCGCCTGCCCGGCCGCGTGGACACTGGCGGGATTACCCGGCAGCGCGGCGGCCTGGGCGTAGGCCGCCAGCGCGTCGGGCCGCATGGGGTGTGTGGCCGCGTAGTCGAGGTAGATCATCGGGGACTCAGGGGGTCACGGTGGCGAAGTCCGTGCCGTCCCGGCGGATGATGAACACGGCGTCGCCACTCACGCTGGTGCTGGCGCTGGTCGCCGCGAGGCCGCGGAGCGCACCGGCGTCGGCGGCCGGCATGATCTCGCGCTCGCCGCTGTCGTCCCGCACGACGACCGAGTACGACCCGTCGGCCAGGTCGGCCGGGAAGGTGTAGCGGAAGGTGACGTTGCGTGATCCGGCCGCGGTGTCGCCGGCGGCAGGCGTCTCGGGCTCCGGCGTGGCGGTGCCGGGGGTCGCAGGAATCGATTCTGGCGTGACCGGAGTGTCGGTGCCGTCGGCGGGCGTGGTGTCCGGCGTGGGCGCGACTTCCGGAGCCGGGGCCTCAGGCTGGGCGGGTTCCGGCTGCACCGGCGTGACCGGCACGTACACCGGGGGCAGGGGCAGGCTGTCGGCCGGTCGACTGGGGGCGCTGTAGCGGGCGACCGCGACCGTCAGGACGACCGGCCCGCCGGCCTCGACCCGCACGAAGGCGGCGGGGGTCTGGTCGATCACGGTGCCCGGCTGCTTCTCGCTGGGCTGCTCGCGCACCTGCGTGACGACCAGGCCGGCCGCCCGCGCGTGCTGCTTGGCCTGCTCGGCCGTGAGGCCCGTCAGGAGCGGCAGCCACGTCTCCTTGCCGGAGATCCCGGTGCTCACCATGACCTGCACCAGCTGGCCGCGCTGGGCCGACGAACCGGCCTCCGGGAGCTGCGCCACGATCCGGCCCTCCGGGGTGTTGGACAGCGTGCCGTCCACCCGCACGACCTTGCCGAGCACCATCGCGCGGTCCTTCAGGGCGTCCCGCGCCTGGGCGACGTTCATCTCCTCCAGGCGCGGCACCTCGATGGCGGGCGGGTTGTTCACCGTCAGCGTGACCAGGCGGCCCAGCGGCAGGTTGGTGCCGGCCGGCGGATCCTGGCGGATGATCGAACCGATGGTGCGGCCCCCTGCCTGTCCATAGTCGTACTGCACACGGAAGCCCAGCGCGCTCAGTCTGGCGGCGGCGGCCTTGGCGTCGGTGCCCGACACGTCCACGACCTCGCGCACCGGTGGGTTCAGGAACGTCTGGGCTGCCTGTGCTCCCAGGTATCCTGCTCCGCCCAGGAACAGCAGGCCCGGAAGGAAGGTCAGCCACGCGCCCGGCTGCCGCCGACGCCGCACCCGTCCTCCGTTCAGTGCCGTCAGGGTCGGTGCATTCAGGGAGTCGACCTCCTCCGCAGAGCGGGGGCTGTCCAGGGCGCGCAGGTACGCGACCCGCGCGGCGTGTCCGTCCACAACGATGTCGGCGTCCGTCAGGGCGTAGCCATGTTCGGCGAGTCGCCCGGCGAGTGTGCGCACCGCCTCGACGGCCTCGACCGGCTTCTTGCCCCCCTGGGCCACGAAGGCGTCCAGCGGCGAGCCGGCCAGGGTCTGCCAGACGGTGTAGTACGCGCCGGGCCGCGCCACCACGTCGGTCAGGCCGGCCGGACTCAGGGCCCGGAGCACGGCCCGGTAGGTGTGGAACACGTGCCGGCCCGCCGGAGACGAAATGCTGAACCACGCGACCGTCCGCGTCACACCCTCGGCCGCACGCACCTCGGACAGGGTGACGTTCCCGTCGCGCGACACCTCGCGCAGAACCTCATACTTCCCGTCGATCCTGGTGGCAGGGGGTGGGGTGGCCGTCATGCGCCGCCCAGCATAGCGCGTGGACGTGAGTGCGCCGCCCCAACGTGCTCATCCCACCGGCCTTGCCCGTCGTGAACCGGTGGCGGAGCGGGGGATGGCGTCACACGCCCAGCACGCGCGCCGCCCAGTACGCCGCGAAGCCCCCCAGGATGCCCGCCGCGAGGTTCTGCGTGCGCCACATCAGCGCCGCGCCCGCCAGCGCGCCCACCAGCCGCCGGGCCCACTCGGGGCTGCCCAGCACCTCCGGCACGACCAGCGCCGCGAACACGCTGACCGGCACGAAGCGCAGGAACGCCAGCCAGAACGGCGGCAGCGCCGCGCCGCCCAGCTGCAGTCCCAGCCAGCGCACCGGGTACGTCACCGCCCACATGAGCGCGATCACCAGCAGGGGGCTCACGCTGCGCTCCGCCGGGTGGTCAGCCACGCGCCCAGCAGCGCGCCGCCCACGCCCGCCCCCAGGATCACCAGTCCGCCCGGCAGCACCCGCGACAGCCCCCACGCCGCCAGCCCCGACGCGACCGTCACCACCAGCGCCGTCCGCGAGACCACCAGCGGCACGAGCAGCATCAGGAACGCCAGCGGGAAAATCACGCCCACCCCCAGTGCCGCCGGATCCGGCAGCACCTGCCCCGCCAGCGCGCCCAGCAGCGTGCTGGCGTTCCACACCGCGTACAGGCTGAGTTCCGTGCCCAGCAGGAACGCGAAGGTCAATCCGCCGGGATCGCGCGGGCCGTGCACGGTGCTCATGCCGTACGCCTCGTCCGTCAGGAACTGCGCCGCCACGAGGCGCTGCCGTGCCGAGAGGGGCAGCGTCTGCGCGAGGCTCAGGCCGTACAGCACGTGCCGGGCGTTCAGAAGGAACGTCGTCAACACGATTCCCAGCCCGGCCGCCCCCGCCGCGAACAGGCCCGCCGCCGCGAACTGGCTGGCCCCCGCGAAGACCGTCAGGCTCATCAGCTGCGTCTCCCACACGCCCAGGCCCGCCCCGCGCGCCGTGACCGCGTACGCCACCGCGAACGGCACCATGCCCGGCCACAGCGGCACCATCACGCGGAAGCCGCGCCAGAACGCGGGCCAGAAGGGCGCAGGGGACGTCACGATCCCAGAGTAGGGCAGCCGACGGTCGGCGGAGCGGGCGTCCTGTGGACATCGGCGGCCCAAGCGCGGTCGACCGGAGGGGTACGAGATCGGCCCGCCGTCCAGGGCCTCACCTCCATTCCTCCGCCCGCCGCGCGTCGTCGAGTCCCACGTCCCGGCCCGCCCACGGACTCAGGCCCAGCGGCGCGTACCCCCACGCCCGCGCGCCCGGATCGCCGTAGAACGCGGCGAGGGTGAGCGGCTGGTGGTCGCTGCCCAGGTGCGGCGCGATGACCGCGCGCGTGTACGCCAGGTCGTCCGCGTCCAGGGTGGGGAGGCGGCCCGCGAAGGCGGCGGCCCGGCCCTCCTGCGATAGCATGGCGCGCAGCGTCCGGGGATCGCCCGTCCGCGCCACGTGCACCGCCCGCCACGCGGCCTCGCGCACCGACCCGCGCAGGGCGGCCAGCGACGGCGGCTCGGACGTCCACAGCGGCACGCTGACCCACCCGGTCTGCGCCAGCGTGTGGCCGGCACGGAACCGGGCGGCGTCGTTCACGAGCCGATCCGTCCAGCCGCCCCCCTCGTCGTCCAGCAGCGTCAGGCCCACGCGCACCGGAGTGGGCGGCGCGTCCAGTTCCGCCGCCGCCTCGCGCAGCACGTCCGCGGCCACCCCCTCGGCGTCGAGGGCCAGCCACGCGTCCAGGACGGCGGCGGCGTCCCCCCGCGCCATGGGGTTCGCGGCGACCAGGGGTGGCACGGCCACGTCGGCGGTCGCCTGCGCGCCGCCCACGACGGCGTCAATGTACGCCTGAAAGCGTGCGGGGCCGCGCGGCACGGCGTACACGGCGCGCAGGCGCGGCAGCGTGGACACCAGCGTGAACGGCATGCCCGGACTGTACCCGCCGCGTGGGGGGCGACACCTGCGCCGAATGGCCGAGGCGCTAGACCACCCGGCGATCCGGCAGCGTCTGCCCGCGCCCCAGTCGGCGCTCCAGGGCCCGCACGCCGCGCGTCAGCGTGAAGGTCAGGAAGAAGTACACCACGGCCAGCACCGCGTACACCTCGAACTGCCGGTACGTGGCGTTCGTGATGTACCGCCCCTGGCTGAACAGCTCCTGGAGCGTCACCGCGCTCGCCAGGGAGCTCCCCAGGATCAGCGACACGAACTCGTTCCCCAGCGCGGGCAGCGCCACCCGCCACGCCTGCGGCAGCACGACGAAGCGCAGCGCCTGCGCGCGGCTCAGGCCCAGGCTGCGGGCCGCCTCCGTCTGCCCGGCCGGCACGCTGGTCAGGCCGCCCCGCACGATCTCGCTCGTGTACGCGGCCGAGTACAGGCCCAGCGCCAGCACCGCCGCCGGGAAGCCCTCCAGCGTGAGCCCCAGCGCCGGCAGGCCGTAGTACACGACGGACAGCAGCACGATCAGCGGGATGCCACGCACCACCTCGACATAGGCGTTCCCCAGCGCGCCCAGCACCGGCACGCGCAGCACCCGCACCGCGCCCAGCGCCGTGCCCACCACCACCGACACCACCAGCGCGCACGCGCTCACCGCCAGCGTGAGCCCCAGCCCGGACAGCAGCAGCCGCGGGTACTCGCCGGAAAGGATGGTCTGGAAGCCCGTGAGCAGCTCGCCCATCCGTGGCCTACTCGCGATCCTTCACGTACTCGTCGTGCACCAGCTTCAGCAGCTCCAGCCGCGACTTCTCCGGGTGTCGCCGCCGCCGGGCCGTCACCGCCCGCTCCAGCGCCCCCCGGTTGCCGCGCGTCATGAGCAGGATCCGCTCCTCCCACCGGGCCTCCTCGCCCAGCGGCCGACCCACCACGCGCTGTCCATCGCCCGGACGGAAGTACCGGAGCAGCACGAACGCCGTGACCGCCAGCACCACGATCAACAGGAGGGTCATCGGCCGTTCCCGCCCACCGTTACTTCTGCACGATCCACTTGTTCAGCAGCGCCTGGTACGAGCCGTCCGCCTTCATGCGCGCCAGCGTCCGGTTCGCGGCGGCGGCCAGATCGCTGCCCCTCGCGAACACCATGCCGTAGTCCTCGGCCGCCAGATCGGCCCCCGCCTGCGCGAACTGCCCCGGCAGGCGCTTCTTCAGGTCGGCCACCGTCGGCGCGTCGCCCACCAGCGCCGCGATCCGGCCCGCGCGCACGTCCGCCAGCCCCGCCGCGAAGTCGTCGTAGGCCTTCAGGGTCGCGCCCTTGGGCTTCAGCACCTCATCCGCCACGAACTGCCCGGTCGTGTTCGCCTGCACGCCCACGACCTTGCCCTTCACGTCCGCCGGCCACGCGAACTTCCCGGGATTCCCGCCGCGCACGATGAACACCTGCGCCGAGCGGTAGTACGGCGCGCTGAACGCCACCACCTTCGCCCGCTCCGCCGTGATCGTGATCCCGCTCATGGCCATGTCCACCCGCCCGGACGTCACCGCCTGCGGCATCAGCGCCCCGAACCCCACCGCGCGGATCTCCAGCCGCACGCCCAGATCCTTCGCCACCGCCCGCGCGATGTCGATGTCGAAGCCCTGGACGGTACCGTCCGGGCCCTTGAACTCGAACGGCGCGAACGTCGGGTCGGTGCCCAGCACCAGCACACCCTTCTTCTTCACCTCCGCCACCGTCGCCGCCAGCGACACGGACGAGCACACCAGCGCGGTCAGCACCATCAGGGAACGCTTCATGCCGCCCAGGATACGGCCCGCGTACGCTACGGGGTATGGACTGGCCCCCGCCCCCCGACTTCGTGCACGGCGACCCCGTCCCCCCGCCCGCCACGTGGACACGGCCGGGCCTCGTCATGGTCTTCAACCTCGAATGCCCCGGGTGCGTCTCACGCGGGATTCCCTTCCTCAAGCGCCTGCACGCCGAATTTGGCGATGCCGTAACCCTGTTGGCCCTGCACACCAGCCTGGGCCACCGGCTGCTGCCACGGGAAGGCGTCGTGCCCACCCTCGTGAAGTTCGCCGCCGACTACGCGAAACTCCCGTTCCCCGTCGCCCTCGATCTGGACGGCGGGATCGCCCGCGCGTGGCACATCGAGGGCACGCCGCACTGGTTCGCGTTCGCGCCCGGCGGAGAGCTGCTCCGCAGCGTGTACGGCAGCCAGGACAACGCCCAGACCAGACTCCAGTACCTACTGGAAGAATGGGCCGGGCGCGGCGAGGACGGTATCTAGCGGGCGTCGGAGGTGGCCTGAGCCGGGACGAAGATGCCGGATTTGAGGTTATCGAGGGGAAGGTTGGACACCCGGACGAGAATGGCTTTGAACACGCCGTCTCGTGGTGCCTGACTGATGACGCTGGGGTCAGCTGTGAAAGAGACGTGCGGTGAGTAGGACTTGATCGTGACCACGCCATTCTCACCTACCGGCGCATAGTCAGCGGTGTACTGCTTCTTCCGTTGGGTCAGGAGCATCACCACCTCGCCTGTGGGCAATGACGTTCTTATCCGATGGGTGTACTGGGCCACTCCGCCAAACTGGGTCTCTGAGGCCGGACTGACCTGATTGAGGAAATCGAATGCGACGTCCTGATAAAGGTCGTGTCCGGAGATGTGACCGAGGGCGTAGGTCGCTTTGGACGTGCGGATCGATGGAGTGTCATAGCCCGAGAGGCTGACCGACGAGTTCAGCCTGATCAGTCTCGTGATGAGCCCTATGGAAAAGTATCGAGCTCCATCCTTCACGCCGTCGGTTCGCCAAGTCATGTGTTCGCGGCCGTCTGACTTGAAAACTCTGATGAATCCATCGCTGCCGACAGTGGCCGACAAGTTCAAGGCTTTCGCGAGAGAGATGGCAGTCTGTTCGCTGACATATGTTCTTGGTTCAGAGTAAAGAATGGGGTCTGTCGGCTGATTCTTGACGATGTAGCAGGTGATGCCGTCTTCCTTACCGCTGCTGATGATATCAACAGAATCTGCAGAAGGTACTGTTCCTGTCACACAGGACGGCTTGGGCAATTTGCCGTTGAACACTGGCAGCGTTATTGTCGGCCCGCCACCTCCCGCCAGCGCGTACAGTCCGGCGCTGACGGCAAGGGCGAGGGTTCCGGCGGCAAGCAGGAGTTTTGGCATGGTGTAGACCTTCGCCATGCCCAGGGTCACGCGGGTGGGGGGGCCCAGTTCGTGGATCGCCTGGGTCATGGCCTGGGTGGGGGAGAGGCCGGTGAGGGTCAGGTGGTCGGTGCGCGTGAGGACGTGTTCTTCGAGTTCGTCCCACAGTTCCTGCTGCCGGGCGGGCGGGAGGCCCCACGTGGCGCGGCGCAGGTACGTGGTCAGGGCGCGGGGCGCGGTCGCGGCGGACGTGGTCATGCGCCGTTCCCGCCGAGCTGGTGGACGGCCCCGGTGAACGCGGCGAATTCCTGGCGTTTGGCGCTCAGCGCCTCGCGGCCCCGGTCGGTGATCGCGTAGTACTTGCGCGGTTTTCCGTTGCGGCCGGGCTCGCCGATCAGCGCGCCGAGCAGGCCCTCGCCCTCCAGCCGGTGCAGGGCGGGATACAGGCTGCCCTCCTTGAAGTCGAAGTAGCCCCCGGTGCGCTCCTTCGCGGCCTGGATGATGGCGAAGCCGTAGAGGGGCTGGTGTTCGAGGATGGTCAGGAGGATCAGGTCGAGGTTGCCGCGCAGCAGGTCGGGGTTCATGGGGCCTCCGGGGTTAGAGGGGTGGGGCGTCGGCCGAGTGGCGTCCCGCGCGGTTGCCGCCCCTGCATAGCTATGTCTGTCTACATAGTCTGTCTGGGTTGGGTGTTTGTCAAGCCCAGTCTGTCTGGGTAGTAAGGGCATGCTCCGCCGCTGTTCTGGGCCATCATGCCTTGTGCTGCCCTGGATGCTGGAATGCCCCGCGTGCCTCCTGACCGAGATCGAGGCGGACACGTACGCCGACGCCTGGGAGGCCCGCGATCCGACCCGCGTGCCCCCGGAGGTGCCCCGCTGGCGCTTCCTGCGCTGGCTGGAGGCCCAGGGGGTGCTGTTGCACGGCTCGCGCGACGGCGGGCTCACACAACTCGAACCGCAGGTCAAGGACTACGGGCAGCCGGACGACTTCAGCAACCGCATCGGCGTGTACGCGACCTCCGACGGCGTGTGGGCCATGATGTACGCCCTGCGCGGCCCCCGCGTGACCGGCCTGATGGACATGGGCCTGCGCCAGCGGGTCGGCGACGGCTGGTCGGCCATGCGCTACTTCATGTCCGTGGGCATGGACGGGTCGGGGCACACCGACGGCCGAGCCCTGCTCGCCCCCGGCACGGTCTACGCGCTGGATGCCGCGGGCTTCGAACCGTCACCGCCCTACTGCCACCCCGGACTGGGCGAGGTGCAGGAGGCGCACTGGATTTCTCCGGTCGCGGTACGGCCCCTGCTGGCCGTGCCGGTCGCCCCGACGGACTTCCCGCTGCCGTTGCGTGTCCACGACACGGCGGTGATCCGGGAGCGGGCGCGGCGCGAGCCGTGGGGCTTCCCGTGGCTGGAGCCATGACAGAAAGGGCCGGAGCGGTCAGCTCCGGCCCCAGGATGGTGTGAACTTCAGTCGATGCTGGCGCGCCAGCGCCACTCGGAGGCGCGCTTCATGACGTGGGCGAGGCCGCCGGTCATGGCGAGCTTCTGGTTCCACGGGAGTTTCATCCACCCGACCGCCATCAGGCCGCCAAGGCTCACGAACTCGCCCAGGGTGGTGGGCTCGTACGCTTCCATGTCCTCGCCGCGCGACAGGCGCATGAGGTTCTTGCCGGTCAGGCGGCCCTGCTGCCCGGCGTGCTGGGCGGTGGTGGGCACGGGCTTGCCCTCCTGGTTCAGCGCGAGGCCCATGTCACCGACCACGAACACGTCGGAGTAGTTCTTGACGCGCAGGTACTCGTCCACGACGATACGCCCGCCCGGTCCCTTCTCGATGTTCTGGCCGGACACGATGTCGCGGGCCTGGATCCCGCCGGTCCAGATGATCTTTCCGGCGGGAATCACGATCTGCGTGCCGTCAGCCTGCTGCACGGTCACGCTGTCGGCGGTGGCCTGCATGAGACGGTGGCCGACCAGCACGTTGATGCCGTAGTCCTCCAGCGTCCGCATGGCCTTGCCGCGCAGGGCGTCGTCCAGCACGGGGAGGATCTTCGGCCCGGCCTCGACGAGGTGGATCTTGAAGGGGGGCAGGCCGCGTTCCTTGGTCAGCAGGGCTGCCCGCTGGGCCAGCTCCGTGACCAGTTCCACGCCGGTCAGGCCCGCGCCGCCCACGACGATGTCGCGGTTGCCCCGGTAATCGCTGCTGTAGGCCCGGTTCACGAAGTTGAAGATCTCGTCGGCGTCGCTGAGCTGCTTGAGTTCGGTGGCATTCTCGGACAGGCCGGGAATCCGGTAGAAGTTGGTTACGCTGCCCAGACCGACGACCAGGGTGTCGTACGTGAGGACACGGCCGTCCTTCAGGGTGACTTCCTTCTCGTCGAGATTCACGCCCTCGACCTGGGCCTGTTCCAGGCTCACACCGGTACCGCGCAGCAGGGGCGCGAGCGGCAGGGTCACGCGGGTGTTGTGCGCCGCCGCCTCGTGCAGTCGGGTCTCGAAGGTGTGGTAGGCGTTCTGCTCGATGAGCAGGGTATCCATATCGGGCGTGGGTTTCAGTTTCGTAGCCACGGCGAGGCCCGCGTAGCCGGCACCAAGAATCAGGGTCTTCATTCGGTATCTCCTGTGAACAGATTCACGAGCAGAGGTGGGAGTGGTCACCGCCCGCAGAAATCCGCCGGGATGACATCCCAGCTTTCACCGAGTGTACACCTTACATAAATTCGGGCCGTGGCACCGGCAACTGTCTTGACCAGATGAACCCTTCACGGATCGCCGCTCAACCCTCGCCGGCGGCAGGGCTGCAGAGCGTTCAACGTCGCGGCGTCTGACTGCGGTTTCCAGTTCCGCCCAGGGGCTCAGGAAATGCCCCAGGGCTCCACTTCCGACCGGTGCCCTGTCAGCAACTCGCTCCACTCGTTTCAGAGACATTGAGGGCAACCCTCAATATCCCTGAAATCTGCTGTGAAGCTTCAGTTCGGCCGTCACGACCCGCTTCAGGGTGATGTTGTTCTTCCACATGCCCAGGGCCAGCGTCTGCACCGGCAGGTCGTCCACCGTCCGCACGGTACTGCCCGGCAGCCGATCCCGGAGCCAGGCCACCTCGGCGGCCAGCCCCAGCACGCTGTCGCGTTCGCCGGACTGCAGCGCAGTGAGCGCTTCCTGGGCCGACGCGACGGCCACAAAGTCGAGATCGCGGGTGTCGGCCCACCCGAAGGCGTCGTCGGCCGCGAGGCCCCAGTGGTTCGTCAGCACGGCCAGGTGACGGGGGGTGGCCGTGGTCGTGAGCTGGGCCCAGCCGCTGCGCGTGTACGGCAGCACCTGCATCAGTCCCTGCGTCTCGGCGGTGCTGACGATCCCCCCGGCGAGCATGTCGCACGACTCCGGCCGCACGCCCCAGTCGACAGGATCGGGCGACGTGCCCCACGCGGCCTGGACGTTCCAGCCGACCGGTACCCCGATCCGCCGGGCCACCCGCTCGATCATGGCCGCCTCGGTGCCGGTCGCCGCGCTCCCATCGCTGCTCACGAAGGGTGGCAACGTGGACGGGAGACACACGTTGAGCACGCCCGCCGCCTTCACCCGCGCCAGCGAGTTGTCCGGCGGGAGCTCGCGCAGCGCGAGGTATGACAGCACCCCCAGCACGATGAACACCGTGCTGCCGGATGGCCGCCAGCGCCGGCGCACGGGGGGCGGGGCCGGCGGGCGGCTCACCGCCGGAACTCCCGGTATGACAGCGTGCACGCCACCACCGCCAGCGTGACCACCACCGCCACGTCCAGCCCCAGGGGATGTTCGTGGTAGTCGATGATGAAGTGCCGCAGCAGGTCAATCGCGTAGGTCAGGGGATTGGCGCGCACCAGCAGCACCAGCCACGGCGGGAACACCTGCTGCTGCTGCTGCACGCTCAGGCTGGGATCGAGCGGGAAGACGCTGCTCGCCAGGAAGTACAGCGGCAGGATCAGCGCGTTGGAGAACACCCCGAAGCCCTCGAAGGACTTCAGACGGCCCGCGATCAGCAGCCCCACCGCCGTGAACGACAGCGACACCAGGAACATGGTGCCCAGCACGCCCGGCAGGATCGACGGCGGGATCGGCACGTCCACATACGGCCCCAGCAGGAGCACCAGCCCGCCCTGCAGCGTGGCGACCGTCGCGCCGCCCAGCAGTTTCCCGAAGAACACGGCGCTGCGCGGCACCGGCGACGCGAAGACCTCGCGGAAGAACCCGAACTGCCGGTCGTAGATCAGGCTGACCGCCGACTGGATGCTGGGGTACAGGATGTTCAGCACCACGACGGCAGGAAAGATGTACTGCATGTAGGTGAACGGCACCACGAAGGTCGTCTCGCGCAGCCCTGTGCGGAAGTAGGGGGTCAGGCCCACCCCGAAGATGATCACCCACAGCAGTGGCCGGGAGAACGCGCCCACCAGCTGCCCGCTCTCGCGGACGCTGCGTTTGACCTCGCGCGACCAGATCGCATACAGGCACGCGGCGTAGTACCGGGCGCCGGTCGTCCGGCCCTGGAACTCCCGGCGCGTCAACGGAATCCCCGGCCGTCGGTGGGGGAGGCGTGGGGCGCGGCCACCGACGGCCGCTCCTCGCGCAGTGCCCGGCCGGTCAGGCTCAGGAAGACGTCCTCCAGGCTGGCCGCCTGCACGCTCAGGCCCGAGAGACGCGGCAGATCCGGCGCCAGGCGGGCGAGCACCGGAGCGGGATCGGCCACGCGCAGGCGCAGCGTGTCGCCCTGCTCCTCGACGACCGCGTCGGGCACGCCCACGGTCAGGCCGGCGCGCAGGTCATCGGGCACGCCGCGCAGCGTGACGACCATGCCACCCAGGCCGGCGCGCAGCTCCTGGGGCGTGCCGAAGGCCAGCACCTCGCCCCGGTCGATGATGGCGACCAGATCCGCGTCCTCGGCCTCCTCGATCTGGTGTGTGGTCAGCAGGAGGGACACGCCCGTCTCGCGCCGGAGTGCCTGCAGGTACCGCCACACGGCGCGGCGGCTCTGCACATCCAGCCCGGTCGTCGGCTCGTCCAGGATCAGCAGATCCGGGTCATGCATGACCCCCCGCGCGATCTCCAGCCGGCGCTTCATGCCGCGCGAGAGGATACGGGCCGTGGCGTTCTGCCACTCGCCCAGTTCGACCACGTCCAGCACGTGTTCGGCCCGCTGCTGGCGCTCCCGGCCCCCCAGGCCGTAGATGCGGCCGTGAAAGTCGAGGTTCTCCAGCACGGTCAGCCGCTCGTCCAGGCTGGGTTCCTGGAACACCAGCCCCAGCCGCCGCCGCACGGCCGCCGCATGTCGCCGGACGTCCAGGCCCGCGATGTCCAGGCTGCCGGTCTGGAGCGGCAGCAAGGTGCTCATCAGCGACACCAGGGTGCTCTTGCCCGCGCCGTTCGGGCCGAGCAGCGCAAAGAAACTGCCACGCGGCACCCGCAGCGACACGCCGCGCAGGGCCTGCACGTCCCCGTAGGTGTGCTGCACGCCCTGGATGTCGATGACTTTGGCCGCACCCACCGTCAGTCGTCGTCCTTGAAGCTCTCGGACTGAGGCCGGCGATCCGCCACCGAGGCCGGGGTGATGCCGGGGCGGTTCAGGCCGTGTTTGGCGAGCAGCTTCTGCACCTCGCCGCGCTGGATCAGGCGGGTGATCGCGCCGTCCACCTGTGCGCGCAGGCTCGGGCGGTCGCGGCGCAGGCCGTAGATGACATACCACGTCATGTTCGGCAGGCCGACCACCGGCCGGGCACTCAGGCCGACCTTGTCCAGGCTGGGCACGCGGCCATACAGCTGAGACGCGAAGACCATCCCGACCTTCGACGTGCCGGTACTCAGGTCGCTGACCAGCCGCCCGGCCGTATTCACAGGCCGATCCGTGAACTGACCGCGCCGCGTCGTGTACATCAGGTATGCGGGCAGCCCATTGCGTTCCATGCTGATGGGAAGGGTTTTCGGGAGCGTCGCCAGATTCGTCACGGCCCTGTCGCGACTCGCGAACAGGTAGCTGACCTTGAGGTAGGGCCGCGTGGCATACATCTGCTCATCGGCCGGATAGTCGAACGCCGGGGTGGTGCTCCCCACCAGGCCGGGGTAGATGTCGCAGCGGTGCGCGAACAGCCGCATCAGTTCGGTGCGGTCGAGCGGCTGCGCCGGGGTATCGAGGTTCGGCAGCGGTGTGCGGTGGAGATAGAATTCCGCCTTGCGGCCCAGTGAGCGGGCCACGGCCATTGCCATGTCCTGCTCGAACTTCCAGATGGGATTCTGCTGATCGAGGCAGAACGTCATGGCGCTGCTGCTGCGCAGGAGACCGGTGGTACTGGTCGGTGAGTTGGGATCCTGCTGCGCCGCGCCCACGCCGGTGAGCGACAGGAGCACGAGGCCCGTGATAGCGCGTGTCATCTCTCTCCAGTATGCAGATCCCGAATGCACGGGGCGTGCGCCCGTGGAGTCCTCCTCCACCCGCGCACGCCGTTCCTGCCAGTCCGGGGAATCGTCAGGGTCAGTTGAAGGCGAAGACCCACAGCACGCCGCCGCGGGGCGTGTCCTTGGTCAGCTGGGCCATTGGGCCGGCCCACAGCGGGATCGCGCCGCCGTAGCCGCTGAACACGGCCACATACTGCTTGCCGTTCACGCTGTAGCTGATCGGCTGGCCGATCACCCCGGAGTTCGTCTTGAACGACCACAGTTTCTTGCCGCTCCTGGCGTCGAAGGCCACGAAGTCGCGGTCGGCCGTGGTGCCCGTGAAGACCAGGCCGCCGGCCGTCGTGAGCACCCCGCCCCACAGCGGGGCCTTGAAGGTCTGGCTCCAGACCTGTTTGCCGGTCGCAGGATCGACGGCCTGGAGGTTGCCGACGTAGTTCAGGTTCGGCACGGCGTTCAGTTCGAACTCGGCACCGACGTAGGCCTCGCCGGCCGCGTACTTCGTCTGGGCGCCCTTGATGGTCATGCACCACTCGTTCGAGGGGATGTACACCAGCTTGGTCTGGGGGGAGTACGCGGCCGGATGCCAGTTCTTGCCCCCCAGGAAGCTGGGGCACGCGTTGACCTGCTTGCCCAGATCCGGCCGGTGCTGCGGATCCCAGATGGGACGGCCGGTCTTGTCCAGCCCCTTGTACGCGGTCACGGTCACGTACTTGTTCGCGCCCACGTACTTCACGCCACCGTTCGTGCGGTCGAACCGGTACAGGTAGCCGTTGCGGTGTGCGCTGACGATGCTCTTAGTGCTCTTGCCGTTCACCATGGTGTCGATCAGGATCGGCTCGTTCACACCGTCGTAGTCCCACGCGTCGTTCGGTGAGTACTGGAAGCCGGTCTTGATCTTGCCGGTGGCCACGTCCACGGCGATCAGTGACGAGCTCCACTTCAGGTCATCGGTCGGTTTGCGGCGTGGATCCATCCACGGGCTCGGATTCCCGGTGCCCCAGTAGATGGTCTTGCTGGCCGCGTCGTACGCGCCGGTCAGCCACGTGGGAGCCCCGCCCTGCGCCTCACTGCCGTCGGGATACGAGCCCTTCATGGTGGTGTAGGACTTCCACTGGCTCTTGCCGGTCTTGGGATCCATGCTCTCCAGGAAGCCGCGCACGCCGTACTCGCCGCCGTGAACCCCGGTGACCAGGCGGCCACTGGCGATCAGCGGAGCCGACGTGATCGTGTAGCGCTTCTTGTAGTCCTCGATGGTGCGGTCCCAGACGATCTTGCCGGTCTTCGCATTGAAGGCGAGCATGTGGGCGTCCAGCGTGCCCATGTAGACCATGTCCCCGTACACGGCCACGCCGCGGTTCACGACGTCGCAGCACGACGTGATGTCGTCCGGGAGTTCGCGCTCGTATTTCCACAGCATCACGCCGGTCGTGGCGTCGAGTGCGAACAGCTTGTTCATGGGGGACGTGATGAACATGATGCCGTTGTTCACGATGGGTGCGGCCTCGTGTCCCTCGGACTGCCCGGTGGAATATGCCCAGGCCGGCTGCAGTTTCGACACGTTCGCCGGGGTGATCTTGTCCAGGGCCGAGTAGCCCCAGTTCATCTGGTTGCCGCGCGTCGACAGCCAGTTCGACGCTTCCGGCGCGGCCAGCCGGGCGTCGGTCACCGCCGTGTAGGCGCTCATCTGCGCCGACGCCGCGCCGCCCAGCACCACACCGGTCGCCAGCAGTGCACCCAGCCGAGCCATCATTCCGACCTTCTGCGATCCCTTCATGTTCCTCTCCTACGCTCCGGCATGCGCCGGTCGAAGTGGTCGAACGACCCGGACCGTCCGGGCCGTGGGTCACGCGGGTGGAGCTACTTGGGGCCGACCTTGCCGGTGAACCCGGCTTTCGCGACGACCTGACCGGTCGCGTCGACCTTGATCGGCAGGGCGGGCAGGCGCTTGGGCGCTGGCCCGCCGAGCACCGTCGCGTTGTCGCCGGCGTCGAAGATGCTGCCGTGGCACGTGCAGATGATGTGACCCTTGCCCATGCCCAGCGTGCCGATCTCTTTCGTGGGGCAGCCCTGGTGGGTGCAGATGCTGGAGTACGCCACCACGTCGCCGGCGGCGTTGGGCTGGCTGCTGGCCTGCACCTTGCCGCTGGCCAGTTTCACGAGCACCACGCCGCCCTTGGTCGCGTCTCGCGGCTTCTTGGTCTTGGGATCGACAGCCAGCGCCCACACGGCCACCCCGACTTTCAGATCGGCCGTCTTGACGGGCTTGCCCTTGCTGGGGCCGTCCTGGTAGAGCAGCAGGTCGCCCGCCCTGGCCGGGTCGGTGGCGGTCTGCGCGGCGCCGGAACCGCTCACGACCACGGCTCCAGCGGCGGCACCGGCCGCGGCAGTCAGTTTCAGGAAGGTACGACGGGTGGGTCGGGCATCAGTCATGGGTGGTCTCCGTTCTGAATCCCGCAACGGTGCGGGTCGGGTGCTGCCGGATGAGGACTGTGATTTGTAAGATCGATCTCTACTGTAGGCAGGCCGGGTTGGTAGGGGGTTGGACATCCGGTGCTCCAGACGGGGCCCTTCCGGAAGGCGGGGCATGGATCGTCGACACCGCCCGAGGGTCACGGCTCAGGCGCACGATCCCGAGACGACGCCGCCCGCGCCCCCATCCACGGAGTCGTGGACGGAGGCGCGGGCGTGTAGGCAGGACGGTCAGCTCAGACGGGCACCACCAGGGTCGCGATCCTCAGCAGCCTGAGGGTGCCGTCAGATCAGGGAGGCGAGCGCTCCGCCGACCAGGATCAGGACGAGCACGATCCCCATGGCGAGCAGGGTCTGGCGGGGGGTGCGCTGTGGACTCATGCCGCCCGTCCGTGGTTGCTGCCGGTCTCGGGGTGCAGGCTGCCCAGCGCCGCCTTGAGGTGCTTGTAGACCTCGCGCTGGAGATCCAGATCCTCGGGCAGCTCGTAGCGCAGCTGTTCCATCGCCTGCACCAGGTGGGCACCGCCGGGCGAGCGCTCGTGGTCGGGCCGGGCCCAGTCGGGCAGGTCGGGGGTGCTGGCCGGCGCCCTCTTCGCGTCGTCCCATTCAGCCCACTGCTTGGGCAGGTCGTACAGGTAGCGGCCGATCCCGAAGTGCACGGCGCAGCGCTTCAGAGCATCGCTGCTGGCAGCCTTCAGGGTGCCGAGGTCGCCTTCCGGGGCCTCGCCGATGTCCTCGCGTGATACGCCCAGGATGGTCAGTCGGCCCTTGACGGTGGGCAGGCGCGTGCCCGCCACCACCTCGACCTCGAAGCTCCACGCATCGGGGCAGATCGCGTCCAGGCGATCCTGCACGGCCCGTGCGTCGATGTGCGCGAGCATCAGGGCCCGCTTGCGGTCCTTGCTGATGGCGCCGGGTTTCCACCCCACCAGATGCGCGGGAAACGGGGCCTGGAGTCGTTTCTGGACATCGCTCAGCTTCATGCATTTAGTCTATAACATAACGGCGTTACGGTCAAGACAGAATGATCTGCTGGTGCTTCATGGATCTGCCATACGGGAGCGGGTAGCTGGTGGTGGTCAGTCGTGGAGTAAAGTGCGTCCTGCACGTCTATTTTGGGATGACGCGATGAAAGGCTGCGACTGGCTGCGGCTGGAGACTCTGAAATGCAAGTCGTCCGGCCAGATCAACCGGATGTCCGGAGCGGTGCCCGGCGTCTCGACAGGACGACAGGCCACAGGAGCTTGCCTGTGGCCTGCTGTTTCGGATCTGCGCCTGGGGGTGGCGCAGGTCGAGGAACTACTTCGTCTCGGTCAGGGTGAAGCTGCCGGTGCCGCTGTAGCTGTAGACGCGCCAGCGGTACGTGCCGCTCGCCGCCGAGTAGGTCACGCTCTCGGTGCTCGTGCTGCCCAGGCTGGACGCCACGGTGCTCCACGTGCTGCCCGAGAGTTTCTGGAGGTACAGGTCGAAGTCCGTGCCGCTGGGCCCGCCCAGCACGCCTTTGAGGGTTCCCCCCGCGTAGCTGAAACCGGTGGTCGAGGGCTTGTAGCTGCTGGAGCCCGAGGCCGTGATCGAGCCGGTGTAGGTGGTGGTGCCCGCCGGCGGCGTGGTGGTGCCGCTGCCGGTGTACAGCAGCAGGTTCGGGCTGCCGGTGCCGGCGCCCATGACCTTGCCGGTCGTGGCCGCTCCGAGCATGGCCCCCGCCACGGCGCTGGAGGTGGTGTTGCCGCCGGCGATCAGCAGGGCCGCCGCGCCCGCCACGTGCGGAGTGGCCATGCTGGTGCCGCTGATGGTGTTCGTGGCCGTGGTGCTGCCGATCCACGTGCTGGTGATGTTGCTGCCCGGTGCGAACAGATCCACGCACGAGCCGTAGTTGCTGAAGCTGCTGCGGGCATCGGTGCTGGTCGTCGAGCCGACCGTGATGGCGCTCGCGGCGCGGGCCGGCGACACGTTGCAGGCGTTCTGGTTCTCGTTGCCGGCCGCGACCGCCATGACCAGGTTCTTGCTGGCCGCGGTGTTCACGGCGTCGTCCACCGCCTGGCTGGCGCCACCGCCCAGGCTCATGTTGGCGACCGCTGCCGCGCTGCCCTTGTTCGTCACGGCCCAGTTCACGCCGGCGATCACACCGGAGTTGGTGCCGCTGCCGTCACAGCCGAGCACCTTCACGGCGACCAGCGTCACGCCCTTGGCCACGCCCCAGGTGGCGCTGCCGACCGTCCCCGCCACGTGGGTGCCGTGGCCCTGGCAGTCGGAGTTGTTGCCGTCGCCCGTGGTGTTCGTGCCCCACACGGCCCGCCCGCCGAAGTTCGTGTGCGAGGTGTTGATCCCGGTGTCGATGATGTAGACCTTCACGCCGCTGGCGGTGCTCGTATACGTGTAATTGCCGTCCAGCGGCAGGGTGCGCTGGTCGATACGGTCGAGGCCCCACGTTGCGCCGCTCTGGGTCGCGGTGGCCCGCATGATGCCGTCCTGCTCGATGTACTTCACGCGGGGGTCGGCACGCAGGGTCTGGAGGTTCTGGGCGCTCAGGGTGGCCGCAAACCCGGACAGGGCCTGTCCGTAGATGTGCTGGATGGTCACGCCCTGGGGATCGAGGTTCAGGCTGCGGATCAGGGCGCCGGCCCCCTGGGTGGACACGGACGACCCCACGGCGCCGTCACTGAAGACCACGATGTACTGGCCGGGAATGGCATCCGGGTTGGAGGTGCCGAGCACCGGGGCCGGGGTGCCGGCCACGCGCTCGGGAACGCTGCCGGTGGCCGTCGGCACTCCCGACTGGCTACAGGCGGCGAGCATCAGGGTGGTGACCAGCGTGCCGACAGCAAAACGAATATCCGTCATCCGAACCTCCAGGGGGGACGTGGGTGTCGAGAGAATTGTGCTTGACGTCGCTGTTCTACCGGGCCGCTATCGCTGGGATCATGACTTGTCTAGATGATATCGGCGGTGTTCCGGATTGACCACACAATCGAAAACCGCCGTGCTGCAGATGCTTTCCTTTGCCAGTACAAATATGAGATCGCGCCCAGTTTCTTACATCCGGCGCAGGCCCGCTTGACACGCCGGTGCTGGTCTGGATCTGCGGCGGGGAGCAGGACGTCCAGACGCACTGTGCCGGTGACCCTCCAGACTGCGTAGGATGCGGCCATGAGCCGTTCGGCCACCCTCACCCGTACGACCAGCGAGACCGCCATCACGGTTCGTCTCGATCTGGATTCCGCTGCCTATGATCCGCCGGCCACCGGGCACGGGTTCTTCGACCACATGCTCGATGCGCTGGCCCGCCACAGCCGCCTGGGCCTGAGCGTGACCGCGACCGGCGACCTGCACATCGAGCCGCACCACCTGATCGAGGACACCGGCATCACGCTGGGGCAGGCGCTGACGCAGGCGCTGGGGGACCGCCGGGGCATCGAGCGCTACGGCAGCGCCTTCGTGCCCATGGACGAGACGCTGGCGCACGTGGTCGTCGATCTGTCGGGCCGGGCCCACCTGGCCTTCGAGCCCGAGACGCTGGACATCTGGGGCCACGCCGGCGGCATGACGCACTACCACCTGCGCGAGTTCCTGCGCGGGCTGTGCAACCACGGCGGCATCACCCTGCACGTGCGCGTGCTGGCGGGCCGTGAGGCACACCACGTCATCGAGGCGGTGGTCAAGGCCCTGGCGCGGGCCCTGCGCGACGCCGTGACGGTCACCTCCGACGTGCTGCCGAGCACCAAGGGCAGCCTGTGAGCGCGGCGGTGCTGCTGCTCGACTACGGGGCCGGGAATGTCCGCAGCGCGGCCAAGGCCCTGGAACGCGCCGGGATGACCGTGACCGTCAGCGCCGACCCCGCCGACGTGCCGCACGCCGACGCGCTGGTCGTGCCCGGCCAGGGTCACTTCCGGCAGGTCATGGAGGCCTTCGACTCCAGCGGATTCCACGGCCCGGTCATGGACGCCGCGCAGGCGGGCACCCCGCTGCTGGGGATCTGCGTGGGCATGCAGATGCTGCTCTCCGACTCCGAGGAAGCGCCGGGCGTACCCGGTCTGGGACTGGTGCCGGGCACCGTGCGCAAATTCGACGCCGCGCCGGGCCACAAGGTGCCGCAGATGGGCTGGAACGGCCTGGAACTGCGCGGCGATCCCCCGCTGCTGCGCGGGCTCGGCGCCGACGCCTATGCGTACTTCGTCCACTCGTACTACGTGCCGGCCGACATCCCCGTGGACGACGGCGCGCTCTCGCACTACGGCGTCCCGTTCTGGGCCGCGTTCAGCCGGGGAAACCTGCACGCCACGCAGTTCCACCCGGAGAAGAGCGGCGCGGTCGGTCTGGGCATCCTGGAGCGGTTCCGCCGGTACGTGCTGCAGTGATCCCGTCCGGATGACTGGACGCGTCCCGTGACGTGCTCCGTCCGGTGAGCGACAATCAGGCATGACGCAGACCCCCGTGGCCCCCACCGTAGATATCGACTGGTCGACCCTGGGCTTCAGCTATATCCGCACCGACTTCCGGTACCTGTCGCACTGGCGTGAGGGCGAGTGGGACGCCGGGACGCTGACGCGCGACAACGTCCTGCACATCTCCGAGGGTTCGACGGCGCTGCACTACGGACAGCAGTGCTTTGAGGGCCTCAAGGCGTACCGCTGTGCCGACGGCAGCGTGAACCTGTTCCGGCCGGATCAGAACGCGGCCCGCATGCAGCGCAGCTGCGACCGCCTGCTGATGCCGGCACCGAGCACCGAGGCCTTCATCGAGGCGTGCCGGCAGGTGGTGGCGGCCAACGACCACTTCATCCCGCCCTACGGCACGGGCGGAGCGCTGTACCTGCGGCCCTTCGTCATCGGCGTGGGCGACAACATCGGCGTGCGGTCGGCCCCGGAGTTCATCTTCAGCGTGTTCTGCATCCCGGTCGGCCCGTACTTCAAGGGTGGCCTGACGCCACAGAACTTCATCACCTCGCCGTACGACCGCGCCGCGCCGCATGGCACCGGGGCCGCCAAGGTGGGCGGCAACTACGCCGCGAGCCTGCTGCCGGGCCAGGAAGCCAAGGCCCGGCACTTCGCCGACGCGATCTACCTGGATCCGGAGACCCACACCAAGATCGAGGAGGTCGGCAGCGCCAACCTGTTCGTGATCACGAAGGACGGCCGCACCTTCGTCACGCCCCAGTCGCCCAGCATCCTGCCGAGCATCACGAAATACAGCCTGCTGCACATCGCCCGGGAACGGCTGGGCCTGGACGTCGTCGAGGGCGACGTGTTCATCGACGGCCTGGACGCCTACGCCGAGGCCGGGGCGTGCGGCACGGCGGCCGTCATCACGCCCATCGGCGGCATCCAGCACGGGGAGCACTTCCATGTCTTCCACTCGGAGACCGAGGCCGGACCGGTGACCCGGCAGCTGTACGACGAGCTGGTCGGCATCCAGTTCGGAGACCGCGCCGCGCCCGACGGCTGGATCGTCAAGGTCTAGGACGCCGGGCATCGCACACTTCCGGGCGGCCGTCCAGGGTGACGGCCGCCCGCTTCGTCCACGCAACATTTGCCAAACCATGATCTTCGGTCCACGCGCCGCCCGCCGCTCCTGAAGCGCGACCCTGCCCGCTACACTCGGAACATGACTGAACCGCTTCCGCTCGACCACGGGCACCTGCAAAAGCTCGTCACGGCCGATCTGGTGCGCCCGGATCACCTGCTGGGTGCCCATCCGGTCACCGAGAACGGCGTCGAGGGTGTGCGCTTCGCGGTCTGGGCCCCGGCGGCTCAGCACGTCAGCGTGGTCGGTGATTTCAACGGCTACAACGGGTACGACAACCCCATGCAGCGGCTGGAGTTCGGGTACTGGGGCGTGTTCGTGCCCTCGGCCCGGAAGGGCCAGCGCTACAAGTTCCGCGTGACCGGCGCCGACGGCCGCACCCTGGACAAGAGCGATCCCTATGGCAGGTTCTTCGAGGTGCGGCCCGCGACGGCCAGTATCGTGTGGGACAGCGACTACGTCTGGCACGACGACACGTGGATGGCCGACCGCACCCAGCGCTTCGACCGGCCGGTCAGTGTGTACGAGGTGCACCTGCCCAGCTGGAAGAAACGTGACGACGGCTGGTTCCTGAACTACCGTGACCTTGCGCATCAGCTCGGCGAGTACGTGGTGTACATGGGCTACACCCATGTCGAACTGCTGGGGGTCATGGAACATCCCTTCGACGGCTCGTGGGGCTATCAGGTGACCGGGTACTACGCGCCCAGCAGCCGCATGGGCAGCCCGGAGGACTTCAAGTATTTCGTGGATCACCTGCACGGCCTGGGGATCGGCGTGCTGCTCGACTGGGTGCCGGGACACTTCCCGACCGACGAGTTCGCGCTCGCCAAGTTCGACGGCGGCCCCCTGTTCGAGTACGCCGATCCGCGCAAGGGCTTCCACCTCGACTGGAACACGTACATCTTCGACTACGGCCGCAACGAGGTCGTGATGTTCCTGATCGGCTCGGCGCTTACATGGCTGCAGGACTACCACATCGACGGCCTGCGCGTGGACGCCGTGGCGAGCATGCTGTACCTGGACTTCTCGCGCACCGAGTGGGTGCCCAACATCCACGGTGGCCGGGAGAACCTGGAGGCCATCGCCTTCCTCAAGCGTCTGAACGAGGTCGTGCACCACATGGCGCCCGGCTGCATGATCGTGGCCGAGGAGAGCACCGCCTTCCCCGGCGTGACCACCCCGACCCCGTTCGGCCTGGGCTTCGACTACAAGTGGGCGATGGGCTGGATGAACGACACCCTGCGCTATTTCGAGGAAGACCCGCTGTGGCGCAAGTACCACCACCACGCCCTGACCTTCTACAACGCCTACCGCACCACCGAGAACTATGTCCTGGCGATCAGCCACGACGAGGTCGTGCACCTGAAGAAGAGCATGGTCATGAAGATGCCCGGTGACTGGTACGCGCAGCGCGCCGGCTACCGCGCGTTCCTGGCGATGATGTGGGCCACACCCGGCAAGAAACTGCTGTTCATGGGGCAGGAGTTCGCCCAGTCCACCGAGTGGGCGTACGAGGATGGCCTGCCGTGGTACATGGCCGATCAGCCGGATCACCGGGGCGTCATGAACCTGGTTCGCCGGCTCAATGCCCTGTACTGCCAGCGGCCCGACTGGCACACCGGTGACCTCAAGGACGAGGGCCTGCTGTGGATCGATGCGGATGCCACCGACGAATCCGTGTACGCGTTCCTGCGCCGCGATCCCGGCAGCGCGGCGTGGAGCCTGGTCGTGGCCAACCTGACCCCGGTGTTCCGCGAACAGTACCCGGTCGGCACGCCCCAGGGAGGCGACTACCGCGTGCTGCTGTCGACGGACGACGGCGAGTACGGCGGCTTCGGAACCCAGCAGTCCAGCCTGACCGCCTCGGACGAGGGCTGGAACAGCCAGACGCATTCGCTGCGGCTGAACCTGCCACCCAACAGTGTGCTGGTGCTGGAGCCGGTGCAGCCGCCGGCGGTGAGCGACCGGCGGTGACGACGCCACACCCACCCGGACGCCCGGACGCGTGGACCGCTGCCAGTCTGGGACTGCTGGCGGTGCTGGCGGTGCTGCTGTTCCTGCCCCTGCTGGGTGGCCCCACGCCCAGCCCGTGGCTCGTCGCCTCGCTGCTGCTCGTCCGGATCGGGGTGCAGGTCATGCGTGCCCGCTCGAACGCGGCCCTGCGCCGTCCGGCGTCGTGGGCCCTCGACCTGATCCTGGTGGGGCTGCTGTTCTGGGTGCTGGCCACGCCACCGGCCGCCTGACCGGCGCGGCGGGGCTGCAGGGGGGGAGCCACGGCTCCGCCCATCGGCGAGCGCGCACCGGGATGGAGCCCTGCCGTCCCGGTGCGGTGCCTTCTCTGAATCTTCGAACTCCGTTCAGAGAATGAACCGCATGCCGTCCGCGCTGTCGCTGCTGCGTTCCCTGTGTCCACCGGCCCACGTGCGCCACGTCTACGAGCGTCTCCTGGGCACCGAGGTCGAGGTGCAGGTGGTGGCCGACTCGCGCCGGAGGGCCGATGAGGCCGAGGGCGCGGCGCTGGCCGAGATCGAGCGGCTGACAGACGTCCTGAACCGCTTCGATCCCGACAGCGAGCTGCGCCGCTGGCTGGCCTACCCGGATGACCGCACCGCGATCGGTGCCGATCTGGAGGCCGTGTTGCGGCTGACCGACCACTGGCGTCAGGTGTCCGGAGGAGCGTTTCATCCGGGCGCGGACGCCCTGGGGGCCCTGTGGGCAGCGGCGGCACGAAACCGCTCGTTGCCCGATCCTGCCGCGCTGGGGAGGCTGGTTCACGACCTCTGCGCCGATCCGTGGACGCTCCACGGCGACGGGTCGGCCACCCTGCATGCCCGGTATCCCCTCGGGCTGAACGCGCTGGCCAAGGGGTATATCGTCGACCGCGCCGCCCACGCTGCGGCCGCAGTGCCGGGCGTGCGGGAGGTGCTCGTGAATGCGGGTGGCGATCTCCGGACGGCCGGGCCGCGTGGCGTCGTGGTGGCGGTGGCCGACCCACGCTCCCGGCGCGACGACCTGCCACCCATGGCCCGCGTGCGTGTGACGGACGCGGCCCTGGCGAGCAGCGGCAACGCGCACCGGGGCGTGGACATCGCCGGGCACTGGCACTCCCACGTGATCGACCCGCGCAGCGGGAGGCCGGTGTCGGGCACGGCCGGTGTCACGGTCGTCGCGCCGGACTGTGCCACCGCCGACGCGCTCGCCACCGTGGCCGGCGTCCTTGACGTGCCCGCTGCACTGACCGTGATCGACCGCCAGGTCGGCTGTGCGGCGCTGATCGTCACGGACACCGGCCACATCCATCCCAGCGCCGGCTGGGCCGCTCTAACGTCGGGCTAACGCCCCCACGGAAGAGTCGGGCCACGTTCGGTCCATCCCCCGTCCCCAGGAGTATCCACCATGACCCACACCCGACGCCGATTTATGGGCACCCTTGCCGCCGCCACTGCCACCCTGACCCTGGGCCGATTCGCCGGTGCGGCGGCGCCGGCCACTGCCGGCAAACCCTGGGCGGCCGGGATGGCACTGGACATCGCCTTCACGGTCGCCACGAAGGCCACCGGACGCGTCAAGCGGCCGTACGTGGCGGTCTATATCGAGGACGGCCAGGGCGCCACGCTGCGCAACCTGACCGTGTGGCTGTCTCAGAGCCGCCTGAACCCGCGCTGGCTGGCCGAACTGCGCCGCTGGACGCGCCAGAACTCGGAACTGGTCAGCACGGTCAGCTCCGCCACCCGCAACCCCGGCACGTATGCGGTCGCGTGGGACGGCAAGGACGACCGGGGCAAGGTGCTGCCACAGGGCGACTACTACGTGGTCATCGAGACGGCCCGCGAGCACGGCCCGTACTCGCTGGTGCGAGAGAAGGTGACCGTGGGCGCGGCCGCCTTCAGGAAGACCCTGGGCGTCGACAACGACATCGAGGCCGCCAGTGTCAGCTTCGGCAAGGCCTGAGGGCGAGGGTGAGGCGGGCGGCGTCCCGGCCCGACCGGCCCGCCGCGCGCGGAGCAGCCGGGCCCAGACCAACGTCGCCCTGCGGTGGCTGCATACCTACACCTCCATGATCAGCCTGCTGGTCGTGCTGTTCTTCGCGGCGACCGGCATCACCCTGAACCATCCGGACTGGGTGTTCGGCAGCGGTGAGGTTCGGAGTGAGCTGACCGGCACCCTGCCCGCCGGGTGGATCACGGCCGGCACCGTGAACTGGCTGACCGTCGCCGAGTCCCTCCGCGCCGACCAGGGGCTCAAGGGCCGCGCCGGCGACACCCGCGTGGACGGCCAGGAGGCCATTCTGTCGTTCCTGGGGCCGGGCTACTCCGCCGATGCCGTGATCGACACGGCCACCGGCCGCTACAGCGTGAATGTCCTCCAGCAGGGCGGACTGGCCGTGATCAACGACCTGCACCGGGGCCGCGACGCCGGCACCGCGTGGCGGTGGGTGATCGACGTGAGCGGGATCATCCTCGCGCTGGTGGCGGTGACCGGCATCGGCATCCTGCTGTACCTCCGGAAGACCCGCGCCCAGGCCCTGACGGTGATGGGGATTGCCAGCGTGATCGTCGTGATGCTGGCGTGGCGCGCGATCAGCTGATCCCGGACGACGCTTGCGCGGCATCCCGGTCTGTCGGCGGGCTGCCGCTCGACCACGTCCGGCTCGCGCGTCTCTTGGGCCTGCGGAGGCCCAGGTCGCGGACGCGGCACCGTGCCGGGCTGGGGCCAGGGCAGGCCGGGGCGCTATGCTCCGCCGCATGTCCCTGAGCCGCACCCCGCAGACGCCCGCTGATGTCCGCGCCTTCTACGACGCCCACCGTACGGTTCGGCAGTATGTCACGGCTCCGGACGGTTCGCCGATCCCGCTGCCCGACGACCACCTGGACGCGGTCCTGCACGCCGCGCAGCGCGCGCCGACCGACGCGACCGCTCAGCTGTACTCGCTGGTGCGGATCACGCGCCCGGAGCTGCGGGCGCGGCTGGTCGAACTGACCACGAACGCGCACATCGCCACGGCCAGCGAGGCCTTCGTGGTGTGCGCCGATGTCCACCGCGTGTCGCGGGTGCTGGAGGTGACCGGGCGGCAGCCGGGTGAGTGGCCGGCCATCGCGGTGCATTTCGGTCTCGGGGACGCCGTCATGGCGGGCACCAACCTCCTGACCGCCGCCGAGATGCTGGGGTACCAGGGCTGCTGGATCGGCGGCGTGATGAACGGACTGGACGGTATCATCACCGCGCTGGCGCTGCCGGCCGGTGTGCTTCCGTTCGCGGCCCTGACCATCGGCCGGTCCGCCGAGGACACGCCCTACCGCCCCCGCGTGCCGCGCCCGCTGGTCATCCACACCGACGCGTATCACGTCGCCACAGATCAGGAACTGCGCGGAGCGGTCGAGATCATGAACCCAATCGCGGCGCGGGGCGGCCAGCCCGGCGACTGGGCACGGCTGCTCAACGCGTATTTCGGCACGGGCGGCAGCATGGGCACACGCGAGCCGGTGCTGCGGGCCGCCCTGGCGCGCCAGGGGCTCGCCGCGCCCGGATCAGCCGGCACCTGACCCCGCGCTCAGAACTCGGGCAGCCGTGCCATGACGTGCCGGGCCCTCGGCACCTTGCGGGCCCGCTGGCCCTCGAAGCCGTACGGTTCGTTCATCAGGAACCAGTACAGGTCGTGCAGCGTCGTCATGGCGATGTACGCACGGTAGAGGGCCAGGAGGTCACGCGAGGCGCCGGGCAGAAACGACAGCGCGGCGTTCAGGGCGTCGTCCGGGGGCAGCAGGTCCAGGGTGCCGGTCTTCAGGAGGGCCAGATCGCGCAGGGGATCGTCCAGGCCGGCCTTCGTCCAGTCGATCAGCAGCACCTCGCCCGCCTCCGAGATCAGGATGTTGTCGTGCCACAGGTCCAGGTGGCAGAACGCGGCCGGGCGGGCCAGGGCCCCCGCCTCCAGCGGCGTCTCGACCGCCGTGAACAGATCCTCCAGCGGGAAGGCGGTCAGGGCGCTGCGGAATCGGCGCAGCCGCTGCTCGACCCGCGCCACGTCCACGGTGCCCTGGGTGTCGCGGTGCAGGGCCTGCAGGGCGCTGCGCAGGCTGGGCAGCGCCGTGGGCACGTCCTGGGGACGCAGCGGGCGACCCGGAAAGCGCCGCATGACCAGTGCCTCGATACCGTCGAGCTGCGCGACATCGACCACCCACGTGCCCATGCCGGCCCGGCGCAGGTTCTGGGCCTCGCGGGCATGGTCGCCCCGCTGGTTGCGGTAGACCTTCACGACCAGATCCCCGCCTGGCGTGGCATACACGCGGCTCTGCATGCCGCTGTCCATCGGCACGAGGGCCCCGTAGCGCGCCTCCAGTTCGGGAAAGCGCGGCACGGCCCCGGGGGGATCGGGCTGCGGGGGCACACTCAAGGGTGGCACTCCACGCCAGGGCCGGGCCTCACAGATCCAGCTTCTCCAGCGACGACACGAGGCGCGGATCCAGGCTGCGCCCCGCCTGTGACCGGACACGCTCGATGCCGCCCAGCCGCACGTAGGCGTTGGCGACCGCCAGGATGCGCGCGTACAGCGGGATGTCCTCGCCCGTCAGCCGATCCGGTTCGCCCTGGCCGTCCCAGCGTTCATGGTGGTGCCGGACGGCCCGCTGGGCCTCGGAGAGGTGCCCGACGCCGTGCAGGAAGTTCGCGCCGACCAGCGCGTGCCCGGGCTCGCCGTGGATCTTGCCGATGTCGTGCATGGTCGCCGCGTACCACAGTTCCTCGAGTTCGCGGTCGGCCAGTCCGATCTGCTGCCCGATCTTCAGGCTCAGGGTGGCCACGGCCTGCGCGTGGCCCAGCGCGTCGAACTCCCGGCTCTCGATGGCCTCGACCACCGCGCCGGTGATCTGACGCGCCGCATGTTTCCAGTCCTCGCGGCTGTCCAGGATGCCCAGCAGGGGGGCGATCGCCGCGGCCCAGCGCGTCACCGCTTCCTGCGCCGTGGGGGTCACGCCTTCATCGCCGGAGCGGTCGAGTACCAGGGCGCCCACATAGTGCCCCCGGTCGCTGATGGGTACGACCAGCGACAGCGTGACGGCCTTCATGCCGCACTCGGTCAGGAGCGACTGGAGGTCCGGGGAATTCTGCTCGTACAGTTCGCGCGTGCCGTCCGACAGCAGGCGGGTGCGCAGGGTCGACCACGGCCCGCTCAGGGCGACGCCCACCAGGGCCCGCGAGTAGTTGTGCACCGCGCCGACCGTGTCCTGACCGCGCCGCACGATGGCGTAGGCGGCCACCCGGCCGCCCAGCAGCCGGGCGGCATGCACCAGGGCGGCCTCCAGGATGCCCTCCTGGGTCGGTCGGGCCAGCAGGTCCGCGAGCACCCGAGTCGCGTCCGGGGTGTCCGCGGACCCCGCGCGCGTCTCGGGAGGGGTGGAGGGCACAGTGGTCTTGGGGCGGCGTCCAAACACGTGACGCCAGTATACGCGCGCTACTCTGCAGCGCATGGCCCCTGCACCTTCATCCCGGGAGAGCGTCACGGCCCCGGTCATCCGGGCCTACGCCCGCTACGGCCGGCAGGCCGGCACGTGGCTCCAGGGCTACGCGGCGCGCGGGGGCCGCGTGTACTGCGGGGCCGGCTGCTCGGCGTGCTGCAACATGCCGATCCGCGTCAGTCTGGCCGAGGCGCTCGTGACGGCGCAGGCGATCACGGCCGATCAGCGCCGGGGCATGGCAGATCACGCCGCGGCCGTGATCGCCAATGCCCGCAGCGCACCGTCGGACGAGGCCTATGTGCACCGGCACCGCACCGAGGTCGGCTTCTGCCCGCTGCTCGACCGTGCCACCGGCAGCTGCACCGCCTACGATGTCCGGCCCACCCGCTGCCGCGATACCTTCAGTGCCTTTCCGGCGGTGTACTGCGCCGTGGGCACGCTGGAGGCCATGAGCCCCCGCCAGCGCCGGGAATACCACCGGGAGGTCGCCCGCACGCCGGGGACCGACGGCGAGTGGCACTTCATCGCGCCGCTGGAGCACCTCTCGGAACCGGTGTGGACAGCGGCGGCGCGGGCCATGCAGGACGCCTGGAGCGTGCAGGTGTGGGGTGACTTCTGGGTGCTGACCACCCTGGCGGACCATGAGCCGTTCATGCGCGCCATCGAGGCGGGCCGTGCCCGGCAGGCCTGGGACGCCGCCCGCCGCCTGGATCTGGCCCACCCGGCCGTGCTGGAGATCGGCTGAGCATGTGGCCCGGGGTCAGCGGCGCCGGATCTTGCGGCTGCTGCGCTTCATGCCGTGATCCGGCCGCACGCCGTCGGCGACCAGGTGCAGCCACTGGCTCAGGTAGTATCCGGCCACGACCGGCACGACCACCTTGAGGCTGACCGGCTGCGGCACCTCGGGCAGGGGAACCCCCGGCGCGACGTAGCGCAGCAGGCCCACGACCAGCGCGACCATCAGGGCCACGTAGGCCAGCCGGGTCAGGGGGCCGAGCACCCATGAATGTGACAGTCCCCGGTGGCTGAACAGCAGGCCGTACGGTACCCACAACACCCCCAGGATGCCCCAGTGGCGCTTGCTGTCCACGCGGCCCTCGGCGAGGTCCAGATCCGGCGACAGCAGGAAGGTGCCCACCGCGAAGCCCAGCGTGAAGGTCAGCGCCTGCGCCTGCGTGACCACGATCAGTTCCTGCCGCGACGCCACCAGTGCGGCGGCCGCCAGGACGCTGTAGGCCCCGATGTTGATGAGGTTGTGGACGCGGCCGCTCGGCATCCGGACATTGTGCCAGCGCGGAGGAGTTCTGTCATGCGCGTGGCCGGTTCATCTTCGGTCAGCCCGGATGCTCCATCCTGGGCGCATGACGCGCCTGCTCCGCCCTGCCTGTGCCGCCGGTGCCCTGACGCTGCTGCTCGCCGGCTGCCAGCTGTTCCCCTCCGGTGGGCCGGGCCAGCACACGATCCACGCCGGGGCCGCGCTGACGGTGCCCGTGTCGCAGCCGTATCAGGGCACGTGGACCGTCACGGCACTGCCGGTGTGGGCGACGGTGTCGAAGACCTCCGGAACCGGTGACGTCGCGTTCACACTGACGGTGAACCGGGGGGCGGGCGTACCGGTGAACGCGACCGCCACCGGGCTCACCGGTACCCTGGCACTCACCTGGAAGGGGCGGGACGGACGTATGGGCGTCACCACATGGCCCATATCGGCGCTGAACTACCGCCTGTCGGGGCAGGTCACCTCCGGCGCCACGGTTCAGGGGACGCAGGTGCAGGTGCGTTCCGCCGCCCCAGTCACCACCACCGCGACGGCGCGGGGCGTGATCGTGACCTACCGCGACAGCCCCAGTGGGCTCCAGGCGCAGTCGCGCGGCACGATGCCGGCGGAACGCGCCCTGAGCACCCTCCGGGCCGGCGGGATCGCCGTGGGCCGCGCCGCGCCGCTGGGTGCCCGGTCGGCCCTGCTGCGCGTGGCCGCCACCGAAGCGGCCATCGCCGCCCTGAAGGCCGACCCACAGGTGCTGTCGGTCACCGAGAACGCCGTGCTGCGGCCGCAGGCGACGCTGGCCGCGCCCGTCGTGCCGACCGATCAGTTCGCCCCACTGCAGTGGACATACCGGCTCGTGGGGTATCCGGCGGTGTGGCGCGACATGGCGACCACGCCCTACACCCGTCCGGTGACGGTCGCGGTCATCGACAGCGGGGTGCGCTATGACCACCCGGATCTACAGGGCCGGCTGTGGCGCTCCGGCGAGGGGGCCCTGGACGTGCTGGAGGCCGTGGTGGACACCGCTGGAACCGGGAACGGCGACGGCGACGGCCCCGACACGGATCCGACCGATCCGCTCACGCCGGGCCGGACGCTCGGCAGCCACGGTACCCATGTCACGGGCATCATCGCCGCCCGGTGGGGCGACAACGGGGCCACTCCCGACTGCCCGTCGTGCAGCACGACGGGCGTGATCGGTGCCGTCAACACCGCGAACGTGAAGGTGCTGCCCATCCGCGCCATCGACGCCGAGGGCAACACGGACGTGGCGCAGGTCGCGGTGTCCGTGCGCTATGCGGCCGGTCTGCCGGTGGTGCTGGGCGGCAAGACCTACACCTCTCCGCACGCGGCGGAGGTCATCAACCTCAGTTTGGGCGGCGAGATCAGCGCGGCCACGGCACAGCCCATGTGCGACGCCATCTCCGAGGCGGTCGCGGCCGGTTCGCTGGTGGTCGTGGCGGCGGGCAACGGGTACAACGAGACGCCGTACTACCCGGCAGCCTGCGACGGGGCGGTGGCGGTGGGCGCCGTCACCCTGTCCGGGGCCAGCGCGCCGCGCCGCGCCACGTATTCCAACGCCTATCCGCAGGTGCAACTGTCCGCACCGGGCGGTGCCGACTACTTCCAGACCCCCACGTACTACAACGGAGCCACCTGGGATCCGCAGGGGGACGGCAGCCCGGAGCCGTTCGTGGACTCGGTGCTGTCGACCGGGTGGGACTACACGAAGAACCTGCCCAACTACGAGGTCGAATCCGGCACGAGCCAGGCTGCCCCGCAGGTCTCTGCGCTGGCCGCGCTGCTGCTCAGCAAGGGCATCACGACCACGGCGGCGGCGACCCTGGAGCGCCTGAAGGCGACGGCCACCGACCTGGGGGAAGTGGGCCGAGACCGCGCGTTCGGTGTCGGCATGATCAACGCTGCCGCTGCCCTGGGAGCCCCGGCCGTCAGCGACACCCTGGGCCTGCGTCTTCAGGACGACCGGGGTCGGGCCGTCCAGCCGCCGCTCGACGCGATGGGACGCTTCACCGCCTACGTGGGCGAGGGCACCTTCCGCGTGATCGCTGGCCGCGACCGCAACGCCAACGGCGTGTATGGCGAGGTCGGCGAGCCGCGCATCGAACGTCAGGCCGTCCTCGGCCCAGACACGCCGACCGCCGACGTGGGCGAGCTGACGCCGCAGTAGGCCGGCCGGCTCCCCTCAGCGCTGGACGTCGATGACCGTCCGCCCGCGCACATGGCCGGCCAGGATCTCGTCGGCCAGCGCCGGCACCTCGCTCAGCCCCCGGAGCTGCGTGACCCCCTTCAGCCGCGCCGGGGGCAGGTCGCGGGCCAGCCGATCCCAGGCTGCGCAGCGCAGCGGCGTGGGACACGTCACGGAGTCGATGCCCAGCAGGTTCACGCCGCGCAGGATCAGCGGGAACACCGTGGTGTGCAGGTCGCTGCCGCCCGCCAGTCCGCACACCGCGACGCTGCCATGGGTGCGCGTGGCGGCGTAGGCCCCGGCCAGGGTCGTGCCGCCCACGGTGTCGATCACGCCCGCCCAGCGCTCCTTCTCCAGGGGGCGGGTCAGGCCGCTGACCTCCTCGCGGCTGATCACGGAGCTGGCCCCCAGGCTCCGCAGGTAATCCGCCTCCTGCTCGCGGCCCGTGCTGGCGGTGACGGTGTGACCGGCGGCGGCCAGCAGCGCGACCGCCGTGCTGCCGACCCCCCCGGCGGCTCCCGTGACCAGCACCTCGCCGTCGCCGGGCGTCAGGCCGTGGGTCTCCAGCGCCAGCACCGCGAGCATGGCGGTGAAGCCCGCCGTGCCGATCCCCATGGCCCACACGGCGTCTGTGCCCTGGGGCGCGGGCACCAGCCAGCCCGAGTCCACCCGTGCCAGCGTGGCGTAGCCGCCGTCGTGCCGCTCACCGATCCCCCAGCCGGTCAGGATCACCGGATCACCGGGTGTATACGTGCCGGTCTCGTCGGCCAGGACAGTGCCCGCCAGGTCGATGCCGGGGGTCATGGGATAGCGGCGCAGCACGCCGGGCCGCCCGGCGACCGCCAGGCCGTCCTTGTAGTTCAGGCTGGAATGGCTGACGTGTACCACGGCTGTCCCGGCGGGCAGCTCCGCCGACGGCAGGGTCTGGATCTCGGGCCGGATGCCAGAGTCGTCCTTCAGGACGCGCAGGGCACGGTACGTGTCGGGCAGGGGAGATGTGGTCGTCATGGCAAACCTCCAGGGCAGGACGGGGAGCACGCGGGCAGTCAGGTGCGTCCACGCTAGCGTCCCCACCGGCGGAACACCAGCCGGGGGCCGGACTGACGTGCCGGCGTGTTAGACTCGGGGCTGCCATGGAGCCTCCCAGTACTGGCTCTCTCACTTCGCCCGGTGAACACCGCCTGCGGGCGGCGTTTTTGCTGAGGTCGAACAACTTTCCGGTCGCCGTGATCCCGCTGGTGCGGGCACGGACAGCATGTGCCGTTCGAACGACCGGGGCGCGGTTACGGAGCGCGCCCATACATGAATGACTACATAGGTGTTGTGGCCCTGCTCGTTCTGGTGCTTCTCAACGGGTATTTCGTGGCGGTCGAGTACGCGCTCGTCAGCGTGCGCCGCACCCGCATCGATCAACTCGTCGAGGAGGGCAACGCGGCGGCGAGGGCCGTCCAGAAGGTGCTCGGCCGCCTGGATCTCTACATCGCGGCCGTGCAGCTGGGCGTCTCCATGATGAGCCTGCTGATCGGCTTCGTCTCGGAGCCGGCCATCGAGCATCTGGCCGAACCGCTGTTCGTTTGGGCTGGGGTGCCCGAACAGTTCCAGCGCCCCGCCGCCTTCACGCTGGCCTTCATCCTGGCGACTTCCTTCCACATCGTCCTGGGTGAACTCGTGCCGAAGTCGGCGGCCCTCCAGCGCAGCGAGCTGCTGTCCCTGCGCCTCGTGCAGCCGCTGGTCGTGTTCACGACGATCTTCCGCCCGGTCATCACGGGCCTGAACGCCCTGGGCGGTGTGATCCTGCGCCTGTTCGGCCTCAAGGCCGTCGCCGGGCACCACACGGCGTACTCCGAGGAGGAGATCCGCATGATCGTCTCGGCGTCCAGTCAGGAGGGGGTGCTGGAGGACAGCGAGAAGGAACTCGTGTACAACGTCTTCGATCTGTCGGACACCACCGTGCGTGAGATCATGACGCCGCGCGTGGACATGGTGGTCGTGGACGGGGCCTCGCCGCTGCGGCGGCTGCTGGAGCTGAACACCGAGCACGCGTACTCGCGGGTGCCGGTCTTCCAGGACACGGCCGACAACATCGTCGGGATCGCGCACACCAGCGACATGCTCGCCCATCTGGAGAACCTCGACCACATGACGGTCGCCGACGTGATGCGCCCGGTCTTCTTTGTCCCCGAGGGCATGAAGATCAAGGATCTGCTCGCCAAGATGCGCGAGAAGAAGAGCCACCTGAGCATCGTCGTGGACGAGTTCGGCGGGATCACCGGACTGGTCACGCTGGAAGACGCCCTGGAGGAGATCGTCGGGGAAATCTACGACGAGACCGACGAGGAAGAAGTGCCGCAGATCGAGATCCTGGGCGAGGGCCGCTACCTGATGGACGCCAGCCTGACGGTACACGAGGTCGAGGAGCGTCTGGCCAGCAACATCGAGGACGGCGACGCCGAGTACGACACGCTCGCGGGCTTCATGACCGACCATTTTGGCGACATCCCCGAGGTCGGCCAGACCTTCGTACAGGGGGGCTGGGCCTTCACCGTGGATCAGGCGGATCATCGCCGGGTGACCCGGGTGCTGGTCGAGCGGCACACCGCCCAGCCCGACGACGCCCTTCACCTGGAAACCGCCGAGGAATGACCATGCCCACTCCTGAACAGCCCACGCCTGACCACGCACACGACAACGCCCTGAACGTGATCCCGGACGCCGCCCTGCTGGAGGCGGCGCGGGCGGCCTTCGCCCGCGCCTATGCTCCGTACAGCCGCTTTCGCGTCGGGGCCGCCCTGCGCACCGCCGACGGTCAGGTCTTCCGGGGCGTGAACGTCGAGAACGCCAGCTACGGCCTGGGCCGCTGTGCCGAACAGAGCGCCGTACAGGCCATGGCCACGGCTGGTGCCCGGTCGTTCACCGACATCGTCGTGTACTCCGAGGCGACCCCCCCGGCCAGTCCGTGCGGCGCGTGCCGACAGGTGCTCTTCGAATTCGCCCCGGACGCCCGCGTGGTGTGCGTGAACCAGCACGGGCATGTGGTCAGCGGGCTGGTGCGCGACTTCCTGCCGCACGGCTTCCGCCTGGAGCAGCGCGATGACGGCCATGAGGTCGGCACGCCGTAGTCCCAGGACTCATCCAGCGGCCAGGCCGCCCGCTCTATATGGAGCGGGCGGCCTGCGTCTTGAATGCCTCAGCGGGTGGCGAGATCGGCGTTGGCGAGGCCGCTGCCGAAGGTCTGCTTCTGGCCCACGTTCTCGGCGCTGCGCTTCAGGTACGCCTTGAGCTGGTTGGTGCTGAATTCGGGGTGCTGCGCCTTGACGAGCGCCGCCACGCCGGCCACGTGCGGGCTGGCCATGCTGGTGCCGGCAAACCACGCGTACGCAGGAGCGCCGGTCGTGTAGTCGATCACGCTCGACAGGATCAGGTGGTAGAAGTACGTCGCCGGGCGGTTGGGGCGGTTCACGGCGTCGCACCACGACAGGCCGTTGGCCGGGTTCGTGCCGCAGTCACCACCGGGCGCGGCGATGTCCGTGCTGGCCCCGTAGTTCGAGTAGAACGCCAGGACGTCCGGGCCGTTCGCGACGAGCTGGCCGCCGACGGTCTTCAGCGCGGTCACGCCGGTTGCCGAGACCGACATGATGCCCGGCACGTCCGACGGGATGTGAGCGATGTTGCCGTTCGAGTTCTCGGCGGCATTCCCGGCCGACGCGATGATCAGGGTGCCCTTCTTGTCGGCATAGTTCATGACGCGCTGCCACGCGAGCCACGAGGCGTTGTCGTCCCGGTTCGAGCGGTCGAGGGTGCCCCCGAGGCTCATGTTGATGACGTTCACGCCACGGTTGGCCGCATCGATGATCGCGTCGAAGATGGGCCCGTCGAAGCCGCCCACGGCGTCCACAATGCTGCCGTCGGTGTCGGTGTAGCGGTAGCGGTCGAACACCTTGTACGCCGCGATCTTCACGCCGGGGGCCACGCCGATGATGCCGCCGCCGCCTGCCTTCCCGGCTACGGTGCCGGCCACGTGGGTGCCGTGATCCTCGTAGGTGACGGTGGTGGTGGCGCAGCCGTCGGCCTCACTCCAGTTGGGGTGGGCGTCGAAGTCGATGTACCTGCTGTACACCGGATACCCGGTCGTGCCGTCCCGGCCGGTCTCCTGGCAGTAGTTGGTGCCCTTGCTGAACGCGAGCTGCCCGACCATGTCCGGGTGGTCGCTCATGACGCCGGTGTCCAGCACCCCCACCGTCACCTTCGTCTGTGCGGCACCGACCCGCTCGGCGGCCACCTGGGCACCGATCCGGCGCATGTCCCACTGGTAGCCGTAGAGGGTATCGGCAGCCGTCACGCTGAAGGCCCCACCGGTGTTCGCGGCCGTGGCCAGGACGCGATCCGTGTTCTTCGGCAGCTCATAGCGGTGCTCGATGCCGACCGCCAGCACGGCGGTGTCCTTCTCCAGCGCTGCGCGGGTCGCGGCCGTGCCGGTGATGGTCGCGACCCCGGCGTTCCCGATGGCCTTCGTGACCTTCCCGCCGGCCTTCGTGATGCGGGCCGAGGCGTCGGCGGGCAGCTTGCCATTCCGGAACACGACCACGAGGCGCTGGCTGCCGTGAACCGCCTGGGCACCCAGGGTGGCATCCGTGGAGGCGGGCGCGGTGGTCTGCTGTCCACACGCGGCGAGGGTCAGGGACAGGGAAACGGCAAAAACGGACGCCAGTACGTTCTTCTTCATGGTGCCTCCAGTTGTGGTCGGTGCTCCGCAGACCATACCGCCGGAGTGTGAGGAGTGGTTCAGGATGTTCATGTGATTGTGAGTGGTCGATACCGCTCTGACGGTGTACTCGGCCCGGCAGCGGTTACCTCCCACCGGGTATGGTGACGCGGATCAGATTCAGTGCCGTTGTTAGCGGGCCTGGGTGGCAGAACAGGCGTCCTGGCTATCCAGAGTGCTCCCAGCCTCGGCCTGGGAGTCTCCTGTGCCGGGCACCTCGGAGCACCTGATCCCTGTGCGGGACGAGGACGCGCCGTCTGGTGGTGCGTGCCAGGGCGTGCACGGTGATCTACTCCGCCTTCGCTCCCCGCGCCGGGCGCGGTATCATGGGGGCATGACCGTTCTCCTCACGCCACCCTAGCGAGAGTCGAGAACGCATTCCCACCGACGACCGCACCACGTCCGGGCCGACACGCAGGAGCAGGCCCGCAGGAGTACCCATGACCTCACCCGAAGCCAACCCAGCCGCGCTGGGGCACGAGATTGCCCGCCGCCGCACCTTCGCCATCATCTCGCACCCGGACGCCGGGAAGACGACCATCACCGAGAAGCTGCTCCTGTACGGAGGCGCGATTCAGGAGGCGGGCAGCGTCACCGCCAAGGAAGGGCGTTCCCACACCAAGTCCGACTGGATGACCATCGAACAGCAGCGCGGTATCTCGATCAGCTCGTCCGCGCTGACCTTCGAGTATCAGGGCCGCCACATCAACCTGCTGGACACGCCGGGGCACCAGGATTTCAGCGAGGACACCTACCGCACCCTGACCGCCGCCGACAGCGCCCTGATGGTGCTCGACGGTGCCCGTGGCGTCCAGACGCAGACCGAGAAGCTGTTCGCCGTGTGCCGCAACCGCCACATCCCGATCCTGACCTTCATCAACAAGATGGATCGTCCGGCGCTCGATCCCTTCGACCTGCTGGCGCAGCTGGAAAATGTCCTGAGCATCACCGCCGTGCCCATGACCTGGCCCATCGGGGATGGGCCGGACTTCAAGGGTGTGTATGACCTCCAGACCTCGCAGGTGCTGGCCTTCGAGCGCACGTCGGGCGGCAAGCACCGGGCCCCCATGCAGACCTCGGGTCTGGATGATCCGAAGCTCGATGATCTGGTGGGCCGAGACCTGGCCGCCAAGCTCCGCGAGGACGTGGAACTCATCCAGGCGGCGATGCCCGAATTCGACCCGTCCGGCTTCCTGAACGGCGAACTCACGCCCGTGTTCTTCGGCAGCGCCATGAACAACTTCGGCGTGGAGCACTTCCTGGCGAACTTCGTGGAACTCGCGCCGCCCCCCGGCCCGACCGACACCACCCTGGGCGACCGCGCCCCGGAGGCGGGCTTCGCGGGCTTCATCTTCAAGCTGCAGGCGAACATGAGCCGCGCCCACCGCGACCGGACGGCCTTCATGCGGGTCATGAGTGGCCATTTCGAGCGCGGCATGGACGTGACCCACACCCGCACCGGGCGCAAGCTGCGGCTGTCGCAGGCGCACACCCTGTTCGCCCAGGACCGCGAGAAGGTCGAGGAGGCGTATCCCGGCGACATCGTCGGCCTCGTGAACCCCGGCGTGTTCCAGATCGGCGACGTGGTCAGTGTGGACGCCAAGGTGCAGCTCCCCAGCTTCCCGCGCTTCACGCCCGAGACCTTCGCCACGCTGGGCCTCAAGGACGTCGGCAAGCGCAAGGCGTTCATGAAGGGCATTGCGCAGCTCTCCGAGGAAGGCGTCGTGCAGGTCTTCTACCCGACCGACGGTGCCCGCGATCCCTATCTGGGGGCCGTCGGCCCGCTCCAGTTCGAGGTCTTCCAGGCCCGGCTGCTGGAGGAATACGGCGTGGATGTCGAGCTGAACATCACGGGCTACCAGCTCGTGCGCTGGCTGGCGGGCGATCCGACCAGCGTGGCCCGCTTTGCCCGCCACGTCGAGGACGACCAGGGCCGCCCGGTCATGCTGTTCCGCAGCCGATACGACCTCGAATACACCGCCGAGCAGCACCCCGAGATCGAGTTCCTGCCGCTGCCCAAGGATCTGACGCGGGTGTAGCCCGGCCATCCCGGCCCACTGACAGATTGGCGTGACGGCACCGTGGGTACCCTGACCCGGTGCCGCTCCTGCGTATGCTCCTGACCCTGTTCGTGCTCGGCACGGCGGTCGCCGCCGCTCCCACGCCGACCGGCTATGTCCTCCAGGGCATGCCGCTCGTCCGGCAGACCTACAACGCCTGCGGCCCGGCCAGCATCTCGCAGGTGCTCGCATACTTCGGCCTGAACGTCTCCCAGGCCGAGGTCAGCCGCTACACCCGCCCCAGTGACCGCTCGTACATGACCGCGCAGGCCATCGTCACGTTTGCCCCCATGGTGGGTATGCAGGCCCGGCTGTACTCCGGCGGCTCGCTGGACACCGTGCGGGCCGCGATCCGGCGGGGGCTGCCGCTGATCGCCCTGCAATCGCACATCACGGCGCAGGGCCGCGTGATTCCCCATTGGCGCGTGGTATCGGGCTACGACGACGCCACCCGCGTGGTGTACCTGATGGATCCCCTGCTGGGCTACGTGAAGATGGGCTACGCCGATTTCACCCGCGTCTGGGCCGACCACCACGGCCAGTTCGCGGTCATGTACCCGCCGAAGCTGCGCGGCACGGTGAAAGAGGCCATCGGGTAGGTAAGATCGAGGGCATTCACCGCTCGTTATCTCGTTGATTCCGGCTCCCTGACGACAGTCCATGTTCCGACCTTGGTCGGACAGACCGGCACACCGCGTCCTCAGACACACTCTTTACACTTCCCTCAGTCGGTTTTTAAAAGTGCTTGGGATTGCAGTGCATGACCTCGCCCTGTCACCCCGACTTGGAGGAACACCATGAAGACATCGCCTAGAAACGCGTTGCCGCTGATGCTCCTGCTGGGCAGCATGGCCACCGCCGCGCCCGTGACCTACACGGTCATCTCCAACCCCACCCTGAACCTGATGACCGCCGAGAGCAGCACCGTGGTCGAGAACATCGTGGCGCGGACGCCCGAGGTCAGCGGCACCCTCAGTTTCGACTCGGCGGCGAAGGTGGGCAGCGGCAAGGTCACGGTGAACGGGGCCAGCATCAAGACCGGCATGACCGCTCGTGACGGCCACATGCGCTCGGAGGCGTGGCTGAACTTCGACAAGACCCCGGCCATCGTGTTCGAGACGACCGGCGTGAAGCACGTCTCGGGCGACCAGTACGACGTGATCGGCAACCTGACGCTGAATGGCGTGACCCGGCCCGTCACCAGCCGGGCGACTGTGAAACTGACCCCGGCCAGCGACGCCACGCGGGCGGCGGGTGCCAAGGGTGATGTGCTGGCCGTGTCTACCGCGTTCAAGGTCAAGCTCAGCGACCACAAGGTCACGAACGCCCGGATTCCGAACCAGGTCAGCGACACCCTGGCGATCTCGCTGAAGTTCATCGCCAGCAACAAGTAAGGTCGGCGGGACTGCTCTCCGTGCAACGCTTCCGCTCATGGTTCGCCGGTCTGGCCGTGCTCGCGCTGGCACTGCTGGCCGTGACCGTCGTGGTCGCTGCGACCTACACCCGCAGCGCCACGCTGGTGCAGCTCGTCCAGCCGGCCGAGGCGGGCACCGCCGACCTCTTCGGCTCGGCCACCGGCCCCGGCACGCCCATCGGCTCACCCCAGGTGATGATCATCCGCGATCAGGGCGCGTTTCTGGAGGGGCAGACCGACAGCGGGGCGCGGTATGTCAGCGACACCTACCTCCGGGATAACGGGATCTATCCCCTCCAGCTCAAGAGCGTGGAACTGATCCGCACCGTCGTGGCGCTGTCGTGTGCCGCCGCCGCCCTTCTGTTCGCGGCGCTGTGGTGGCTGGCTGGCCGGCGCGCAGTCCGCGTCCCGGCGTAATGCACAACGGCTGACGCTCGCCGCGGATCAACGCCAGCCCCGCCCCCACTCTCCTGTGGGGGCGGGGCGTTCTGCTCGGAACTGTCCAGACCGGTTGCCCCGCCGGCGTGACGGGGCATGAGGTCAGCGCAGTTTCGCCTGAATCCACCCGCTCAGGTCGCTGATCTTCACGCGCTCCTGGGCCAGCGTGTCGCGGTCGCGGACGGTCACGGTATCGACCAGCGCGGCGTCCTCGCCCTTGCCCACGGTGTCGAAGTCCACGGTGACGCAGAACGGCGTGCCCACCTCGTCGTGGCGGCGGTAGGCCTTGCCGATGTTGCCGGAGTCCTCGTACAGCACGCGGCCCAGGCCCAGCCCCTGGAGGTCGGCCTTGATCTTCTTCGCCACGTCCGTGATCTCCTCGCGGTTGCGGGCCAGCGGAATCACGGCCACCTTGATCGGCGCGAGGTGCGGCCGGAGTTTCAGCACGATGCGCTCGTTGCCGTTCTCCAGGGTCTCCTTCGTGAACGCCTCGGAGAGCACGGCCAGGAACGCGCGGTCGACCCCGGCCGAGGGCTCGATCACGAAGGGCACGACCGGCTTGTTCGTCTCGGGGTGCGGGATGGTCAGTTTCGCGATCGAGTCGTTGTTCTCCTCGACGCTCGCCACGAGGCCCAGCTCACTCTGGTTCTTTGTGTGGCTGCCCAGGTCGTAGTCGCTGCGGTTGGCGATGCCCTCGATTTCCTCGTGTCCCAGGGTGGGGTAGTCGTACATCAGGTCGTAGGTGCGCTTGGAGTAGTGCGCGAGGTCTTCTTTCGGCACGTCCAGGATCTCGATCTTGCTGCGCGGGACGCCCTGATCCTCCCACCACGTCAGGCGCTTTTCGAGCCAGTGGGCGTGCCAGTCCTCGTCGGTGCCGGGAACGCAGAAGAACTCGATCTCCATCTGCTCCAGCTCGCGCACGCGGAAGATGAAATTGCGTGGCGTGATCTCGTTGCGAAAGGCCTTGCCGATCTGCGCGATCCCGAAGGGCAGGCGACGGCTGGTGCTGTCCACCACGTTCTTGAAATTGGTGAAGATGCCCTGCGCGGTCTCGGGGCGCAGATAGCCGTAGCTCTCGTCGTCCGCGACCGGGCCGATGGTCGTCTTGAACATCATGTTGAAGGGCTTGGGCTCTGTCCACTCCCCGACCTCGCCGGAGAACGGATCGCGTACGCCCGCCGCCCGCAGCGCCTCGGAGGCCTGCGCCGGGCTGGCGTTCAGGGCGGCCACCACGGCCGGGAAGTTGTCGGCGCTCTGGCCCATGGCCTGTGCCACCTTCGCGATCACATCGGCCTTCTGATCCTTGACGAGGTGATCGAGCCGGTAGCGCTTGTTGTTCTTCTTGTTGTCGACCATCGGGTCGGAGAAGGTCGCCTCGTGGCCGCTGTGGCGCAGCACCATGCGGTGCATGATGATGCTGGCGTCCAGGCCCTCCATGTCGTCGCGCTCGTAGACGTTGGTGCGCCACCACGCGGCTTTCAGGTTGTTCTTCAGCTCCACGCCCAGCGGGCCGTAGTCGTAGAACCCCTGGAGGCCGCCGTAGATCTCGCTGCCCTGGAAGATGAATCCACGGCGCTTGCACAGACTGACGAGTTCTTCCATCGATGTTGCGGGCATACGTGCTCCTGTTCGAGCCATACACGACTGTCCCCAGACGGCGGCAGTCGTGCGCGCTCGTCTGGGGACGCAGAAGACTCCACGCGGTTCCACCCCAGTTCCGGACACCGCGTTCTGCGGCCAGACCGGCACTTTTGTGACTTCAGCTCCCCGCTGCCCTTCCCGCGCTGTGATCCGCCCGACTTCCACCGTCTCGGGCTCGCTCGTGGTCACGCGGCGCGGTACTCCTGCGGATCGACGCCTGGGCGTCAGTGTGCGCCAGGACGGGGGAGACGGTCAAGGGATCCCAGACGGGAAGGTGTCAGCTGCGGGCGCACGGCCCCGCAGCAGGTGGCTCGGCCACGCGGTCGGCTCCAGTGGCCCGCCGCGCTGGCACCCCCCTAGACCCCCCGACGCCCTGCGCAGGTGAGGCATGGTTTGTTCAATCCTCATGTTAGGTTCACGCTGTGAAACGCCTTCCTGTTCTGGTCATTCCCGCCCTCACCCTGCTCACGCTCAGCGCCTGCACGCCCGTCGCCCGCGGCACCCAGGCCGATTTCCCGGTCGAGCAGCCGGACGCCCTGACGCCGACCACGGTGCTGCCCGGTCAGACCGTGTTCGTCACGGTGCCCTACGGCCGCGCGGCGATCGAAGACGACACCGAATACGACCGCTACTTCGATGCGATCTCCTTCGATTACAGCGGAGTGCGTTCCAGCGGCGACAAGGTGCCGGACGCGTATGTCAACGCGCCGTGGTTCACCCTCAAGAGTGTGGACGGCCCGGCGGGAATCACGGTCACGCTCATGAAGGCCAACATCGGCCGGGTCGTGAGCCAGACCAAGCTCAACGGCTCGCAGGTGAACGTCAAGTACGGCGAGCGCTTCCGCCTGCACTACAAGGTCAGCGTGGCAGCCGACTACAAAGCCCCGGTCACCGACGCCTCCTCTGAAGCGAAAGCCGCAGCCCTGTCGAAGCTCAGCCCCGAGCTCATCGCCTCACTGAAGACCGTCATGGGCGGCCTGACGCCGGTCAAGGTCACCTTTGCCGACGGCACCAGCACCCCCAAGACCGCCTACCTGCTGGTCGACACGCAGCCGTCGAAGTAGTCCAGACTCGGATGGCGGGCCGGACGCAGGCTGTCCGGCCCGCTTCTGCGTTCTGCTAGCACGATCTGCCCCACCCGACCATGCGTGGTGACCGGACATTACGGCCCTGCGCCGCTATCCTGGGCCGGATGTCTTCACGTGCTCCAGTCCGGCTTCCTGCCTACACCCCACACCCCGACTTCGACCACGAGAGTGACCACCTGGACGGCACGGTGGCCGCCATGATCCGCCAGATCGAGTTCTGGGAGAACCGCGACAACCTGATGGGCGCGGATCTGGAGACCAGCATCATCCTGGGCGACGAGGCCGGTGAGCACGCGGCCATGCTCTCGCCGCACGTCAAGGAGCCGTACTTCGGCTCGCTGAAGGTGCGCGTGGGGGGCCGCGAGCAGACGCTGTACATCGGTCGCCACGGCTTCCGCGACGTGAAGGGGCCGTACACGGTCGTGTCGTGGGACTCGGAGGTCGGCAGCCTGTTCTATTCCGACGTGCTGGGGTGGACACCGCGCAAGGGCGGCACCGGGGTGATCCGCCGCCGCCGTCAGCTGGACATCACCCAGAAGCAGCTGCTGCGCGTGACCGACCTGTACGACGAGGACGCCGGCGGCGACACCGGGGGCCGTGAGGAGGTGCTGCTGCGCCGGCTGGAGGAGGGCAGCACCGCCGGCATGCGCGACGTGGTCGAGACGCTCCAGCCCGAGCAGAACGCGGCCATGCGGGCTCCGGCCGGCACCCCGGTCATCATCCAGGGGGCGGCGGGCAGCGGCAAGACCACCATCGGCTTTCACCGGCTGGCGTGGCTGACCAATTCCGACCGGGGCGTGCACCAGGTCCGCCCCGAGGCCAGCATGGTGCTCATGCCCAAAAAGGTGCTTGCCGCCTACGCCGGGCGCATCCTGCCGGAACTGGGCCTGAGCGGCGTGAACGTGACCACGCCCGAGACCTGGGCGGTCGGGCTGCTGGGCCTGGAGAAGCTGGAGGTCACGGACCGCACCCTGAGCCTGCTGCTGACGGACCGCGACAACACCCGCCGGGCGCTGGCGTGGCGGCGCGCCAAGCTGCTAGGCGACGCCCGGATGCTCGACGTGATCCGCACCCACCTGTGGACTCGCTTCAACGCCGCCATCACCGGTCGCGGCCTCGCGGAGCCGGTCGAGGTGCCGGGCCGTGACCCCGTCACCCTGAGCATCACCGACACCGACCTGCACGGCCTGCTGCGCGACGTGTTCGCCGCCGATCCCCTGGACGGCTACCGTGCCGGCCTGAAACGGGCGATCGAGGCCGAGGCGCTGCACCGCCTGAACGTCCCCGAGGACGCCGAGACCACCGTGCTGCGGCAGCTCGGCACGGCGATCCAGGCGCTGCTGGGCCGCGTGTTCGCCAGCACCACGCCCGTCACCGAGACCCGCCGCCTGCTCGCCAGCCCGGAGGCCCTGGCCGTGAGTGGCCTGCTGACCGAGCGCGAGATCGCCCTGCTCCAGACCGATCCCCTGAGCGGGATTCCCACCTCGCGCCGGGCCTCGGCCGATGTGATCGAGATTCCGCTGATGCTGACCATGCAGGCCTTCATGGGAGGGATCGGGCGCACGGTGGGCCGCACGCTGGAGGTCTTCGACCACGTGGTGCTCGACGAGGCGCAGGATTACAGCCCCCTGCTGTACGCCCTGCTGGCCCGCGCTACCCGCCCCGGCCATGTCACCGCGCTGGGCGACCTGAATCAGGGCATGCACGGCTACAAGGGCCCCAGCACGTGGGAGGCGGTGCAGGCGCAGCTTCCCGGTGCGCAGGTGCTCACCCTGAACCGCACCTACCGCAGCACCCGCCAGATCACCCAGCTGGGCGCCCGGATCGCCGCCACCTACAACCGCGCCGCCCAGGTGCAGGGCGTCGACCGCGACGGCCCCGAGGTGCAGCGCTACACCGCCCCCCCCGCCGAGGCCGCCGAACTGCGCCTGCTGGCCGGGGCCGTCCGCGATGCCCGCGCCGCCGGGCATACCAACATCGCCATCGTCACGCGGCGTGGGGTGGATGCCGACCGCCTGAGTGCTGCCCTGCGCGACCATGACACCGATGCCCAGCCCATCACCACGCAGGAGCACCGCTATACCGGCGGGCTGGTCATCCTGCCGGTGAACCTCGCCAAGGGGCTGGAGTTCAGTGCCGCGATCGTCGCCAGTGCCAACGCCGAGACCTACGACGAGAGCACCGAGTACGAGCGCCGCCTGCTGTACGTGTCGGCCAGCCGCGCCCTGCACTGGCTGGCGCTGGTCAGCGTGGGCGAACTGCACCCCCTGATCCGCGAACCCTGAGTGGGATAGGAAAACGCCGCCCCGACGTGCTGCGGGGCGGCGTCATAAGAGATTAAGACCTTAGTTGGTGCAGTCTGCGACGGGGATACCCTGCACACTCTGCGCAACGTTACTGACTGATCCGTCGCGGCTCTGGCCCTGAATATTCAGGAACGTTACGCCCTTGACGGTGAAGGTGTTGACTGGATCAACGACAATGGCCTGTGCGCTCAGGCCGGCTGCCTTAACAGAAAGCGGCGCAACCCCAGCTCCCACTGTTATTTCGAAGATCGAAGGGTTGCCAGAGTATCCGTTTCCACCGCCTGAAGTGCCAGTCAGAACCGTTGCTTTCCCACCCTTGCTTCCTTCGAGCTGGAAAGCAAAACGCGCCGCATCACCGTCCCAGTCCAACGTGGCTGATAGCTTCGTGGAGAAGTTGTCACAGATAATCGAGCTTCCAGCAGGATAGACCGTGCCCGTAGCCGTGTCGGTATAAGCAGTGGGAAGCGAATACTGACTTTTGTATTCCAGAAGGCTCACGTTTCGAACCGGATCAACCACAGTGACGACCCCGCCGCCACAGCTCGCCAGAAGTCCCGTCAGTCCCATCGCCGCCAGCATCAGTTTCTTCATGACCCTCACTGTGCCGCCGGAACCTGATGCCCGTGTGATGTGGCCTTGAGAGATCGTGAGGGCAGCGCAAACGCAGAAGGGCCGGCGCAGAGGCCGACCCACCGACGAAAACGGGATTATCTGGAGAGCTGCTGGGCAGTCTGCACGGTGCAATTTGAGTACACGGGAATGGTACCCGCCGATCCGAGGATCGTGCTCGCCAAGCTGGTTTTGGAGCCGGTGGTGGTCGTAATCGTCAGATCCGCATAGAAACCAGTGCCCTGTTTATTGGTCGCGGTAACGGGCTGAGGCGTGCGCACTGTGGGATTGGGTTCGACGATGATGCCGGTAGGCAGCAGACCTCCAGTGGCGGAGTCCGCGTCGAAGATGATCTGGTAGGTGCCGTCAGATTTTTTGATGACTCCTGGGTCGGAGGGTGCGAACGTCTTATCGAAGACCGTTCCCTCTGTATCCGTGGTTTTCCCTTTCAGCTGTGCCCGGATAGATGTGATCGTCCCTCCAGTCGCAAAGCTCACGACCACCTGGGTTTTGGTGGCCCGACCGGCCGCCGCACCAGAAATATTGTCGCAGCCGACATATTGGGGTCTCGGTGACGTGCCCGTCGTGTATTCAGTCTGAAGATCGATGAAGCGGACACTGCCGCTCCCATCTGGTGTAATGCCACAGCTGGCAAGGAGGGCAGTCGAACCGATCAGGCCAAGCGCTATTTTGTTCATGGTTCCCAATGTTACCTTTCCGCCTGATGGGATCGTGATGCGACCTTGAGAAAACGTGAGGGCAGGGCTGACCGGCGCGTCACCGTGCCCGCTGAGGTTTTTCATGTTCCGGTGAGTAAGCTCTGTTCGTGCGTGCCCTGAAGATGGTGTGGTTGATTGGATTTCTGGGGGCCTGTGCGCCGACCATGACAGCGCCCGAGTCCCGCGTGGTGCCGCAGACGGCGTTTTCGGGGCGCCTGTTGAGCGTGATCCTGACCAATGCCGGCCCACACCCGCTGCTGCTGGAAAATACATGCCCCAGGCCGTTCGAGGTGGTGGTGGCCGGGTCGGGCAGCGGCATCGGCGCGGCGGCCTCGGCCCAGCAGCTGGAGACGTGCTCGACCCTGAAATTCCCGCCCCAGCCGTGGCCGGTGGGCGCCACCGTGATGGCAGCCGTGATCCTGAACCTGCCGTCCGGCGAGCACACGCTGTCGCCGACAGCGGTGGTGCGCGTGAAGGTCGCGCCGACCGGGAAGGCGGCGGGCGAGTACCGCACCCTGCGCGTGGCCGCGCCCGCGATCACCTTCAACGTGCCGTAGCGGGGCTGACCGGCGTCAGGCCATGGGCAGGGGAGCCGTCAGGGCCGCCGCCTCGGGCCGGGCCGTGTCGACGGTGGCCGGAATCAGGGGCAGGTCGTGGCCCGCCGTATCGACCGTACGGCCATACAGCATGTGCGGCGTGGCGTGCTCGATCCGTACCCGGTAGACGCCGGGGCGGTCGGCCCCCACGGCATGCGGCACGACGGTGGGGTGGCTGCCGCGCGTGTGGCCCTCCAGAAAGCCGCTGGAATGCGCGTCGCCGCGCAGCAGGACTTCCTGCACCGTGCCGACCTTCGTGGCGTTGTTGCGCGCGCTCCATTCCTTCTGGCGGGCGACCAGCCGGCCCAGGCGCTCAGTTTTGACCTCGCGGGGCAGATCGGCAAAGTGCGTGTAGCTGGGCGTGCCGGGGCGCGGCGAGTAGATGAACATGTATGCGCTGTCGTAGCCGACCTCGTCGTACAGGGCCAGCGTGTCCTGAAAGTCGTCCTCGGTCTCGCCGGGGAAGCCCACAATGATGTCGGTCGCCAGCACCGCGTGCGGCAGGTGGCGGCGGATGTCCGCGACGTGCTTCAGGTACTGCTCGCGGGTGTATTCGCGGGCCATGCGGCGCAGCACGCGGTTGCTGCCGCTCTGCACGGGCAGGTGGATGAATTCGCAGATGGCGGGGGTGTCGGCCATGGCGGCAGCCACATCTTCCGTGAAGTTCATCGGGTGGCTGGTCGTGAACTTCACACGGCGCACCCCGCTCTGGCCCACCAGCCGCAGCAGGTTGGCGAAGCTGGGATACCCGGCGAGCTGCGCGCCCTGATCCACCCCGTAGGCGTTCACGTTCTGCCCCAGCAGCGTGACCTCCTGCACCCCGGCGGCCAGCTGCATGTCCAGTTCGCGCAGGATGTCGTCGGGCGAGCGGCTGACCTGCGGGCCGCGCGTGGTCGGCACGATGCAATACGTGCAGTGGTGGTCGCAGCCGCGCATGATCGTCAGGTGTGCCTGCAGGGTGCCCTGCGGGGGCGGGGGCACGTGCCCGTGCAGTTCATCCCGGAAGTTCAGCGCCCAGAAGCGCTCGTTGCCCTCCAGCGCCCTCCCGATATCCAGCAGGCTGCCCGGCCCCAGCACGATGTCCACCCCGAAGGCCCGCGCGATCTGCTGGCCCTCGTCGAGCTGCGCCAGGCAGCCCATCAGGCCGATCACCAGCGGCCGCCGCGCCTTGATCTTGCGGAGGTCGCCCAGCAGCGACCGCACCTTCTCGACCGGCTTGCCGCGCACGGCGCAGGTGTTGATCAGCACGACATCGGCCTCGTCCACGCTGGAGACGATGTCCGCGCCCAGCGACACGAGCTGGCTCTGCACCAGATGCGTGTCGTACTCGTTCATCTGGCACCCGTAGGTGATCAGGTGTGCTCTCGTAGTAACCACACTCCTCAGGCCTGACCGATGGATTCGGCGGCTCAGATACGCGGTAAGCCGCGGTTGCAGATTTTACCCTGCGGCGACGGTGGCCCAGGGTTGCCTCACTGTCTTGGATGTGGTGGCAACCGGCCCTACAGCGCCACGGCCATCGCCATCGCGCAGCGTCACCCGGAACTGCACACCACCAGCTGGTGGGGGAGCTGAAGCATGAACAAGACCGAACGCACCATCCTCGTCAGCGCTGGCATTGTCGGCCTGGCCGTCATCCTGGGCAGTGTCATCATCGCGGACAAGCTCAGCCGCTCGCTGGACGAGAAAGATTTCTGGGCCGGGAGCAACATCCCGCAGGTGGCTGGCGACGTCCACAACGTCACGTCCGGAGTCAGTCAGGGGATCGCAGCCGTGAACCAGGTAATCAGCGGCTGGACACGGGTTTAGTCAGCGTCGTCGACCGTTCGATGTGAGTGATTTGTAATGTGAATCCAACTATCATCACATCAAAGCGGAGGTGACAAATATCAGTCACAGCGTTGAAATCGTCCGAAACGCGGGACAAGGCGAGATTATTTGCCAAATGTTGGTTTCATCTTTTGTCTGGACTGTCATTTGGTTAGGCCCTTGGGGGTCAAATGCTAATAATTTGCGTATATTTTCCTTATTTATTGCCATCTGCTCTTTTCCATTTGGAGTGATTGTTTCTTGGCATGCCTTTAAGAGATTGGCGGCATCCAAGAGAACTATGCTCTTCTGCGGCTACATCATCGCTGCGCTGGCAACGATTATCTCATTTATTTGGCCAGCTAATATGCCTTTATTCTGCCATGAGAACATTGGAAGCATATATTTGATTGGTTTTGAATACAATCATGGAGCGTGGTCATTTCTTTTCGCGACGATTTCTTTCTACGTTGCAGCTTTTATATTAAATAGTAAACAGGCCACAGTTAATGGGAATATTGCAGTGACAATTGTGCGAAGTTGTTTAGTGTTGGGTTGGACATATAATTTTGCCCCGCTTATACCAGTGTCTGTATTTGGCTGTTAATTCGTTCACACGACTGAGCACCCGTAGGTGATCAGGTGTGCTCGCATGCTCACTCCTTGGGCCTCACCGATGGATTCGGCGGCCCGTCCGGGCAGTGCCCGGCGCAACACCGGAGTTTACCGTGTGGTGGCCAGCTGCGGAGGTTTCGAGACGACTGGCCGGGTGGCAGGTTGAATGGCGCTGCGGGCGAACCCCTCAGTCACCTTCGGTGCCAGCTCCCCTGGGGGCAGCCAACGCACAACATCATTGCCTCCCCTTGAGGGGAGGTGCCCCGAAGGGGCGGAGGGGATTACCCGGAGCGTCACCTTGGAATTGTCGAACTTGCTCCTGACCTCTCCACCTCACGGCTGCGCTGGCACCGGCTGCGGCGTGGGCACCGCTGCGCCCGGCACCACGGTGCTGTCGCTGACCTTATTCAGGTCGACCACGTAGCCCAGCAGCTCCTTGCCCAGCAGCACGGTGCGCAGCGTGCCGCTGATCTTCATGCCGTCGATCGTGGCGTGCAGGTTGGCGCGGTGCTGGTCGCCGTTCTCGAAGAAGCGCAGCTCCAGAGCGCCGCCATTGCCGGTGGCCTTGAAGGTGCCGCTGCCGGCGTAGCTCTTGCGGCTCTCGTCGTTGACCAGCACGGCCGAGGCGCGGCCCTCGCGCTGCTGGATGGTCAGGGTCAGGCGGTAGGGCACGCGGCCGGTGCCGCCCACGCCGATGCCCTCGTACAGGCCGTTCACACGGCGTTCCAGGGCGGTCTGGGGACTCAGGTACGCGCCGAAGGCGCAGCTGCCGAGGAGGGTGGGAAGGAGGATCGGCAGCAGGACGCGGGCAGCACGTGGGCGCATGGGCGGAGCGTACCGGGCACTCATGAAGCTGGGCTGACTTACTGGACGCGCTTCATGCTCAGTGCCGACGAGAAGCCGTTCACGCGCAGGCTGCCCGCAAAGGCGTCATGCCGGATGGTGCCGCTCAGCAGCGCCCCGGCCTTCAGCGGCACGTCGCGCAGGCCGATGCCGAACACGGTGGCGTTCAGGCGTGGCGAGTCGCCCGCACTGATGTCGGCGGTCAGCAGGTCGCCGTCCGTGGCGGGCAGCAGTGTGCCGGTCGCCTGGAAGGCGTCGCCGCTCGTGCGGTTCACCAGCGTGCCCCGGATATCGTGGGTCACACGGTTCTCGGTGAAGGTCAGGCGATAGGTCTGGACGGTCAGCAGCACGCGGGCACTGCCCTCGAAGGTGTGGACGGGCTGCCGGGCCGGAGCGGGGGCACACGCCGCCAGGAGCAGCACAGCGGGGACGATCCACCTCACTTCCCGGCCTCCAGCGCAAGGCCCAGGCCCAGCAGGCGGTCGTCCTGCCCGTGCCGTCCGACCAGCTGCACGCCGACGAACGGGGCCGCGCTGGGCAGGGCCAGGGTGGGTGCCCCGAGCAGGCTGAACGGCGCGGTCAGGCGCAGTACGGCGCGGCGCAGGGGCACGCGGCCGTCACCGATGTCGACCTCGTCCTGGCCGATCAGCGGGGGCGGGGTGGGCACGGCGGGGGCCAGCAGCACGTCGTAGGCGGTCAACAGGCCGTCCAGCAGAGCCCCATACGCGGCGCGGCGATCGAAGGCGGCGCGGTACTCGGCCTCCTTGATCGCCTGCCCTTGCCGCAGCGCCCCCAGCGTGAAGGGCAGGAAGCCGGGGTCGTCCTGCCGCAGCGCGTCGGCGTGGACGTGGGCGGCCTCGGACAGGACGATGGGGGAGTAGGCGTCCAGCACCTCGGGGAAGGTGACAGGCTGGACGGTCGCGCCGCGCGTCTCCAGTTCGTGGGCGTAGGAGGTCACGGCCGCGTGTACGGGGTCGTCCGTCCAGCCCGCCGGCAGCCACAGGCCGACCCGCACGCCGTTCCAGTCCTGTGGACTGAAGGTGCTCCCGGTCAGCGCCCTGTGCACCCGCGCGACCGTCGCCACGTCCCGCGCCAGCGGCCCCGCGTGGTCGCATGTCCACGACAGGGGCAGGACGCCGTCCGTGCTCCACGCCGGGTGGCCCTTCGTGGGCTTGAACCCCACCACGCCGCACCACGCCGCCGGCACCCGGATACTGCCCCCCGTGTCGGTGCCCAGGGCAAAATCGACCTGACCCAGGGCCACGCTCACGGCCGCGCCACTGGAACTCCCGCCGGGCACCCGCGAGGGCTCGTGCGGGTGGGTGGTGCCGCCGTGGCCGTTCATGCCCGTGATGCCCAGGGCGATTTCGTGCAGGTGGGTCTTGCCGGTGGCGGTGGCTCCCAGTTCCAGCAGGCGGGCGACCAGCGTACTGTTGCCGGGATCGGGCACCGGGGCGCGGGTGCTGGCGTGCAGCGGCCAGCCGGGCACTCCGTACAGATCCTTGACGCTGAAGGTCAGGCCGTCCAGCGGGCCGCCCGGAGTGCCGACAAGGGGCTGCTCCGGGCGGTAGGCCCACGCACGCTGCGGGTCGTCGGTGGGCGGTGTGGTCATGGCGTCAGGGTAACGGTTCAGAACGGCAGGATCGGTTCCTGCTTCCACTGCCCCTGCGACAGCGTGAACGGCCCGAAATTCTGGAGGCCCAGCGGACCCAGGTCGGCGGTGAAGCCGCCATCCAGCCGGTACGTGACGAGCTGCCCACGGGCAATCTTCAGGAACGAGGCGGCGGTGTTCAGCGTCACCGGGATCGACACGTTCGCCACCTGATCGGCCGTGCCGCGTGCCGGCACGCCCACGTTCGGCAGGTTCACCCGGCCCACCGTGCTCCCGTCGATGATCACGTCCGAGGCGATGTTCGCCATCCGCAGCGCGATGGGGTTGGGATTGCCCACCCGTAGGTTCAACGTGAGGTCGGCCACGGGGGTACCGCCGAAGCCGCCCGGCAGCGACAGGCGGGTCAGGCGCACGCTCTGCACCGTCACGGTGGGCACCTGGATGATCTGGGTGGGGGCACACGCCGTCAGGGCCACGGCACTCAGGGGCAGGGCGGCGAGGAGCATCGTCGGGGAGCGGCGCATGGGTCAAGCGTACCCTGCCGACCTGACCGGAGCCATAAGACGGCCCCGATCCGGACGCTGCTACGCTCGGGGCCATGACCGTCTTGAGAAACAGGTGCAGGGGGTTGGCCGTGCTGGGTGCGCTGGCCGTCGCCGGACTGGGCAGCGCCGGTGCCGCCAGCGTGGATTTCGGGGTGGCGTACCGCTCGGGCGGCAACACGCTGCTGGAATCTGCGTGGGCACGGGTGGGCGTCGATGACCTGAGCGTGCTGGGAGGCGCGGTGCGGCTGGGGGCCTCGACCCGCGCCGTCGATGCCGCCTATACGCGCACCCTGGCGGCAGCGCCGCTGGGCGCGGTCACCTCGACCAGCAGTGTCGCGGTCACGTACGCCGGTGGGGTGCGGCTGGCGTCCCGTGCCACGGCCACGCTGGGGCCGGTCGCGCTGGATGTGGGCGGGTCGTATTTCACGGCCTCTGCCGGCGCGGTCGATCCGCTGGCCGTGTGGAGCGAGTCGGCGGTGGATCAGCGTGACCGGGGCTGGACGGCCGACGCCACGGCCCGCTACCGCGTGAACCGCACGCTGGTGGCGGTGGTCGGCGGCGAGTTCGGAGCCCAGCCCCAGGGTCTGGCGGGCGTCGAGCTCCGCCGCGACCTGACCCGCACGCTGCCCCCCGCCGAGGACGACGACCCGGCTGCCCCCCCCGAGACCGAGGTGAGCGGCACCGTCACGTGGCGCGTCGGGGCCAGGGCCGGCCGCGACGTGCTGGGGGTCACTGCCGGCGTCAGCTACGGCACCCCGCAGGGGCTGAACCTGCGGCTGGACGGCGTGCTCGGCCCGGACAGCGCGGGCGTGAGCGCCAGCGCCGGGGCTGCCGATGTGCTGGGCGAGGGCAGCACGCTGCGCGTGTACGGGGCCTACGAGCCGTGGCGCACGGTGGGCACCCCCCTGCGGGCGGGGGTGGAGGTCACCGCGTTGGTCGGCTCTGGCACGCTGGGGCTGACTGTCAGCGGGGGGCGTGACCTCAGCGGACAGGCCGGCGTGGCTGCCCGCGCCACCTACCGGCTGGAGCTTCCAGGCCGCGAGCCGTGACGCGGAGTTGGGTGGCCCCCACAGCCTAAAGTCCGCGTCAGAGGGAGGCGCGCCTTCTCATGAGCGTGGACACGATACTCGGGGCATGACCATCAGACCCCACCTCCTGACTTCCCTCGTGGCTGCGCTGATCGGTGTGAGCCACGCCCAGACCGCACAGGACATCGTGAACCGCGTCGACGCCACCCAGAGGAACTCCAAGGACATCTCCTTCCGGCTGGCCGGCACGGCGTCCCTGGATACCGCCCAGCAGAAACTCGACCTGCTGGTCAAGACCATTCCCGCGCAGAACCTGATCCGCGTCCAGTTCGCCGCCCCCGACGCGCTGGCCGACAACATCGTGGTGGCCGACAAGACTGAGGTTCGGCAGTACCTGTACCTGACCAACCAGATCACGGTGACCAGTGCCGCTAAGGCTGCCGGGAACGCCGGGCTGACCGGTCTGGACTTCACGCAGCTGGGCAACACGGCGGCGATGCTCAGCTCGTACAACGTGAAGCTGCTGGGCAGCACCGGCGCGGCCGGCAAGCGCATCTTCCAGCTGGAGGCCACGCCCAAGTCGGGTCAAGACAGCCGCACGCTGGTGTGGATCAGCGAGGCGGGGTGGCGTCCGACCCGCCTCCAGGTCAACAACGCGGCCGGCAAGACGATCGCTGACCTGACCGTGTCGGCCTTCAAGACCAACGCCGGGCTGACAGCGGCCACCCTGCGCCAGCTGCCGAAAGATGCCCAGGTGATCCGGCAGTAGCGCCGGTGGGCACGGGGCGGCCATCCGGAGTGTCCGGGCTGGCCGCCCTCTGCGTGGTGCCGCACAAGACTGGACACGGCAGAACCCCCGCCGGAGGGGCGGGGGCTGGTCGATGAACGCTGTAGGAGGGATTCAGTTCAGGACGCGCCGGGCTCCGTCGTAGCGGCTGGCCCAGTACTGGTTGCTGAACAGCGGCTCGACCATGGTCTTGCCGTAGTACGAGTTGGCGCCGGCCATCATGCCGTCACCCAGGTAGATGCCCACGTGGCTGGCGGTACGGCCCATGGTGTTGAAGAAGACCAGATCCCCGGCCCGCAGGTCACGCCGGCTGACCGGGGTGCCCATGGCCCACTGGGCCGCAGCGGTGCGCGGCAGGGAGATGCCCATCTGCTGGAACACGCGCAGCGTGAAGCCGCTGCAGTCGATCCCGCCGCCGCCTGTTCCCCCCAGCACGTAGCGGATCCCCAGGTACCGGGTGGCGGCCGTCTTCATGAACGCGCCGCCAGCACGGGCAGGTGCGGCGGCGGGTGTGGGGGCCGGCTGTGCCGGGCTGGGCGCGGCCGTCCCGGTCTGCAGTCGCTGACCGACCGCGATGGTGCTGCTGTTCAGCCTGTTGAGCTTCATGAGCGTGACCGCATCGGTGTTCAAGGCCCGTGCGATCGAGTACAGGGTGTCACCGGTCTTGACGGTGTACGTGGCGGCGCTGGCGGTGGACAGGCACAGGGCGGCGGCGGTCAGCAGGGCACGGGAGACATTCATCGACGAACGGAGTTTACCTCACCTTCATCCTGGCAGCCTTAATTGTGGGGGGAAGTGCCCTCGCGTATGCGCCTATGCGGCGTTTATGCGTCGTGAGCATCAGATGGGGGTAAGACCCGCTCATTCATCTCACGTTAAAGCTCATGCGGCACCGGTGGCGATGGAGCCCGCTGGGCACGTCATGGAGCGCAAACGTGAACTTTTAGAGTTCCTCATGCTAGGCTCATCCGCCGTGTGGCCGCTGGCGGTGCGCTCTGGTCGGTCGCCCACCGCTCCGATCCGGCGCTCCTATACTTCAGATCAGCGCCGTGCCACCATCCCAGACCGCTGGAGGACGCATGAAAGAACCCATGACCACGGAGCAGATTCTGCTGGGTCTCAAGCACTACCGCCGTATTGCCCGCCAGGACATGCTGCGCGCCACCGAGACGCCCCACCCCGAGGCCTTCCTGAAGCACGCCGAGTCCCGCCGTGAGATTTACGCCGCGCTGGGAAGTTACGCCGAGGCCCATGCCAGCGACGAGGTCATCGAACACGCCCTTGAACGCTACCGGGCCCTGCCCTTCGTGACGGGCACGGCCGAACACGAGCACCCCGACATCAAGGGTCACGAGAACGCCCTGGAGAATTTCTTCCTGCTGGTCGGCCTCGATCCGAAGTCGCGCCGCGAGGCCCGCAGCCGCCGTCCCCGGCTGGACACCGTGGCCCCGGCCGAGTCCACCCGCCCCGGCTGATCCGGCGCCCGGGCCAGTGACGGGGTGGGCCGCCCGATGCCCCCAGGCCGTGCCATGGCCGCTATGCTCTGGCGCATGCCGCATCCCGACTTCATCGGACTCGTCCACTCGCTGCAGGCCACGGCCGAGGCCGCGCTGGGCGACCTGAACGCCGCCACCGCCAGCGCGGCCCGCGACGGCCTGCTCGCCGAGGGCCGCGCGGAACAGACCGCCCGCCGCAGCCTGACGCTGCTGACCATGCTGGCCGAGAAGACCCGTGGCAACCTCGACCTGACCGAGGCCGAGGTGCTGACCGGGGCCATCGGCGCCCTGCGTGCCCGGCTGAACCACTGACGTGCGGGCCGCCGTTCAGCGCGTGAGCCGGGCCGTGTGCCGGGTGGACGGCGAGGTCACCGGAGAGACCGGGCCGGGGCTGCTCGTGTTCCTGGGCGTCGCGCCGGGCGACGACGGCGCGGCGGCCGCCCGTCTGGCAGCCCGCATTGCGAAGCTCCGCGTGTTCGGGGACGACCGTGGCCGGATGAACCACTCGGTGACCGACATGGGCGGCGGGATCCTGAGCATCAGCCAGTTCACGCTGTATGCCGACACGCGGTCGGGCAACCGGCCCAGTTTCCTGGGGGCCGCCCCCCCAGAGCAGGCCCGCGCCGTCTACGCGAGCTTCAACGCCGCCCTGCGTGCCCTGGGGCTCCCGGTGGGCGAGGGGGTGTTCGGGGCCCACATGGTCATCGACGCCACGAACGACGGCCCGGTCACCCTCATCCTGGAGCAGGACTGACATGGCCGCGCAGCGGCCGGCTCTCACCTGCACGACGTATTCTCCGCGCATGATCCGCCGCGTCCTGCTGCTCACCGCCCTGCTGTGCCCCTGGGCCGGGGCCTACACCGTCAAACCCGGCGACACGCTGTACTCGATCGCGCGCACGTACCGCACGACCGTGGCGCAGCTCCAGGCGCTCAACGGTCTGAGCGGAACCGCACTGACCGTGGGGCAGACCCTGAAGGTCGGTACTGGAACCCCGCCTGCGGCCAGCACGCCGCCCTCGGCGACCAGCAGGCCGGGCCTGCCGCCCCCACTGCCGGCCGAGCAGCTCGCCCCGACCGACGCCACCGCCCGGATCGCCGGGGTCGACATCGCGGTTCCCGCCAGCCTGCGCATGGGCGAGGCCTTCGCGGTGCGGCTCAGCGGCGCCCGTGCCGCGCAGGCCACGGTGCGCTTTCCCAGCGAGGTCGGCGAGGACGTGCGTGAGCCGGATGAGGTGCTGACGCCGACCGGGGCGGCCGGGGCGTACCGGGTGCTGGGCCGCGTGGTGCTGGGCAAGACCACGCCGGTCGTGTACGAGGTACGGGTTGGCAGCGAATACGTGCGTGGGCGCATTCCCGTGACCGGCCTGGATCAGCGCATCCAGCATCTGAACCTGCCGCCCCGGATCACGGGCGTCCTGACCGATCCCGCCCGCCAGGCCGAGGAGGCCGCCGTCGAGCGGGCCTACGCCCTGCGGACGCCGCAGGCGTGGACGCAGCCCTTTGCCCCGGCCCTGCGGGGGGTCACCCCGACCTCCAGCTCCTTCGGGCAGCCTCGCACGTACTCGGCGGGCGGGCCGGTCGCGTACCACTTCGGCACGGACTATCCCGCGCCCACCGGCACGGCCGTCCTGGCCGTGAATGACGGTACGGTCGTGTTCGCCGGGAAGGTGCCGGTGCGCGGCAATCTGGTGATCATCGACCACGGGGCGGGCGTGACGAGTCTGTATTTCCACCAGAGCCGCGTGGACGTGAAGGCCGGGCAGCGTGTCCGGCGTGGCGACCGGGTGGGCGCGGTCGGCACGACCGGCCTGAGTGCGGGGCCCCACCTGCACCTCGAACTCCGGGTGCGCGGCGAGGGCACCAGCCCGGCCGGCTGGATGGGCCGCCTGTGGCCGCGCTGATCCTGCACGGACCGATGCACTAGCCTGCGACCATGTCCGACCTGCCCACCACCGCTGCACTGAACGCCCTGGGCGAGGGCCGCCTGCCCGGCCTGATCGGGATCGAGTTCACGCATGTGGAGCGTGGACTGATCCGCGCCGCACTGGCCGTGCGGGACGAGCTCCTGGCCCCGAACGGCTTCCTGCACGCGGCCAGTGTGGTCGCACTGGCCGACACCGCGTGCGGCTACGGCACCCGGCTGCTCCTGCCGGAGGGAGCGGGCTTCACGACCATCGAGCTCAAGAGCAACCATCTGGGTACTGCCCGCAGCGGCACCATCACCTGCGAGGCCCGCGCCGTCCATGCCGGGCGCAGTACCCAGGTCTGGGATGCCGAGGTGCGCGACCCGGCCGGCAAGGTCATGGCGCTGTTCCGCTGCACCCAGGCCGTGCTGCACCCGCGTTAGGCCGTGCCCACCGCCCGGCACTTCCTGTCCCACCCGGACACCACCACCCGGGAGGTCGCCCGTGGGTACGCCCGGGGGGCATTTCTGATGGACAACGGCGACGGGGTGCAGTGGTATTCGGTCGATCGCCGAGCCGTCGTGCCGCTGACCCGTGAAGGCGGCCTGCACATATCGCGCCGGCTGGCGCGCGAGCTGAAGCACTTCGAGCCGCGCATCGACACATCCTTCGAGGAGGTGCTGGCCGGATGCCGGGGTCACCTGCCCGGCAGCCCCCCACGCGACGGCGAGTGGATCAGCCCGGAACTGGCCGACCTGTACCGGCACCTGCACGGCACGGGTCTGGTGCACTCCTTCGAGGCGTGGCGGGACGGCGAGCTCGCCGGGGGGGTGCTGGGCATCGCGCTGGGCGGCGCGTTCATCGCCGAGAGTAAATTCCATCGCGTCACCAACGGCAGCAAGGCCGCGCTGATCCTGCTGGCCGCGCACCTGCACACTCAGGGCTTCACGCTCTTGGACGCGCAGATTCAAAATCCGCACCTTGCCATGCTGGGCGTCTACGAGATCGCGAGTAGCGAATACCGGCGGCAGCTTCAGGAAGCGCTGCGCCTGGATGTCAGCCTAGAGGCCGACAGCTAAGGACGGCTTGGGCCAGGGGTCATGCCCACGTCATTCGCCGGGGTGACCATGCGATGTCGCCGCCACGTGCGGCACATCCCCGGAGGTTCTGCATGGCATCCACTACCGTCGTTCACGAGACTGCCCTGTCGCGCCTGCTCTTTGCCGATACCCGACTGTCGCTGCTGTGGCTCGCGCTTCGGCTGTATGTGGGCTGGGCGTGGCTCCAGTCAGGCTGGCACAAGGTCGGTGATCCGGCGTGGGTGGGTGCGAACGCCGGTCAGGCGGTCACGGGGTTCCTGCGCGGAGCCCTGGGCAAGGCCAGTGGCGAGACCCCGCAGGTCAGCGGGTGGTATGCGTGGTTCATCGAGAACGTGGCCCTGCCCAATGCCCCCGTGTTTTCCTACCTTGTGGCTTTCGGCGAGGTCGCGGTCGGCGTGGCGCTGATCCTGGGGCTGTTCACGGGCATCGCGGCTTTCATGGGCGGCCTGATGAACGCGAACTACCTGCTGGCGGGCACCCTCTCGACCAATCCGCTGCTGTTCATCCTGGCGACGTGGCTGGTGCTGGGGTGGCGCGTGGCCGGGTGGCTGGGCCTCGACCGCTGGGTGCTGCCGCGCCTGGGGGTGCAGGTCAGCGACGGTGCGCCGGACACGTCACCGCGTGAACCGTCCCAGACATGACTGAAGGAGGCCGGATCCCACGATCCGGCCTCCGCCATCGAGACGGTGGGGTGGACACTGCGGTCAGCCGATCAGCGTGCCCCACAGCAGGTAGCCGTTCAGGGCGATGATCAGTCCGGCGAAGATCCAGCCGAGCACCGTCACCCACGGGCGGCTGACCAGCACGCCCATCACGTCGCGCCGGGCGGTGAACATCAGCAGCGGTACCAGGGCGAAGGGCACCCCGAAACTCAGGATCACCTGCGACAGCACCAGCGTGGAGGTCGGATCCAGGCCCAGCAGGATCACGATGAACGCCGGCAGCATGGTGATGGTGCGGCGCAGCCACAGCGGAATGCTGAAGCCCACGAAGCCCTGCATGATGACCTGCCCGGCCATGGTACCGACCGCGCTGGAACTGATGCCGCTGGCCAGCAGGGCGATGGCGAACGCGATGGCCGCCACCGGCCCCAGCAGCGGGGTCAGCGTCTGGTACGCGGTCTCCAGGTTGCCGGCGTCCTCGATGCCCTTGCCGAAGAACGTGGCGGCGGCGACCGCCAGCATGCTCATGTTGATCAGCCCCGCCAGACCCATCGACAGCATCACGTCCACCCGGTTCAGACGGCTCAGGCGCAGCTTCTGCGTGTCGTCCGCCGTGGCGACCCGGCCCTGGGTCAGCGCCGAATGCAGGTAGATCACGTGGGGCATGACCGTGGCCCCGATGATGCCCACCGCGAGGTACACGGCGTCCACTCCCTGGAAGGTGGGTACGAAGCCGCGCCCGAGTGCACTCAGTGACGGATGCGCCACGATGAACTGCACCAGATACGCGCCGCCGATGATCAGCACGAATGCCCCGATGGCGATCTCCAGGGGCCGGAAGCCGCGCCGTTGCAGGGTGAGCAGCCAGAAGGTGATGACCGCCGTGATCACCGCGCCCCAGAACAGGGGCAGGCCGGTCAGGAGCGTGATCGCGATGGCCGCACCCAGGAACTCGGCCAGGTCGGTCGCCATGGCCACGAGTTCGGCCTGCACCCAGTAGAAGCGCGTCAGGGGGCGCGGCCAGCGGTCACGGATCAGCTCGGGCAGGTTGCGCCCGGTGGCGATCCCGACCTTGGCGCTGAGGTTCTGGATCAGCATGGCCATCAGGTTCGCTGCCAGGATCACCCACAGGAGCGAGTAGCCGAACTGGGCCCCGCCCTGGATGTTGGTGGCGAAGTTGCCGGGATCCATGTACGCGATCGAGGCGATGACGGCCGGCCCGAGAAAGGGCAGGAGGCGGGCGGGGCCACGGCGACGGCTGCGGCCGTGCAGCACGTCCGAGGCATGGTTCGACATCCGTTCGTCGAGGCTGCTGGAAGAAGGGAGGCTGACCGACATGCGTGAATATTAGGCTTGCCTAAAAAAATTGTCCAGTCCTCCTCACTGTGCAAGCCTTCACGTGGTGGGGTGGGGTTCTGGCGTCTCCCTAGCCATCTGCCTGCGCCGGGCACCACCGGCGCTTACCCTGGCGGGATGACCGCACCCGCTCCGACTGCTGGCACGCCTCCGGCCACCACGCCCCTGCGCGTGCTGATCTGCGACGAGATGAATCCCGGCAACCTCGAGCACGCCGGCTTCCAGATCGACTACCACGGCAACATGGACCGTGCCGAGACGCTGCGCCGGCTGCCCGAGTACGACGCCCTGATCACCCGCAGCCGCACCAAGGTCGACCGGGAACTCATCGACGCCGCCGGCCCCCGCCTGAAGGTGATCGGACGCGGCGGCGTCGGCGTGGACAACATCGACCTCGACTACGCCAGCCTGCGCGGCCTGCTCGTGCTGAACGCCCCTGAAAGCAACAACGTCTCGGCCGCCGAACTGGCCCTGATGCACCTGATGGCCGCCGCCCGTGGCCTGACCGGCAGCGACGCCCGCACCCGCGCCGGCACGTGGGATCGGAAGTTCCTGGGAATCGAACTCAAGGACAAGACGCTCGGCATCGTCGGCCTGGGGCGCATCGGCTCGATCGTGGCCGACCGGGCCCAGGGCCTGCGCCTCCATGTGGTCGCCTACGATCCCCACGTGCCCGAGAGCAAGTTCGAGCGTCTGGGCGTAACCCGCGCCGCCACGCTGGACGAGCTGCTGACCCAGGTGGATTTCCTGACGGTGCACACCCCCCTGACCGAGGAAACCACCGGCATGATCGGCGAACGGGAACTGGCCCTGCTGAAGAAGGATGCCATCGTCGTGAACGCGGCGCGGGGCGGCATCGTCGAGGAGCGGGCCCTGGTGGCCGCGCTCCAGTCCGGTCACCTCTTCGGCGCGGGCGTTGACGTGTTCGTCGAGGAACCGCCCACCCCGGATCACGTGTTCCTCCAGGCCCCGAACCTGGGCATCACCGCCCACCTGGGGGCCAACACCCGCGAGGCCCAGGAGCGCGTCGGCGCGGAGATCGTGTCGCGTGTGCTCGACGCCCTGAAGGGTGACGTGAGCAAGGGAGCCGTGAACGCCCCCGCGCTGGACGCCAAGACCATGGAGGCGCTGGGCGGCTACCTGACCCTGGGCGAGAAGCTGGGCCGCATCCTGGCGCAGCTGCTCCCCGGTGCCCACGACGTCGAGGTCACGTTCCGGGGCGAGTTCCCGGCCGATCCTGCCCCGGTGGTCACCTCCGCCCTGGTCGGCTACCTGAGCGGCAGCACCGACGAGCGTCCGAACATGATCAATGCCCGCGCGCTGGCCCGCGAGCGTGGCCTGAACCTCGCCGTGCGCGAGCAGGCCGACAGCCCGGATTACCAGACCGAGGTGATCGTGAAGGTCACCAGCCATGCCGGCGACCGCGACCGCACCCGCACGGTGGGCGGCACCGTGTTCGGCAAGAGCCCGCGCCTGACCCGCCTGCGGGACTTCCGCGTGGAGCTGGAACCCGAGGGCTACATCCTGATCGCCAGCAACGAGGACAAGCCCGGCGCCGTCGCCAAGCTCTCGACCCTGCTGGGCACGTGGGGCGTGAACATCGCCGGCATGGCGCTGGGCCGCGCCCAGAAGGGCGGTCAGGCCCTGTTCACCCTGACCCTGGACGACAGCCTGAGTGCCGAGCAGCTTCAGGCCATCCGCGAACTCGACGTGATCGAGAGCGCGTACCTCGTCCGGGCCTGAGCGATCCGGCCACCGGGACACCGGCCCACCCCCGCCCCCGGCGCTGATCTACAGTGCCGGGGTGACTTCTGCTCCCGAATCCGGTGTGGTGCTGGCTCTCGACGCGACGGATCTCGCGGCGGCTCTCCAGCGTGGCGACTTCACGGCGGCCACCGCGACCGAGGTGTACCTGCGGCGTATCGAGCGCCTCAACCCGTCCCTGCATGCTGTCATCACCGTGAACCCGCAGGCGGCGGCCGACGCTGCCGACCTCGACCGCCTGCCGGCGGAGCAGCGCGGCCCCCTGCACGGCGTTCCGATGCTGATCAAGGACAACATCGATGTGGCCGGGCTGCCCACCACGGCCGGCAGCGTGCTGATGGCGCGGCATGTCCCCCAGCACGACGCGCCGGTGGTTGCGCGGCTGCGGGCGGCCGGTGCGGTGATCCTGGGCAAGGCCAACCTGACCGAATGGGCCAATTTCATGACGGTCGGCATGGCCAACGGGTATTCCTCACACGGCGGGCAGACCGTGAACCCGTGGCGGGCCGGGCTGGACACCGGTGGCAGCAGCAGCGGCAGCGGCGTGGGAGTGGCGGCCCGGCTGTGCGCCGCCGCGATCGGCACCGAGACCAGCGGCAGTATCGTCAGTCCCGCGCACCAGAACGGCGTGGTCGGGCTCAAGCCGAGCATGGGACTGGTGCCGCGCACCGGAATAGTTCCCATCAGCGCATCCCAGGACACGGCTGGCCCGATCACCCGCAGCGTCCGCGACGCCGCCCTGCTCCTGGGCGTGATCCAGGGGCTGGACGACCGCGATCCAGCCACGCAGGCCGCGCCGACTCCGGGCACGCTGCCCGGCACCCTGGCGGGCACGGTCGTCGGTGTAATCCGCGACGAACCGCACGTGTCTCCGGCCGATCAGACGGCTCTGGACGCGGCGGTGGCCGCGCTGGAGGCGGCCGGAGCCACGGTGCAGGACGTGACGTTTCCCACGCGCACCGAACTCGGCGCGGCCGGGTGGATGCTTGATGTCCTCGTCTATGAGTTCCAGCGTGACCTGAATGGCTACCTGGGGGGCGTGACCGACGGCCCCCGCAGCCTCCAGGCCGTGATCGACGGCAATGACGCTGCTGCAGACACGGCCCTGCGGTACGGGCAGACCCTCCTGCACGCGGCCCAGGGCACCCGTGGCGATGCGAGCGAGGCGCACCATCACCGCTCTCGGGCCCGAGACCTGGATCTCAGCCGTGACCGGGGCCTTGATCCGCTGTTCGCCTCGGGCGTTCACGTGGTGCTGTTCCCTGGGATCCATGGCTGCCCGCTGGCGGCCAAGGCCGGGTATCCCAGCCTGGCCCTGCCCACCCGGCCACAGGACGGCGCGCCCGCCGGTGTCCTGCTGGTCGGTCCGGCCGGCCGTGACCACCCCCTGTTGACGCTGGGTGCCCAGCTGAGTGACGAACTCGGGGGGGTCACGCTTCCGGACGTGTGATCCCCGGCGCTGCCGAGTGAACCACCGTGTCCCTGCTTGCATGACGGCCCCGCAGCCACTAGCATGTCAGGCCGCGTGGGCGGTTAGCTCAGCGGTAGAGCGCTCGCCTTACAAGCGATTGGTCGGGGGTTCAAATCCCTCACCGCCCACCACAGAAAACCCCGCCTGGAGCGGGTTTTTCAATTCGTAAAAGGGCTCACCGGTTCGCCGTGCGGAGGCCGTGCGGAATGCCCCCACCCGGATGTGACATTTCCTGACGGACGCCGGCCACCAGCCCAGTACCCTGGAGAGACATGCCGCGACCCGCTGGTCACCCGCGCACCACCGTCCCGTCCCTGGCCCACCGGCTGGCGATGGCCTTCGCGGCGCTGGCCGCCCTCGGTGCCCTGCTCCTGATCGCCGTCATCGTCCCCGCCGAGACCGCCCGGCTCGAGGCCCAGCAACGGCACGTCCTGACCCAGGCCGCGGTCGTCGCTGCACGAGCGCTCGACCGCACCATGGAGGAACGCTATCAGGACGTCCTGCTGACCCGGTCGCTCATCGAGATGCACTCCGGCACCCCGGCGCAACAGCGCCGCGTGCTCGAGCACCTGCGCGGGGCCAGTCCCGAATTCGCGTGGATTGGCGTCACCGACGCGGCAGGACACGTGCGCGCGGCGACCGGAGGCCTGCTGGAGGGCGTCAGCGTCGCACGGCGGCCATGGTTCCTCCGTGGCCGCCGCGGGCCGATCGTCGAGGACGTGCATCCAGCGCTCCTGCTGGCCGCCGTGTTACCGAAGCCGGCCAATGGGGAACCCCTTCGGTTCATCGACATCAGTGCCCCCATCCTCGATCCAGCCGGCCGGGTGGTGGGCGTGCTGGGGGGGCACTTGAGCTGGGGGTGGGCGCAGAGCGTAGAGCGCGACGCCCTCGCCCTGACGGGGAACGCTCCAGCGGTGGAGGTCTTGATCCTCAACCGGCAGGGCGAGGTGATCCACGGCCCGGCCCCCCTGCTGGGCTCCGCCCTGCCGGGGGTGACGGCGGTGCGGCGCGCGTCACCGGGAGCGCAGGGCACGGTGGCGGCCACCTGGGACGGCCAACCGTACGTCGCCGGGTACGCCGTGACTGGCGCCCGGACGATCTACCCGGGGTTGAGCTGGCGGGTGGTGGTTCGGCAGAACGCGGCGGTCGTTCAGACGCAATCGCTCGCCCTGCGGCGGCAGATTGAGCTGTGGGGCGTCATAGGTGTGGCGGTCTCGGCGCTGGTGGCCTACCTGGCGGCCCGCGCGGTCAGCCGGCCGCTCGGCGTGCTGACGGTGGCGGCCCAGCGCCTGGCGCACGGGGGCGACGCGCCCGGGCTCCCGAGGGTGCGGCAGTACGCGGAAGTCGATCACCTGTCGTCCGCCCTGCAGGACCTGTGGGACGGCCGCCGGGCCGCGCAGCTGGAACAGGCCCAGTTGACCGCCACGCTCGAGCACCGGATCGTGGCCCGCACGGCGCAGCTCACCGAATCGAACGCGGCGCTCGACGCCTTCACCGCCTCGGTGTCCCATGACCTTCGGGCGCCGATCCGGCATGTGGCGGGGTACACGGCGATCCTGCGCCGCGCGCTCGCGCAAGGGGATACGGCGAAGGTCGAGAGGGCGGTGAACGTCATCGAGCAGGCGGCAACACACATGGGAGTCATGACCGACGCCTTGCTCGAGTTTGCCCGCACCTCACAGGAGCCCGTCAAACGCCATCCGGTCGACCTCGGGGCCGTGGTGACGGCCGCGCGGGGGGAGCTCGCGCCAGACATGGACGGCCTGGGGGTGGAGTGGCACGTGGAGCCGTTGCCGACCGTGCTGGGGGACGCGACGCTGCTCCAGCAGGTCATGGCGAACCTGCTGTCGAACGCGGTGAAGTACTCGCGGGGTCAGCAGCCGGCGGTGATCCGGGTGACCGCGCGGGCCGCCGAGGGCGAATGGCTCGTGGAAGTACACGACAACGGCGTGGGCTTCCCACCGGATCAGGCGAGCCGGCTGTTCGGGCTCTTCCAGCGGCTTCACCGATCCTCGGAGTTCGAAGGCACCGGCGTGGGCCTCGCGAACGTCCAGCAGATCGTCGTGCGGCACGGGGGGCGCGTGTGGGCCCACAGCCGACCGGGGGAGGGCACCACGTTCGGGTTCAGCCTGCCGCGCCTCGGGTGACCCGCCCCCTCAGCCCACCCGCGTCAGTTCGTCGATTCCCAGCGCCCACGCCGTCCGCTCGGACTTGTAGACACTCCGGTACTGGTTCATGGTGAAGCCCACGCTGGCATGCCCGAGCTGCTTGCTCACCACCTCCACCGGCACACCCCGCATCAGGCTCAGGGAGGCGTAGGTGTGCCGCAGACCGTGGATGCTCACGTACCGCACGCCTGCCTGCGCGCACAGGCGCTGCATGGTGCGCCGCAGGTTGTGCGGATCGACCGTCGCGCCGAAGGTGTTGGTGAACACCCGTCCGGAGTCCTGCCACGGACGCTGGCGCACGTACCCTGTCTTGTGGCCCCGCACCGGGCCGCTCAGCGCGTCGCGGCAGAGCTCCTGGTACGCCCGCTGCTCGCGGAGGAGCTGCACCGCACTGGGGGAGAGGTGCACGGTACGCCGGGAGCCCTGGGTCTTGGGCGTCGTGACGTAGGTCTCGCCCTCACTCTGCGCGATGACCTCGGTGACCTGGGCGGTCGCGTCGGTGAGGCTCACGTCCGCCCAGCGCAGCCCGCACACCTCGCCGCGCCGCATGCCGGTCGAGAGGGCGAAGATGAACCAGCGGCCCGCCGGATCGTGCCGGGCCACCTCGACGAACTTCGCGGCCTCCTCGGCAGTGAAGGCGGGGAGCTCGCGGGCCTCCCGGCCCCGGGCCGGCGTGGGGCGCACCAGCTGGGCCACGTTGCGGGTGACGAGTTCCAGGCGGTGGGCGTCGCCCAGGGCGCTGACGAGGAACTGGTGCACCTGGCGCTGGGAGCTCGCGCCCAAGCCTTCCTCGTTCAGGTGGTCGAAGAGCCGGCGCAGGTCGCTGGGGGTGAGCTTCTGGAGCCGCTTCGTGCCGAGCTGGGGGCTGATGTAGCGCTTCAGGTGGCCGCGCTGGATGGCGGTCGTGCGCACGGCGCGGGTGCTGGCGCGGCTGGTGAGCCAGCGGGACAGGTACTCGCCGAGCGTCTCGGCGCTGGGATCGACGACCCCGCCGCGCAGGGCGTCGGCCATCTTGAGGGTGACGGCGTTCTGGGCCTCTTTCCGCGTCTTGGTCACGCCGCTGAAGCGCCGGCCCTCGATCATGACCTCCCAGCGAATGGATCCGGAGGGGAGTTCGCGGATGTTGCCCTGACCAGGTTTGCGGGGCTTGGCGGGGCGGGGGGTCATGGCTGCTCCGGTGGATCTATGGGATCTGGTATAGTGGGTGCCGACAGGTCCCCATCTCCGGATGGGGGCTTGTACATTTGGGGCTTGCCCAGGATCATATCAATTGATTTTAGGTGGTTTTCACAAGCCGCCACCTCATGTAATACACCCTAAAGGTCACGATATATGGCAAGCGGAAAGATTCGAGTGCCATCACCCATTCCTAAGCTGTTAGTCAGGGTGCCAAATATATCCACCAAGTCGGAGAATTGCCTTTTTGCTGCGGGTGTAGCGAATTGTTTCGGTACGTGGACTCGGGCCTTCCTTGTATCTTGTGCCTCAATGTAAGCAACGGAGAATGGTATTGAAGTGCATGAACCGTATGTACTTGCAAAGAGGGATGGAGGCATGGTGAAGTGCTTATCCTCTACCATGGCGTGCAAGTTGTTTGGACTCTCCAAAAATACGAAGGTTTGTACTCCAAAGCCGCTCATGGCGGCGATCGCAGCTACACCTGCCACTGCTGAGGGATTCGACAGCGCCTCAATTTCTAAGCCTTGCAGAGAAGCCACAGCGCCTCCGAGGGCGGACACCGGGAGAAGAGTCAATGCTCCGCGAGCGGTTTTGATTTTACCCTTCATGTGTTCAATGACTAAGTCAAAGGCCGCATGATGTAAAATCGTAAGATCCGCTCGTGACACTGTGTCGGAATTGGTAGTTCGAACAATTGGCGAGCTACTTTCCCAGGTGGTGTTGTATTGCGCCTTTCCACTCAACCCTGCAAGAAGGCCAACGGGAAATCCCGCAACGCCTCCAAGTACGCCAGCGATTGCCGCTGCAGTCGGAGAGACCCCACCTTCAGCATTGAATGAACCGCCCTCGCCGTCACCACCGGTCTCCTCGCTGGCTACATCCAAAGCTCCTTCGACTTCGTGTCTCAGGAGTCGGAGCCCGCCCTCAATTTGGGCGAGGTAGGAAAACACTCGACCCTCATCGAGGTATATGAACTCACGGACGGTTGAGGATAGATTTTCGGCGCTCGCGGGCGTCTTTCCGGAGCCGCTCGTGGCGCTCTTGCTCGCGGCCGGCTTTTTCACGCCTTTCCTGGTCACGAGCAGCCTCGACTTCCGCGATGAACTCCACCGTTGCACGCGCGGGAGTGCCAACAGGCAACCGCTTGAGCAGGGCAGGGAGTAGGTGCTTCATAGGTAGTAATCATAGTGACACCTCACTGACGGCTTTATGTCAAGTGCTCCATTCACGGTCTACGTCTTCCCTTCACCACCCCACCACGCCCAGCAGCCGCGCCTCGCCGGGCAGCGCCAGCAGCGCCGCGTCCGGCAAGGCGGCCCGCGCGTCCGGCAGCCGCTGGTAGCGGGTCAGGCGGTTGTACGGATCGCTGCTGGTCACGTCGAGCACGTACGGCCCGGCACTCACCCATGCCGTGGCCGACTGCTCCTGCGCGTGGATCACCCGGCGCATCGCGGCCGCCAGCGACACCCGCCCCGCGTCCCGCACCAGCAGCACCGTCTCGGGCGTCAGGCCAAAGGTGTCCAGCGCCACCCGGATCATCGGGTCGGGCATCACGAGCAGGCTGGCGATGTGGTTCGTGACCGCCTCCAGGTGCGCGGCGGCCTCGTCATCGTCCACCTCGCTGCGGATGCCGTCCTGAAGGCCGGCCCGCTGGATCAGGATGTGCGCCAGTTCGTGGTGCATCGTGAAGCGCTGCCGGGGTGCGTACTGATCGCGGCGCAGGGTGATCACGCTGGGGGGCCCATGGCTCGCGGCATTGCGGGCGCCCGGCACGACCCGCACCCCCAGGGCGTGGGCGAGGCGCTCGGGATCCGTGAGGTGGCCGGTACGGGCGTGTTCGCGCAGGGCGTAGGCGACGGCGCCTTGGGTGCAGTCGCGCACTCAGTTGCTCCCCGGCACAATGCCGGCGCGGGTCAGGTCGCGGTACAGGTCAAGCCACGCCTCGGGATCGTCGGGCTGCCCCTCGCGCCAGTTGAAGCCCGCGAGGTACTGCTGCCAGCGGGCGTCCCGGAGTTCGGGGAAGCGCTTGCCGTAGAGCTGCACCGCCTCGTGCAGGGCGTCAGGGAGAGGGCGATCAAGGGGTGCAGGCAGTGGAGATTGAACGGCCTTGTTTGAGTCAGCCGCTTGAGCCGCAAGCCATCGCTTGGCTTCCCTATAGGTCTCGTTCGGGAATGGATCGCGACCGAACTCTTTACGGAAGCTGTCGAGAGTGGATTTCTCTACCTCTGCAAAGGTCGGCAGAGCGTAGACCAGCTGAACTCCAAGCGCCTCCTGCATCTCTTCCAGAGTCCAATCCAGCGCGGTTGCAAGCTGTCCTACACGAGAAGCTGTCATGTTTAGAATGTCCACTTTGCCGCGTTCCAGATCGCTGACTGTCCCCTGAGATATGGCATCTTCCGTACGAGCGGCGACATCTTCCTGCTTTAGATCCAGGGCCACTCGCCGGGCGCGTAGTGCCGTGCTCCACGCTGGTCGTGGCTTTTTCGGCTCAGGCCCTCGTGGCATAAAGATCCGGCACGAGGCTGAAGTAACTAGGAACATGCCGCATAGTACGGAGAGTGTGACTCAGGCGTTCCGCATACCCTAACGTTACCTCCGTACCGTATTGACGTTACTAGTGAAGTCTCCGTATAGTATCGGCATGCCAATGCTTCTGCCTGGACTCAAGAGCGCCCGTACGCGGGCGGGCCTGACTCAGGAACAGTTGGCCGCCGCCGCAGGCGTGTCGTCTGCAACGGTGTTCAAGCACGAGCAGGGTCAAGTAAATGGCGTGAGTGGACGGACGCTTCAAGCGCTAGCAACAGCATTGAAGGTTGACGCCCGCTCTCTTTTTTTACCAGCCCACTCGGAAGGTTCCGAGTAAAGCCGTAAAGAAGAGGACGGTGCCTTGCCCGCGCTGCCCGCCTACCGACCGCCCAGGAGGTCACCCCCGCATGAAACCTTCCTCCATCCTCGTCCAGTTGCTGGTGCGCGCGGTACAGCATCCGGCCATCCGTGCGGAGCTTCAGGCCGTCGTGCGCGACGCCATCGCGGAAGATCGCCGCGCTCTGAGACCACATCTCTACGAGGGCGTCAGTTCACTTGGGGCGTGGCGTCGATGAACAGGTGCCCATTCAGCGTGCCGCCCACGGCGTCCCGACGCAGCACCAGAGACTCCACGGTCGCAATGGACGCGCCGAAGATCCGGGCCTCGAACAACACGAAGAGGTCGCTCTGTTCCAGGCCCATGCAGGCCACCGCGTCGTCCAGGGTGAGCTGCAACCGCGCTGCCTCCGGCGGTTCCAACTTGCCTACTGGGAACGCCAGCTTCCCTGTCACGAGCACACCCTGTACCAGAAAGGTCACTTCGTCCATGGATGACCCCTCCCGTCAAGGCTACGCCGGACGGCCCGCATGAAGCCCTACATGACCGTCCCCGAAGTGGCCGAGCTGCTCGGCGTGGATCGCAAAACCATCTACGCCGAGATCGAGCACGGCCGGCTGGCGTGCGTCCGCCTGGGCCGCATCATCCGCGTTTCCGCCACCGCCCTGACCGAGTGGGAGCAGGCGCAGACCGAACGCCCCACGAGCTCGACCACTGTCACCTTCACAACCAGAAAAGTCGACTGAGCAAAGAAACACCCCCTGCGTCAACGCCGGTGGAACGGCTCAGCAGGGGGGAGGAGAGACCCCATGATACACGCTGCCCCCCAGTCCCCCCCCACCCGCGCCCACGCGCCCCGCTGTGCCCACTGTGGCCGGGCACTCACCCGGCCCGGCACGGTCATCCCCTTCGTGGGCGTGGTCGGCCCCGAGTGCCAGCACAAGTTCGGCCACCTGATCGCCCTGGTGGCCGAGGTGGAGATGCTCCAGTTCGACATCGACGACCAGGGCAGCCTGCGGCTGGCGCACGCGATCTTCAGCCGCCTGCACGGCCTGGGCTTCGTGGTCACCAAGCACGCGGATCAGGAGCGCCGCACGCTGTGGCTGGAGGTGGATAGCCGCAAGGTGCTCAAGCGGGGCGACGCCATCGTGAAGTCCTTCGAGCGCACCCGCGCCGAGTTCGCCCGCGACCTCCAGCTCGCCCAGGCGGAGCGCGACCGGGAACCCGATTACGGCGGCCCCCGCAACCTGGGCGACCAGGAAAGTGCGTGGGGGCGGGCGTGATCACCCTCGCGTGTGCCGTGTGTGGCGTCCTTCCGACGTTCCTGCCGCCGACGTCCGTCGAGGGGCAGCCCTGGGTGTGCGCTGGCTGCCGCGCTGTTTCCACTGACCGCCCTGAAAGCGCTGTTGATCGCCGCATGCGCGAACAGACCCTGCCCTGCTGTGGCCCGGACGGCTGCACGGGCGGCGCGAGCTGCTGGCATGACGAGCCCGACAACATCCCCGAGGACTGGGCGTGACCGCCTACGTCACCGCGCCCCTGCGTCACCTGCTGGATCGTGCCCGCCGCGTGGCCCTCCAGCGCGTCCTGGCCCTGCTGCTGCTCGGCACGCTGCTGGCCCTGGCCCTGCACGTCCTCCAGCTCCAGCAGATCGCTGAGGCCCTGCTCAACGGCGGCATCGCGCTGCTGCTGGCGCTCCGGACGGTGCGGCTGTGAGTGGCCCGCGAGACCGCCACGCGGAGCGGAACGCCGCGCAGGTGCGGCTGCTCCGGGCGCTGGTCGGCAGCGGGTACGCCCCCAGCGTGTGGTGCCTGAATTCAGGGTGCCACGCGCCGATCCGCGCCGACGCGGCCACCTGCCCGGAGTGCGGCACGGCAACGGCGGGCCACGCCCCCCGTCCGCCGCTGGTGGGTCGTCGCGACCTCGTGATCCGGACGTTCTACCGCCCGGCCGTCATCGTGGCCGACCTACACGAACAGGGGCTGGGCGAGATCCAGGCGGTGCGCAGTGGGCACCCGGAGATGATCCGGCTGTTCCGCCTGCCCCGGTGTAGCTGCGGGGAACTGATGGAGTGCGGCGACGTGCTGTGCGCCGATTGCGAGGCCAGACGATGATCCGCCATCGCTACCGGCCCCAGTCCGCCCGCGCCCGCGTGCTGCACGTGTTCACGCTGTACACCGTCGTGGACGCCCTATTGCTCGCACGGGCACTTAACCTGCCGTACGAGACCGTCGTGATGGCCCTGATCGACCTGCACCGGCACGGCCGGGTGCTGCGGGCACCGGAGGGCAACCCCCGCCGCCGCGCCGTGCGCGTGGCCTACCACCGGGAGATCCGGTAGATGCGCCGCGCCCTGCCGTACCTCCTGCTGCTCGTGTGCGTCCCGCTGGCGCTGTACCTCACGACGCTGCTTGAACCCACCTCGCCCGCCCTGCTCAAGTGCGCGTTCGGCCTGACCGTCACGGTCGAGGTCGCCGCGCTGCTGTCCCTCTTCGCCCGCTGGACGGGCCGCCCCGAACTCACGTCGTCCCACCCCCAGGAGGCTCCATGACCGCAACGAAGCTCACCCACGACACCATCGGCAACCTGCAGGGCGGCGGCATCGGCGAGGTGGTGAACGACGCCATCAACCGCTGCATGCAGGATTGCGAGGGCCGCCCCGGCCTCGACAAAGACCGCGTCCTGACCATCAAGGTCGCGTTCCGCCCCGTGCTGAACAAGGGCCTGGACGGTGCGGAGACCTTCAGCACCGTGGCCGTCAAGCCGCAGGTGGCCGTCAGCGTGCCCGCCCAGGCGGCCGGCCCCGAGTTCCTGCACGTGTCGCCCGGCGCGACCGCCAGCGGGGAGCCCGAGGTGGCCGCCGTGTTCGCCCAGGAAGGGCTGTTCGTGCGCGTGACCGCGACAAAGGAAGGGAACTGATGACGAGTCTGGATGGGAACGCCATTGCCGAGGTCGAGCGCCTGGTGCAGAGTGGCGAGACCGTCATCGTGCCCGGCCCGGAGCCCCGGGGCGTGTACTACCTGCGCCACCCGAACGGCGAACTGGAGCGCCACCGCGCGGAGCTGGACGAGAGTGGCGCGACCCTGCGCGATCTGGAGAGCCTGACGCTCGCCCTGACCGACGGGCTGAAGGCGGGCACGGCGCTGATGGTGTACGTGGACGACGCGCAGGTGGTCTTCGCGCAGGAGAACGCGGACGGCACCCACCGCTGGGTGACCGCGCTGCCCCTGCCCACGCACCCGGCCTTCGCGCTGGTCAGCACATGGGTCAAGCCCACCCTGATCCCGCAGAAGGAGCTCGTGCGGCTGCTGCGCACCCAGCTGAGCCCGTACGTGGACGCCACAGTGATCCCGACCTTCAGCACCCTGAACTTCACCGACAACCGCGAGGGGGCCAGCAGCGTCGCGCCGATGCAGCATGCCCTGGACCGGCGGATCGTGCAGCGCGTGAATGCCGCGAACGGCCAGGACGTGCCCGAGTCCATCCTGCTCACCCCGCCGGTCTACGACATCCCCGAAGACCGCGACGAGGAGTACGAGGTCAAGGTCTACGTCGAGTTCGACCACGACGAGAAGAAGTTCGTGCTCCAGGTGGTGCACGACGACCTGCGCCGCGCCCGCGAACGCGCCGTGAGCCGCGTGATCGCCGCGCTGCGGGCCCACGCCGGCCCGAACCTGCCCGTCCTGTACGGCAAGCCGAACTGAAGACCCTCCCGAACGCGCCCCCGGTCACCACGCCGGGGGCGGAAAGGACGCCCCGTGACCGACACCATCACCGTCCATGCGATCCACGGCGAGGCCCGGGCCGACAGCCGTGAGCTGGCCCGCGCCCTCGGCAACCACCACGAGAACGTCCTGAGCCTGATCAGCGACTACCGCGCCGACTTCGAGGCCCTGGGACTTCTCCGGTTTGAAACCGGGAAAACCCAGGGTCGGGGCCGACCCCCTCAGTACGCCCTGCTCAGCGAGGATCAGTGCTACTTCCTGCTGACCCTGGTGCGCAACTCCGAGACCACGGTGCCGCTCAAGCGCCAGCTCGTCCAGGCGTTCGCCGCCTACCGGCGCCAGTCCGGCGTGGACGTCCCGGAGCTGCCCACGGATCCGGTGGAACTCCTGGCCCTGAGCCTCCAGGGGTTGCAGCAGCACCGCCGCCAGCTGGCCGCCCTCGAGCACCGGCTCGACACCGCCCCGATCCGGGCCAGCAGCGAGATGCGCAGCCGCGTTCACGCCGCGTGCCAGGACTTCGGCCGCGTCCATCCGCGCGGGTACAGCGGCGCGTACCGGGCCTTCAAGGAAGCCTTCGGCTTCGCCGGCGCGTCCCTGGCCGCGTACGACGACCTCCCGCAGCACCGCTTTGGCGAGGCGCTGGGCTGGCTGGACGTCCAGGTGCGCACCTTCAGCGCCCAGCGGCCCCTGCTGGATGAAGTGGGTGACTGATGACCCCGCCCGCCATCCGTGGCCTGACCCTCCGGCACCCGTGGCCGCGCCTGTTCCTGCTGGACGACGGCCCCAAGCGTGTGGAGAACCGTGACTGGGCTCCGCCTGCCGCGATGGTCGGCCAGCTCCTGGCCCTGCACGGAGGCCTCCCCCCGAAGCCCGGCGACCACGCCTACCTGACGGAGATCCGCCAGGCCCTCACCTGGGTCGGCGACATCTTCGACGACCCCGATCCGGTGGACGTGTTCAGCGACGACGACCTGCTCCAGGAGTTCTGCGTGCCCGGCATCTACGGGGTGGCCCGCCTCGCGGACGTCGTGACCTCCAGCGACGATCCGTGGTTCACCGGACCCTTCGGCTGGGTGCTCGAGGACTTCGTGCCCATCGACCCCCCACTCGTCGACCGCAGCCCCAGCCACCGGGGCCTGTGGGTGATCGAGGCCGGCACCCTGGCCGGGCTGCGCCACCGGTACCTGGCCGCCACCCGGCCGAGTGCGCCCGCCATCGATGCGGGTCTGGACATCCTGGGCCGCGTGGTCGCCCGCCGGCCCCTGTGCGCGGCGGACGGGGACGCCGTCCGCGCCCTGATTGCCCACGGCCACCTGCACGTCACCCCGGAGTTCGACCGCACCGATCCGTGCCCGTACCGGCTGACCGAGACGGGACGACGGGCGCTGGCCCAGGGAGCGCGCCAGCCATGAGCCGCCGCGAGAAAGGCACCTACGTCGTGCTGGATCGGCGCGTGGTCGCGTACACGAAGACCCACTGGGACGCCAGCAGCGGCGTCCTGACGGCCCTGGCCGAGCAGGCGAACTACGCCGACCCGGTCATGAAGGTCGCGCAGCTGATGCTGGAGACAGGCCTGGGCCAGCGTGCGGTCGAGAAATGCCTCGCGCGGCTGGAAGCGGACGGCCTGGCGGTGCGGTCTGCGAATGGCTGGGCGTACCCGCGTGCGAACCAGGGTGCGAACGGCGGCGCGAACGATGCTGCGAATCAGGGTGCGAACAGCGGTGCGAACGAGGACGCGAACGAACGTGCGAACCGTGATGCGAACGGCGGTGCGAACCACGGTGCGAACGATGGTTCGCTGACACCACCAGAAAACGACGTGCAGGACGGCAATGGCGAAGCGCCTAAGGAAGAGGAAGGAACAGAAGGAAGAACAGAAGAAACACCCCCTACCCCCAAGGGGGATCAGGGAGGGTCATCAGGTTCAGGAGCGCCAGCGCCGGAATCACCAACCACCCCACGCCCCCGCCGCGCCCCCACCCCGCCGCCCCAGCTGCCGGCCGACCTCGCGGCGGTGCCGGGGATGTCGGAGGCGTGGCAGCGCTGGCTGACGTACCGCGTCCAGGCCAGCATCAAGACCACCGAGAGCACCGCCGAGGAGCAGTTCCGCAAGCTCCGGACGCTCCAGCAGGACGGCGAGCATCTGCCCACCGCCGTGGCCCGCGCCATCGAGTTCGGCTGGAAGAGCTTCTTCCCCGACAAGGATCGCCAGCGCCGCCCGGCCCCGCCCGCCGCGCCGCCCGCCGATGCCCCGACACCGAGCATGGCCGAGCTGCTGGCCAACGCCCCCCTGCACCCCCAGAGGAAGGTCTCATGACCCATGAACCGTTGCCCACCACCGTGCAAGACGCTCTGCACGCCCACCTCGGCCAGGCCCGCGAGAACGCCCAGGCCCTGAGCCCGAAGATCCGCCCCGGCACCTCGTTGGCCAGCGCCCTGGCACGGGTGGACACCGGCACCAGTCGCCCCCTGCCCACCCTGGTCGACCTGAATCGCTGGCACGCGCACCCGGCCGGCCTGGACGACGAGCAGCACGCCCGGCTGTGCGCCGGCGGCCTGATCGAGGTCATGGACGACGAAGGCCACACGGCGGCCCACGCCTGCCCCCGCTGCGAGGCCGGGCGGCGCTCGGACGTCCTGCTGGGGCGGCTGGAGCGTTCCGGCATCCCGCCGCGCTACCTGGAGCTGGAGTGGGCGGATCTGGTGACGGATCTCGACCCGTTCCCCCGGCTGCGGGCCGCGACCGGCCGGATGCCGCAGATCCTCGCCGCCAACGACAGCCTGCTGCTGAGCGGCCCGCCCGGCGCGGGCAAGACCCAGGTGGCTGTGCTGGCGGCCAAGGCGGTGCTGGCGGCCGGGCACAGCGCCCTGGTCGTGAACCTGGGCCGGCTGGCGCTCGACGTGCGCGAGGGATACGGGGACCGTGGCGACGGCCTGACCGAGGGCGCGGCGCTGCGGCTGCTGACCGCGCCGACCCTGCTGATCCTGGACGACCTGGGGGCCGGGGAGACGGACACGGCGAAGGTGGAGCGCCGCCTGCTGTACCTGGCCCTGGAGGAGCGGCAGAACGCGCGGAGGCCCTGCGTCATCACCACGAACCTGAGCCCGGCCGAACTCGCCGCGTCCCTGGGGGCCCGCAACCTGGGCCGGCTGCAACCCCTGGAGATCGTGGAGATGAAGCACGGCCGGAACTTCCGGCTGCGCGACGGCCACCGGAGCGCGTGGTGAGCGCCGTCAATGCCAGCGTCGCCCGCCGGCGGGGCGTGACCGGCCAGACCACCCGCCGGGTGCTGGCGGCCCTGGAGCGCCCGGCCCGCACCCCGGATCTCGTCCTGGAGCTCGGTCTCACCCACGAGGACGTCTGGAGCGCCCTCAAGCACCTGCACCACGTCGGCTGGGCGACCCGGCTCCAGCGGGGCGTGTACCAGATCAGCGAGGCCGGCCGCGTGGCCCTGACCACCTCCGGCCCGGATCAGGCGAAGCCCATCCGCGTGAACGCCAAGGCTCCACCCGTGGGCACCCACTGGACGCCTGAGCGCACCGCGTGGCTGGAACGTCACTACGCGCGCCTCGGGCCGAAGCGCTGCGGCGACCTACTGGGCGTGCACTGGCAGGCCGTCCACGCGAAGGCGACGACACTCGGCCTCCGCTTCGGCGAGGTGGACGGCTACCAGCTGCTCACGGATCTGGCCGCGCTGCTCCAGCGGGAGTACACGACCCTGTACACCCGTGCGAAGCGCGCGCACGTGCTGACCTTCCCCGGCACCGTCGCCACCCAGGAGCGCCGCAGCAAGGCGATGGTGCCGGACTGGTGGGTCGACCAGATCGTCGAGGAGATCCAGCCCCCCGCCGAGGACGACGTGGCCCTGTCCACCCTGCGGGCCACCCTGGGCCTGAGCAAGACCCAGATGGCCCGGCGTGCGGGCCGCGACGCCCGGCTCCGCACCCCTCCGGGGCACGGTTCGAAGGGGAAGCAGGCCCAGCTGTATGTCAGCGCGGCGGTGGCCGAACGGATCACGGCCCGGTACCGGCAGCGCCGCCGCACGCCGTCCGCCCCGGTCGTCGGTCGTGGTGGCGTGCTGGGCGCGATCACGGCCGCCGGTGCCCACGGCACCAGCGAGCGCGAGCTGTACGAGGCCCTGCCGTGTTCCCGCGCGGCGGTGCGCCTGTATGTCCGGAGTCTGGTGCGGGACGGGGCCATTGAGCGCTGCCGGCCGGGCACCACCCTGGATCCGTTCGTATACCGGGTGGCGGCGCACCACGGCGAGGCCCAGCCCGCTCAGCGCACTGTGGTCATTCCCGGACGGCCGAAGGCGGGTCACGTGGCCCAGGCGGCCGACTGATGCGCCGCGACCTGAAGACCGGCAGCGTGGTGCGGGTCGTGCCGGGCCGCCACACCCGGCCGGCGGTCGCCGCCCTGCGTGGCCAGCGGGCCACCGTCCTGGGGTGGTCAGAGGCCGAGAACACCTACCGCCTGGAGTTCGCTGACGGGCAGCAGCGCCTCATCCACCGCGCGGAACTGGAGCCCGCGTGACCCGGCCCCCCGCCTCCGAGGCGCAGGTCGAGGCCGCGATCAGCGACCTCTTCCTGCGGGCCGGGTGGTACCCGGTCAAGACCGACGCCGCCCTGGTCACACGCGGGTCGCGCCGCCGCGTGAAGTCCGGCCACATCCCCAGCGGCTTCCCGGACATGACGTATCTGCTGGGCCTCCCTGGCACCGGGTTGTGCCTGGCCGCCCTAATCGAGACGAAGACCGCGACCGGTCAGGCCAGAGACAGCCAGGTGGAACGCCACGCCGAGCTGCGCGACCTCTACGGCATCGCCGCCCACATCGTCCGCGACCCTCGCGAGGCCGCCGCCCTGATCGCCATGGCCCGGCGCGTCGTCGGGGCGTTGAAAGGAGTGACCCTGTCATGACCATCCCTGACCTGCACTGGGCGCGGCAGCATGCCTACACGGGCTGCATGTACTACACCCTCTACGCGCTGACGGGCGACGTGGCCCTGCTCGCCCCCGAGTTCACGGCCGACCACAACTTCGCTCGGTGGACGCTGGCGGCCATCGAGCGCGGCCTGATTCCCGAGACCACCTACAGCGACAGCGCCGCGTGGCAGGGCCGCGAGCTCGGCACCGACGCCCTGCGCCCCCTGCCGCTGGAGCAGTGGTTCCCGGCGGTGTGGCGCTGTCCCGAGGAGGACGGCGAGACCGCGTGGGCCCTGGCCGCCCTGTGTGTCCGCAGCCGTCGCCGGCAGCGCTCGCAGCACATGGTCGCCCTGATCATCCTCTGGCAGGACGGGTGGCGGTTCGGCGTCAGTGACAGCACTTCCGAAGTGGACGGCGTGCAGTGGTTCGACGGGGAGGAGGCGTGGCTGGCCAGCCACTACGCCACGGCGCTCGAGGTGCACGTCCTGCGACCGCTCGCCCAGGCGCAGCAGCCCTGGCACATCGGTGAGGACGAGATGCCCGCGCTGATCGAGGCCGTGCCGTGAGCGTCCAGGCGTACTTCCACACCCAGGCCCGGCTGTGGGTGCGCTACGACGGCCTCACCCTGACGCTCGCCGCGTACCGCCAGCTGTGCCATCACATCAGCCTGCACGCCGACGAGCTGACCGCCACGCCACTGGAGAGCGGCCGCCAGATCGTCCCCCTGACCTATGAGGGGCGCGCCGTGCACTGGGTGTGGTGCCCGAGCTCGCAACTGATCGTGACCGTGCTGCCCGCCCGCCTGCCCCGCGACCGGCCCAGGGGCAGCCGCACCGGGGCCGTGCGCCGCCAGTCCCACGACAAGACGCCGTACCGCCGCCCGCGCTGCCGCTGGGACGAGGTGGACGAGTGACGCCCCCGCGCCTCACCCGCCGCCAGCAGCAGGCGCACGACCTGCTCCAGCGGGGGTGCTCCGACAAACAGATCGCCCGGCGGCTGCGGATCACTCCCGAGACGGTCGCGGGGCACTGCCAGGCCGTGTATGCCGCCCTGAACGTCGCGAACCGCCGCGCCCTGCTCGCCCGCCCCGTGCCCTCAAGCGCCCATCACCAGTTGCACGCCCTGCGGGACGAACTCGCCGCCGAGCTGCCGCGCCTGCCCGCCCGTCCGCTGAGTGACCCCAGCATCCTGATCCGTCACGTGCTGGCCCGCCTCGACCGCGTCCTCGCCGCGCTGGAGTCCTGATGCCCCGACCCCCCCGCACGCCCGCCCACCAGGCCGCCCGCGCGCTGCTCCGCGGTACCGTCGGCCAGCACTGCGCCAGCCCCCACGCGGCCCTCACCACCGCCATCCCCGAGGAGGAGTGGCACGCCCTACTCGAAGGCCGCGCCACCCGGTTCTTCATGACCAACGGGCAGCGTGCCCGCAAGGCGGTCAAGAAACGCCATCCGATGCGTCCAGCAGGGAGCCAATGACCAAGCGGTACACCTTCTTTCACAATGAAAGTGACAGCAAGGAGGCCCGTCGCCGGCGCGTCAACCCGGCCGACGTCACCGCCCTGGAGCAGCGTGCGGCCCAGTTGACCCACCTGCCCGGCCACGGCCGCGCCCTGATCGTCGCCCAGGCCCGCGCGGCCTACGCCCTGCGCCTGGACTTCCTGCGCCACGGCCTGCCCGGCGACTTCACAGCGTGGCTCAGCCGCCACAGCGGCATGGCCTACACGACCTGCTACCGTCGCTGGAAGGCCGGCCGGGCGCTCGCCATGGGCAGCAAGCCCACCCGGAACCAGAGTGGGCTACTCCAGGAACAGCGCGAACGCGAGACGACGCCGGTGGCCGAGATCGACTGGGACGACGACTGAGCTTCACTGATCGGGTTGAAACGCGGACAGCGGCAATGTTCGAGGGCGGTACTGCAGGAATGAATTCCACAGCACTGACCATTGCTTAGCTTCAGTGGAGGGGAGCCCAGCCGCCAGCAATCGAAACAATATGTATCCCAGCGTGCCGAAAGCTCGTGCCAACTCAGCATGGATGGGCTCCTGCAACGCTTGCCCTGCCCCGTCCATTAAGCGTCGAGAGAACTCTGCTTCGTCCGGGAACAACGCTCGGCCGACCGCAAACTCCAGCTGTTGCCAGTGACGTTCAGGGCTATCACCCTTGGCTGGCTGGCCCCCGAGCGCGTCAATGTGGATATATCGACCCTGCCGTGCAAGGTCGTCCAGAATCTCGGCAGCCGGTCTGAACCACATTCCAGTCTTGAGATAATTGAGCCCCCAGCGCGCATCTTCCCGCCTCAGATATTCGGTAGGGAAAAGATCTGCCACTGCATCCGAGAGGTACAGCACTCGGTGTCCTATTGCGCGGAAATCCTGCGCTCCTGGCCACTGACCGGTGTGTTCTTTCATCGCCAGTGCCCAGGCCACCTTGAGCATGCGTTCAGTGCCGCCAGCCAGGTCGATCATGAATAGGAAGCGGGCAGTCTCTCCAGCGTAGAGAGGCTGCCCGACTCCAGCGATGCCGCGGCGCAGTAGGGCTGCAGAACGCTCCATTTCCTGATCCAGGCTGTAGACGCGAAGGATGCGTTCTTTCTCGGTCATGCCGCAGCGTAACTGCACACAACAGCGTCTGGATGCGCATTTGCGTGTCACACACGCCGCCACTCTGCTTTCATGACGCGCAAGGCGCGCAAAGCGCAGCCCAAGGGGCCCGCTGCAGCCGAAAGGGGCAGGTCGGCGTCTGAGCCCACGACGTTCGCGCAGGCCTTCGCCCGACTGACCCCACAGCGCCGCGCATTCGTCGCCAGCTACCTGGAACGCCCGAACGCCACCCGCGCCGCTAAAGCCGCGAACTACAGCGAGAAAACGGCCCGCTCGCAGGGCCAGCGCCTGTTGACATCTGCTGACGTCAAAACCGCCCTGCGCCTGGGCTGGGCCGAAGCCGGCATGGGGGCCGAGGAAGTCCGCGCCAGGACAGAGGAAGTCGCCCGCACGACCCTGGAGGACTTCTTCAGCTTCGAGCGGCAGGAGCACCGGCCGTACACCTACCGTCCGGTCGCGGAGCTCCTGACCGAACTCTTCGCCCAGATCGACTTCGAGGAGCGCTTCGCCCAGCGCGCCGGCCTGAGCGGTAAGGAACTCAAGGCCCACGCCGCCGCCCAGCTCCAGCGCCGCCGGGACGCCACCCGCATGGAACTGGAGATGGAGGCCGACCCCTACGCCACCCGCTGGGTGCCCGGCCCGCCCGTGCTGCGGGAGGTGCCGCGCCTGGATCTGGCCAAGGCCCGTGACCTCGGGGTGCTGCACCTGGCGAAGAAGATCAAGCCGACCCCGAACGGCCTGGCCCTGGAACTCCAGGATCCCGAGCAGGCCCGCGTGCTGATCGGCCGCCTGCATGGGTTGTGGGCGAAGGACGACGACGCGCCCAGCACGGATGACGGCCTCCCTGAGGGGACGGGGCTGGAGGACGCCAGCGACGAGCAACTGGCGGCCGAGCTGACCCGCCTGCTGGGCCAGGGGGCCGGGTGACCGCGCCGGCGATCTACCCCAGCCGCGAGGCCGCGATCCGCGAGAGTCTGATCCGCCACGCGGCCGTGCGGGCGATCCAGATCCGCTCGGAGATGATCCGCCGCGCCAGCCTGCTGCGCGAGGCGAACGCCAGTGCGCCCCTGCGTCTGGCCCTGATCGAGCGCTGCCGCCGCGACCCCGCCTTCTTCATCGACACCTTCGCCTTCACGTTAGACCCGCGCAACGTCGCCGAGGGCCTGCCTGGTGTGCTCCCCCTGCGATTGCGCCCGAAGCAGACCGCGTACGTGGCATGGCTCGACGACCGCCTGAGAGCCCGCCAGAACGGCCTGACCGAAAAGTCCCGCGACGAGGGCATGACGTGGGTGATCTGCGCGTACTACGTGCACCACTGGCTGTTCTGGCGGGACTTCCAGGGCGGCATCGGCAGCCGCAAGGAGATGCAGATCGACCGCCTCGGCGACATGAACTCGATCTTCGAGAAGATCCGGTTCATCATCGACAAGCTGCCCAAATGGCTGCGCCCGCGCGGCTTCAAACGCCGCGTGCACGCCAGTTTCATGAAGATCCTCAACCCGCAGAACGGCAACGCCATCACCGGCGAGGCCGGCGACAACATCGGGCGCGGCGGCCGCAGCACCCTCTACTTCGTGGACGAGCACGCGGCCATCGAGCGCCCCGAGAGCGTGGACAGCGCCCTGTCGGCCAACGCGAACACCATCATTTACGGCAGCACCCCGAAGGGCGTCGGCAACCTGTTCTTCAAGAAGCGCTTCAGCGGCAAGATCGCCGTGTTCACCTTCCACTGGCGCGACAACCCCGACAAGAACTACGAGGCCCGGCACCTCGACGCGGACGGCGACCTGGTCACGATTCATCCCTGGTACGAGTGGGCGGTCGACCGTATCGACGACCCGGTGATCATCGCCCAGGAGATCGACATCGACTACACGGCGTCCGTGCAGGGCATCGTGATCCCGGCGAAGTGGGTGCAGGCGGCGCTGCACCTGGCGCTGCCCGCCGAGGGGCCGAACCAGGGCGGCCTGGACGTCGGCGCGGAGGGCGGCGACAAGACCGTGTACGCCCGGCGGCACGGGCCGGCGCTGCTCCGGGTGCTGGCGTTATCTGGGGACGGCATTGAGGACGACGTGCGCGAGCTCGCCACGGCCGACCACGTGCAGGTGCTGTATTACGACCGGCTGGGCGTCGGCGCGGGCATCACGCGCACCCTGCACCGCGACCGCGAGACCCTGCCGTTTCACATCGAGGGACTGGCGAACTCCCAGAAGCCCAGCGCGACCGAGTACGGCGACCGGCCGGAGCTCACTGCCCGGCAGCGCTTCGACAACTACGCGGCCGAACTGTGGTGGCGGCTGCGCCTGCGCTTCCAGGCGACGTTCCGGCGGGTGGTGAAGGGCGAGGCGATCCCGGACGACGAGTGCATCAGCCTCGCGGCCCTGAAGGATCACCCGGACGTGCAGAAGGTCATCGCGCAGCTGTCTCAGCCCACCTACAAGAAGACCGGCACCACCGACAAGATCGTCGTGAACAAGTACGGCGAGGGCAGCATCAGCCCCGACTTCGCCGAGGCGATCATGTACGCCTTCGCGCCGCCGCCCGACCTCGAACCGGCGCGGCCTCCAGCGGGCGGGGGCTATGGCCTGGGCGAGCGGCCCTGAGTGTCACCCACGCGGCCACGCTGTCCCGTGAAGGTCAGCGCCAGCGCTGGCCGAAAGGAGACTCCTATGGAACGAACCCGTGCGAAGTTCAAGGTCGTCGGCAAGACGGAAGGCACCGACGGTACCGGCAACGTCTCGCTCCAGGCCGTGCACGCTGGCAGCGAGGAAAACGAGGCGTTCTTCCGGTACACGCCTGCCGGCAGCATCAACCTGAACATCCTGAACCCCCAGGCGATGGCGGCGTTCGAACAGGGTGCCGAGTACTACGTGGACTTCACGAAGGCCGAGTAGCCGACACCTGAGTGCTGATCCTGGCCGCCCTCCGGGGCGGTTTTTCCGTGTCACCCACGCGGCCACACTGCCCGTATGACCCTCACCCTGCCCGCGTCCTATGCCCCGGCACCGGCCGCGCGTGTCCTGAAGCAGGGCCAGGGACTCGTCAGCAAACGCGCCGGGGACGCCACCCTGACGCTCACCGCCACCCTGTTCGCCGGCGACCACTGGGCCGGGGGCGCGGGGTGGAGTGGCCCGCTACCCCGCAACGCCGCCGACGGCGAGCTCACCGGCCTGGTCACGGGCGAGATCCAGCGCACCTTCGTCTCCCGGAACCTCCTGCGCGACGTGGTGATCCGCCACCGCAACGGCATCGCCGGGCGCGAGCCCCTGTGGACGCTCAGCCCCCGCCGGGGCCTGAAAAAGGCTGAAAAGCCGACCGCCGACGAACAGGGCCGCATCGACGCCTACTCCGCGGCGCTGACCGAGTGGTGGGACGAGAGCGGCGCGTGGCCCGCCGTGCAGCAGGCCCTCGACACCGCCCTGTGGAGCGGCAGTGGCCACCTGCGGCTGTTCATCAGCGCGGACGCCCTCGACGACCTGGCCCCCGACGCCGACGGGCGGCCGCAGCGCGGCATCCGCTCGGGCACGCCCCTGGCCGACGTCATGAAGAAGCTGAGCGTGCACGCGCCAGCGTGGGCGCAGAGCGCGGTCACCCGCGACACCGACGGCCGCGTGACCGGGGCCGTGCACACCTGGACGGACGACGGCGGCCGCCCGCACTCCGAGGTGCACGAGCGGGTCGGTGGGAAGACCGTGCTGCACCCGGATCTGCTGCCCGCCGGCACCGACGCCGACGGCCGCCCGGCGGTCGAGTACCCGGTGCCCGACCTGCTGCTGTACGAGCTGCGCCTGACGCCCCTGGTCACCGACTCGATCCGCCGCCTGAGCCGCTGGCTGGACAAGACCCTGACCATGGGCAGCCGCAACATCGACCTGGGCGGGTTCACGGAGACGACCCTGCTCAACGCCCAGATGCCCGAGGGCGAGTACGTCACTGAGCCTGGCACCGGCCGGAAGGTCTGGAAGGCCCCCCGGCCCCACCTGCGCGGCGCGGGCGTCGTGAACTACGTCACCGGGTTCCCGATCCTGAAGCCCGACCCCGACACCGGCAAGATGGTGCCCGGTGGCGTCAGCACGCCCAGCATCGTCTACAAGGATCCGACGCCCTTCGCCGTGTTCCAGGACTCGCTGAACACCGCGCGGGAACTGATCTACGACGAGGCCCAGCAGCTGCACGTGCTGATCACCGGGGACGCGGCCGCGAACGGCATCAGCCGCCAGCAGGCGGTGAATGACTTCCTCTCCGGCCTGGAGACCACGCGCATCCAGCTGGAGGCGCTGCTGCGCTGGCTGCTGAGCACCGTCCTGGCACTGGCGCTGCACCTGAGTGGGCAGGCGGGCGCGGCCCAGGATCTGCGGGTGCGGGTGCAGGCCCGCGCGAGCGCCGTGCAGCCCACCCCGGCCGAGGTCGAGACCGCCCTGAAGCTCCACCAGACCGGCAGCATCAGTGAGGAGACCTTCCTCCAGCGCGTCGGGGTGGAGGACGTGCAGGCCGAGCGCGACACCCGCGCCTCCGAGGGCATCACCCCCGCCATCGCCCTGCGCCTGTGCGAGGCCGCCCCCGCGCCGTGGATCGCCACGCGGGCGCTCCAGCTGGCGTTCCCAGCGCTGGGCATCGCCGACGCGGACGTGGCCGCCCAGAAGGCCATCGACCTGATGGAGACGGGGAGCGAACCGGGCGGCACAGACGCACAGGACAATCTGCCGGACGACGGCAACGACGATCTGGAGGCTGAGACCGGATGACATGCCCCCACTGCAAGGTCTGCCCATGACGACATACGATTCCCGCCCGGACACCTACGCCCACATCACCGAGGTGCGCGGCCTGCTCCTCGCCGTGGCGGCTGACCTGACGCGCCGGGCCCACGCCCACGACCTGAGCAAGCTGGCCAGCCCTGAGGTCGAGGTGTTCGACCGCGTGACGCCCCGCCTGCGGGAACTGGAATACGGCAGCGAGGCGTACAAGGCCAGCTTGGCTGAGATGGGCACAGCGCTGACCCACCACTACGCGCACAACGACCATCACCCGGAACATCACCCGGACGGCGTGCAGGGCATGACGCTGATTCAGGTCGTGGAGATGCTGTGCGACTGGATGGCCGCCACCAAGCGCCACGCCACAGGCGATATCCGCAGGAGCATCGATCTGAACGCGGCCCGCTTTGGCTATGGCGAGGAGCTGAAAACCCTCCTGCTGAACACCGTGGCGGAGCTGGAACGGGGGGCGCTGCGCCACGCGGACACGGATATCGAGGCGTTCCGCCGCTGACGGCCGGGCATCCCCATGGCCGACCTGCGCCTGACCGAACTGCTGCGCGTGCTGGATCTCGCCGCCCTGCGCGAGCAGCGGCATATGAGCACCATGCTGCGGGCGGTCGTGCGCCAGTACCGGGCCGTGTCGCTGGCCGACGTGACCCGCCAGCTGCGCGAGGCCCTCGACGCGCCCGACACCCGCAGCGCCAGGGCCCGCACTGACCTGGTCTTGAAAGCGCTGGACATTGCCGTGAAGGAACTGAAGCTGCCGCCCGCCCAGGCCGAGCGGATCGTCCGGAGCGCCGTGCGGGGCCGCGTGCAGTCGCTCGACGAACTGATCCGGCTCCAGAATCCGCAGTTCAGCTTCAACGATCCCCGCGAGGTGCAGGCCCGCGCCGTGTCTGTCGCCCGCCGCGACATGAACACGTACTGGGCGAAGGAACAGCGGCGCTTCCGGAGCGACGTGGCGCGGGTGACCCGCCAGGCGATCCGCACGGGGCTGAATTCAGAGCAGGCGGCTGACCTGCTGCAGGCCCGCCTGAAGGTCAGCCGCAACCGGGCGGTGCTGATTGCGACGGATCAGCTGCTCACCGCTGCGGCCACCGCCGACCGTCTTCGGCAGCGCGACATGGGCATCACCGAGTACGTGTGGCGCAGCCAGCACGACCAGAAGGTGCGCGACCGGCACCGGGTGCTCGATCGCCTGGGCCGCCGGGGCGTGCGCCGCCGCTGGAGCGGGGAGCCGGACGGGATCTACCCAGGTAAAGAAATCCGGTGCCGCTGCCGCGCCGTGCCGGTCGTGCCGGCTGCCCTGCCCCGCGCGGCCTGAGCGCGGTTGTCACCCACCGCCGCAGCCTGGGCCATGGAACCCGAACGCCTCGCCACGCACCCCCACACCCCGACCCGGCCCGGCACCGTCGTGCAACTGCCCGGCTGGCACGGCACCTTCACCGTGCTCTCCAGCTTCGTGGCGTACCAGGACAGCAAGCCGCGCCACTGCTACCTCCTGCGCGACGAGAACGGTGACCTGTGCGCCTCAATCAACACCTGGCACACGCCCTTCGAGTGGGTCAGTGATCGCCTGGGGCAGCTCCAGGCAGCGGCGCGGGAAGAGGCGGCGCTGCGCGAGGCCGTCCGGCGGGCCGTGGGCGAGGACTGAGCCCCGCGTGGGTGTCACGCCCGCCACGACACTGCCTGTATGACCCAAGGGGCTGCCGCCGACACCACCGCGCAAGGCGCGACCACCACTTCCTCTGCCCAGACCGGCGGCACAGACCATCTGCGCCTGACAGACGCCGAGTGGCGCGCCAAACGCAAGGGCGAACTGGCCGACGCCGCCGTGGACAAGCTCGTGCAGAAGGTCATCGACCTGGAAGCCGACGCCCACAAGCTGCGCCAGCGCCAGACCCCCGAGGGCAGCCGCGTGCTCACCGCCGACGAGGCCAAGGCGTATGACGCCTACGTGGCCCTGGGCAAGCCTGAGACCCTCAAGACCGAACTGGAGACCGGCAAGGCCGCCGTCACCGAACGGGACACCCTCAAGCGCAGCGCGGAGATCGCGGCCGTCGCCGACGTGGTCAAGGCCAAGACCAGCGTGCTCACGGAGCGGCTGAACCTTGATGAACTGACCGCGAAGGTGCAGGGTGAGGGGGACAAGAAGGCCGTGCACGTCTTCGACAAAGGCGGCAAGGATCTGGGCGAACTCCGCGCCTACGCCGACCAGCACTGGGCCGACTACGTCCCGTCGCTGTTCCCGCAGGGCGGGTCGCAGCAGAACCAGGGCACCGTCGTCACGCCCCAGGCCGGGGCCGGCACCACCAATTCCAGCACTGGCGTCACCGGGTATGCCGCGCAGGTGCTCGCCGCCCGGCAGGCCGCCGCCAATCCCACTCCCCCCACTGGAGGAACCGCATGACCCTCAAGACGTATGGCCTCCCGGCCTTCGTGGCCGACCGGGCCACCATGAACACCTTCGGCACCGGTGTTCAGATCGACTTCTCCAAGTTCACGGACGCGAAGTACGGCGTGGCCGGCAAGCGCCGCATCCCCGCCGGCACCGTGATCGAACCCGTCACCGACGTGGGCGCGCCCGCGTACCTGTGCGGCCCCGCGTCCGGCACCGCCGGCAAGCTCGCGCTGCTCCTGAAGACCGATGCGGAGGAAGACAGCAAGGTCGACGCCCACACCGGCTACGGTGCCTTCGCCGCCGGGGTCGTGTACGAGACCCTGCTGCCCGACGCGAGCGGCGCTCCGCGCGTGCTGTCCGCTGCCCTGAAGACCCAGCTCGGCGCGCGCTGGACGTTCATGAAGTACGAGGACAAGCGATGAACCTGACCTGGGCTGCCGTGATCGCCGCGCTGTCTGCCAACCGCGCCCTGATCCAGATCGCCAACACCCCGCCCGCCGCCAGCGAGTACCTGGGGGGCCGCTTCCTGCCGCGCGTGCAGATGCCGGACTACGACATCGACGGCGGCCTGATGGAAGTGCGCTCCGTCATGGCCGGGCACGTCGGCATGGACAGCGCGTACCCGCAGGGCAGCGCCATCCAGCTGTCCACCTACGGCCACAAGACCGCGAAGCTGGCCCAGTCCATCCAGCTCGACGAGGCCCCGGCCCGCAACCTCCAGAAGCTGCTCACGCTGGCGCAGGCGGGGCAGACCACCGGCCGCAGTGTGCAGGACTTCATGGGTGAGGCCGGCCTGAACCTCTACACCAAGGGCATCGTGCAGTCGCTGGACGACTCCGCCGAGTACCTGACCCTCCAGGCCCTGACGCGCGGCAAGATCGACTGGACGTTCAACGGCCGCCGCCTGCAGGCCGACTACAAGGTGCCGGCCGAGAACCGCATCAGCCTGACCGGCACGAACAAGCTCTCCGGCACCACCTCCGGGTTCTGGAAGGCGATCAGCGACGCCGAGAAGATCGTGAAGGGCTCGGTCGGCATCGTCACCAGCCAGAAGACCCTGCAGACGATCATCGACAACCCGGTGCACCGCATCCAGGTCGTCAGCGACACCTACAGCCCGGAGCGCAACATCCGCACTGTGCAGGTGCGCCGCACGCAGAGCCTGCAGGCAGATGGCAACGGCGGCTTCGTGATCGGCGCGACCGGCGACCAGGCGCAGAGCACGACCATCATCGGGTACGGCCGCGAGGGGCAGATCATCGACCCGACCACGCCGGGCGAGACCATCGGGGTGCAGATGGCCCCCGACAACGTCATCGCCGTGATCGGCCGCAACACCACGGGGCAGCTCGTGAGCCTGTCGGGCACCCCGATCCCCGAGCAGGCCCTGGGGTACTACCACGTGGCTCCCACCGTCGAGGGCACGTGGCGCGGGGAACCGCTTGGCCGCTGGGGCCGGCTGTTCACCCCTGAGGCCAACCCGTACCAGCTCGTGGCGGAAGGCGTGGAGAACGGGCTGCCCGTGATCCGCAACGGCAAGCGCCTCGTCATCATCGAGAGCGAGGCCTGATCGTGGGCGAGATGGTGAAAGTGACGTCCCTGGGCCAGACCTTCACGGCCCAGGGGCAGGGGTACGGCCCGTTCATCGCGACGGCGGAGCGGCCGTATCTCGAGGTGCCCCTGAGCATCGCGCTGGTGAGCGGAGCGCCGGTGTACGAGGAGGGGGAGGCTACGGTCAGCCCGGAGCAGGTCACCGCTCCCCTGACCGTGGAGGCCGCCCGCCAGCTGCTCGGCCTGCCTGTGGATCCGGAAGGCGCGGGCAGCCTGCCCTGGCTGCGCCGCTCCCTGGACGAGTCCGAGCGCCAGCGCCTGGACGCCCTGCGCGACCGGGATCAGGTGCAGGCCGAGTACGGCACCTTCAGGCAAGCAGCCGACCATGCTGGAGCGCAGGCCACCAACGCCCGCGTCGCCCTGGAGCAGCGGGTCACCGAGCTGCAGGGCGAGCTCGACACCGCCCGCGCCCGCATCGCCGAGCTGGAGGGTACCCCGGTGCCCGGCGAGACCCCGAGCGACGTGGCCCCGGCCCCGACCGGGACGCCTCTCGTGGCCGGCCTGCCCGTGCCGGAACTGCTGGTGCAGCATGGCTTCGACACCATGGAGAAGCTGGACGCGGGCCTGGTCGTGCCGGACGGCGCCACCGAGTCGCCCGTGATGGCCGTGACCGGCATCGGCAAGAAGTCGGTCGAGGCGTACCAGAAGGCTGTGACCGACTGGAAGGCTGAGTCGGCATGACCCTGACCGGCCCCACGTTCCCCCTCGACCGGGACGCCGCGCTGGAGCACCTGCGCGACGCCCTGGGAGCGAACTATGCCGGGCCGATCGACGACCCCACCCTGGAACGCGCCCTGGGCGTGGACGCCGTGACCGTGGAGGACGCGGTGCACCTGCGCCCGTGGGCGACCGCCGCGCGGCTGATCCGCGACAACACCGAGTACGAGGTCAGCAAGGGCCTCAACGCCCGCATCGACCGCAAACTCCAGGGCCTGGACGCCCAGCAGGCCCGCGCCGACACCACCGCCGGGATTCAGGTGCCTGACCCCAGCGACGACCGCTGGCCGCCCCGGAGCGGCGTGGTGGACACGCAGGCGGTCTTCTGATGCGGGTCGATGCCCGCCCGTTCTTCGTGCTGGCCGTCCAGGGCGGCGGCACGGGGCGCTGCCTGCGGCCGGACTTCAATGCCCGGAGCGTCGGTGTCGGCGGCAGTGCCGGGGCGCTGGGCACGGTGGGCGTGGCGGCGACGCACACGGTCACGGCGTTCTCGCCCCTGCCCGCCGGCCTCACGCCGGACGCCGTCGTGACGATCGACGACACCACGCCGCCCGGCCGGTACCGGGTGATCACCGTCGCCCCCACACCCGTCGGCGCGGACGTATACCTGGCCGCCGATCCGGCCCCGACCACCGCCCCCTACGTGCCGGACATCACGCCGGACACGCCGCGCACCGCGCAGAGGCTGCCGTATGTTGCACCTGACGAGTAGCCTGGATCTCTACGGCAACCCCACCCTGCGCCGCCGCCTGGAGCGTCTCGGTGACCTGCCGGTCGAGGTGGCCCGCGAGATCGCCAGGGGAGCCGCCGCCCGCCTGACCCTGGAGGCGAAGGCGGCCCTCCAGACGCAGGGGCCGCGCACCCTGGGCCGCCGCACCGGGAACCTGATCACGCACACCCGCGCGACTGCCCGCGACACCCCGAACGGCGCGACGGCCGAGCTGCACACGCTGTTCTACGGCCGGGTCAATGCGCGGGGGATGACGATTCACGCCAAGACCGCGCCGTATCTGGTGTTCCGGATCGGAAACCGCCTGCTCCGGAAGCGCTCCGTGGTCATCCCGGCCCGCGACTGGGATCGCCTCGCCATGGAGCGCACCCGCGCCGCCCTGCCGGGGCTCACGCGCCAGGCCGTCGTGGCCCGCATGCGGGTGAGCGCGTGAGGCCCAGCGAGAACGTCAAGCGGCTCCTGGCGAACCTGGGGGCCGAGGTGTACGCCGAACTGAGCGGCGACAATCCCGCGTGGCAGGCCCCCATCCTGCGGGCGGTCACCGAGACGGCCGTGAAGCCGTGGATGATCTTCACCATCGTCGGGCCGCTCGACGAGGACACCCACCGCGCGGACCTCGGCATCACGGCGCAGGTCGCGTGCCTGGTGTTCGTCAACGTCGCCTTCGAGATCAGCGAGAGCGACGAACACTACCTGTCCGTGTTCGACGCCCGCGTGGCCGCCGTGCGGGCGATCCAGCGCGTGCTCCGGGACGCGCCGGCGAACCTCACGCCGTACTGGCGCGGCGAGGAGGAAGCGGAACTGAACGGGGCCACCATCAGCCAGTCGAAGATCGTGATCGCGTGGGACGAACCCGCGTGAGGGAGGACACATGACCGGCAAGCACTACCGCTACGTGGGCACCGGCGAGGTCGGGGAGATCATTCCCGGCGTCGGCCTGGTGAGCAAGGAACCCATTCAGGCCCGCGACGACGCGCACCAGCAGGCCATCGAGGCGAGCGGGGTCTACAAGCCCACGACCGCGCCGAAGAAGGCCGACCCTGACAAGGAGACCGAGTAATGCCCTGGGAGAACATCGACGCGAACATGGGCCGCTACGGAGCGCTGTGGGTCGCCGTGCAGACGGCCTTCGGCACGCCCGCTGCGGCCCCCACCCACGCCCTGCGCGTGCGGACGTTCCTGCCGCCCACGAAGCAGTACACCCGCACCGCCGACGAGTACGCCGACAAGAGTATGGAGAGCAAATTCGAGCGCGTGCAGGGGCTGGCGCTCGACACCCGCTCGCTGACCATCGAGGCCACCGTGCGTGACCTCGCGCTGCTGTACCAGGCTGCGCTCGGGGACGCCGTGACCGGCACCCTCACGCCGAAAACCGGGGACTTCGCGGTGTACGCGCCGGGCGTGCCGCTGACCATCTGGCAGCCGCACCCCGGCGGGCACACCATCGCCAAGGACGTGCAGATCACGTCGCTCGAACTGACCGTCGCGGCCCGCGCGAACGTCACCGCGCAGATCGGCCTGGGCATCACCAGCGTGGACGACCTGGGTACCCTGCCCGCCGCGCCCACCATCAGCCAGGAGGTGCTGCAGTTCCGGCACTTCTGGGTGAAGTACGACGGGGCCGTGATGAAGCCCGAGTCCGGCACGGTGCGCCTGACGGTGCCGATGTCGGCGGTGGACGCCGCCCAGGGCCTGCTGGCGGACGACCGCGCCCTGGCCCCGCTGGGCTGGGAGCGCAGCGGCCCGCGCGTGGCCCGCATCGAGTTCGCGACCGCCGGCACGCCCGCCGCCCTGCGAACCGGGTACGGCGTGACGGATCCGGCCAACCTGAAGACCGCCGAGGCCGGCTTCACGCTGCCCGGCGCGACGCCCAAGGTGCTGAGCCTGAAACTCAACCCCGCCCAGGTCAAGGGCCACGACCCCAGCAATGGCCTGGATCGCTTCACGGTCTCGCACGCCATCGAGGGTGTGAGCGTGGACGGCCTGCCGCCCTTCAGCGTGACGATCCCGGCCTGAAGGTCTGTCCCGACCCGCCGCCCTGCACCCTGGGGCGGCGGTCTGCTGTCACGCCGCCGCCGACACTGCCCCCATGCCGAAAGTGAAGCCCGCTGCCCTGCCCGGATTCCACGCCGACGTCACCCTGACCACGGGGGTGAGCGTCCGCCTGCGTAAGGTCGACCTGACCGCCATGCAGCGGGCTGCGTTCACCTCGCTGGTCATGGGTGCCCATGCCCAGGCGGGGCGCGAGCACGCCGAGGCCGCCGGGGAGTTCCTGCGGCGGGTGCTCAAGGAGACGGAGACGGCGGCGGGCGAGATCCCGGACGAGCTGCTGAACTTCCCGGAGCTGATCCTGAACCACAACCGCGACAGCGACGTGGCGCTGCTGCGGGCGAGCTGCATCGAGCCGACGCTGGACGGTCTGGTCGAGCTGTATGCCGGCGACATGACCCTGCCCGACCTGGGTCTGGGGCCGGACTACTCGCTGCTGCTGGCCTACGCGCGGCAGCACAGCCGGGTGGCCGCCCCCGGCGCGCTGGAGGTCGCGCAGGCCACGATGTTTCCTGCGGAGCGCGGCGACGGTGCTGGACGGGATGGCGAAGCGGTACGGGAAGCGGCCGAGTGACCTCGTGCGCCCCGGCGCGGTCGAGGGGCACGAGCGGCTCGATCTCGATCTGGGCGTCTACTTCTACGCCATGGGCGAGCGGGCATTGAGCGAGGCGCAGCGACTGGATCGGGAGGCGAAGAAGGGGTGACGGGACGCAGATCATGCGCGTCGATTCCTATCGTTTGTTTTGGTTTAATGCATGATGCACTTGATTCACAAAATCAGTCATTGAATCATTATTGATTTGTTTGAATGACTCTGATTTTACGACTTTATCTTCGATCCAACCTACGATAACAAAGGTGGGTTGCGTACCCCCATTGGTAAGATAAATGCCAACGTCATCTACGCCCGCACTATTAATGAACGATAATCCAGCAGCAAACCATAAACTATAGGTGTCCATCGAGACACCAGACTGTCGATAGCCAGTAACTTGACTCCCTTGGGAATCGACGCCCAGATCTTCGGCACTGTGGTTTGTGGATCTCGCTGTGGTTGCCATTCCCTAGCCTAGCAAGTCAAGACGAAGGCGCATGGTGCCACTCGTTCCCGTGTCACCCGCCCCGCCACCGTGAGGCATGGCCCCCAGCGTCGCCGATGACATCCTGCTGCGACTCAACACGCAGGCGACCGGCACCGCCGACGTCCAGCAGCTGTCGCGCAGCATCACCCAGCTCACGGCCGAGATGACGGCCACCGGCAACGCCGCCCAGGTCAGTGAGACCAAGCTGGAACTGATCCGCGACGAGCTGCTGCGCACGGCACGCGGCTTCCAGGCCGGCAGCCGCGAGGCGACGCAACTGGCCCAGGCCGCCGCCCAGGTGCAGGCCCGGATCACAGCGATGGGCACGGCCACCGCCCGCGCCACCGCCGAGACGCAGCGTCAGGCGGCTGCCGCTGCACGCGCGGCCACCGAGACCCAGAGACAGGCGGCCGCGTCCCAGGCGGCAGCGGACGCGGCGGCGGCCCAGGCCCGTGCCCAGGCCCAGGCGAACACCCTCACCGCCCGCCTGGGCGGTCTGGCGACAGACGCCAGTGCGGGCCTCGGCACCCTCCGGGCCGGGCTCGCGGCGGTCATCGGGCCGCAGATCATCGGCGGGTTCCGGTCGCTGGTGTCGTCGGTCACCGGCCTGACGGACGAGGTGAACCGCGCGAACAGCGCCGGGCTGGTCTTCGAACTCACCATGACCCGCTTCAAGGTCAATGTCGACGACGCCGACCGGGTGGCCGCGCGGCTGGCCCGCACCTTCGGCGTGAGCGTCTTCGAGATCAAGGACGCCATGGCGACCATGGTGCGCGCCGGGGCGCGGGATCTCGGGCAGCTTGAGGGGGCCATGAAGGGCGCGGGGGCCTCGGCCATCCTCGCGGGGCGGCAGGCCAAGGACGGCTTCGACGGTCTCGCGGCGGCGGTGGCCACCGGCCTGAGCAACAGCCTGAACGGCATCAGCGTCGCCGAGAACGTCGGCCCGGCACTCGACAAGGTCGCCAAGGCCGCCGGTACCACTGCGGACGGCCTGAGCGATGTGGCCCGCGCGAGCACCGTGCTGGGCCTGGTGAGCCGCGCCACCGCCACCGAGGTCGAGGCGCTGCCCGCGATCCTGAACGACTACACCCGCTCGCAGGCCGAGAGCCGGCAGGCTGCCCAGGAGCTGCGCCAGGAGCTGGGCACCGCCCTGATGCCGGTGGTGACGACCCTGACCGGCGAGGTCACCCGCAGCCTCCAGGCCGGCACCGACTGGGCGCGGGCCAACCGCGACACGCTGGTGCCGTCGCTGAAAGAGGTCGGGGTGTTCCTCGTGGACACCGGCAACGCCCTGAAGGTCGTGCTCGCGTTCATCGGCGACCTGGGCACCGCCGTGGGCGGCGTGGGGACGGTGCTCGTGGGCTTCGGGCTGACCGTCGCGGGCGGCCTGACCGGCGGCATCCGCGCGGCCGTGACGGAGATCAAGGCGCTGTTCGCGACGTCGGTGGACAGCCTGCTGGCGTTCCAGACCGCGTGGAACCAGCTGCGGCGCGGCGACTTCGCCGGCGCGAAACGCACCATCGCCGAGGCGATCCAGGCGAACCTGGAGGCCTTCCGCGCCGCGCCCGGCAACGTGGTCGCGGGGGTGCAGCAGGGAGCGCAGTGGGGGGTGGAGACCGTGTATGCGGGTGCGGACAGCCTGTCCACGGTCGGCACCCGGACGAACACGGCCATCACGCAGGGCAACGCCAGCGGCGCCCGCGTCCGGGACGCGCTGGGGCTGATCTCCCTGCCGGAGTTCCTGAAGGCCCTCGGGGTGGGCGGCTACCGGATCACGCAGGACTTCGGCGCGACGCCTTACGCCCAGGCCAATCGCGGAACACCAGGGTACGAGGACGGTACGCACAAGGGCCTGGACATCGGTACCCCCGAGGGCACCCGCCTGTACAGCCCGGTGTCCGGCACGCTCGCCTTCGCGGGCTGGAACAAGCAGGGCTTCGGGAACCTGGTCAAGATCATCGACGAGCAGGGCCGCTCCATCCTGCTGGGGCACCTCAAGGGGCTCAGCGACGACCTGAAGAAGCAGCTCGCCAGTGGGAACAAGACGGTTACGGCCGGGCAACTGCTGGGCTTCACCGGGAGCACCGGGAACTCCAGTGGGCCGCACCTGCACTTGGAGGTGCGGGACGCGCAGGGGAGGGCGCTCGATCCGGCCAGCCTGAAAGCGGGGGGCAGCACGGCTCCGAGTCCTCCCCCCACCTCAACGGCGCCCCCACCCGCTGGCCAGCCCGTCACCTTCACCGACGCCCAGATCACGAAGGCGCGGGCACTCCAGGCCGCCATCGACGCGGCCGTGAAGGCCAACGACCCGAAGGCGTGGAACGGCGCGACGGCGGCCATGCAGCGCTGGGAGAAGCAGAGTGAGGGCAACCGGGCGGCGCTGGATGCCGTGCGGGCCACGGCCCAGCGCACCGCCCAGGCGAGCCGCGACGCCACCGAGGAGCAGATCCAGGGGCAGCTCCGCGCCGCTCGCACCCTGGCCGAGGAGGAAGCCCGGATCAAGGCCAGCGGCACGCGGGGCGAGCGTGAAGCGCTGGACAGCCGGGTCAAGGCCTTCACGGACGGCGGGGTGGCCCAGCGCGAGGCCCTGGAGCGGGCCCGGCGGGCCCTGGCCGGCGAGACCCAGCTGCGCGAGCAGCAGCAGCGCGATCAGGAGACGGCCGAGCGGGAGGCGACCGCCCGCGCGAAGGAACAGGCCCGGATCCGCGCCCAGATCGCCAGCGAGGGGCGAGCCCTGACGGTGAGCGGCGCCCAGCAGGCCGCCCAGCGGATTCAAGAGCTGAACAGCCAGGAGCTGGCCGCGTTCAAGGGTACCGCGGCCGAGCGTCTGAAGGTCGTGCAGCGCCAGTCGCAGGATGAGTACACGGCGCGGATGCGGGTCACACAGGCCCAGCGCGACGCGGCCCTGCGCGAGTCCGCGAACCAGGGTGGGCCGAACCAGGCCGAGCGTGACCGGCAGATCCGGGTTCAGTACGAGCAGACCCGCCTAGAACAGCAGGGCGTGCGGCTCGAGACCGTCCGGCAGGCCACGGCCGCCGTCACCCAGGCCCAGGAGGACTACACCGCCGCGCTCGACGAGGGCACCCGTGCGGGCAACGAGGCGCTGGCGACCCTCGACCGCACGCAGCTGGGCGGACGCGAGCTGGCGGCCACCGCCCAGACGCTGATCCCGGCACAGACGACCTTCGACGCGCTCCAGATCCGGATCCACGCGCTGCGGGCCGACCTTTCCACCCCCGGCGTGGCCGAGGCGTGGATCGCCAGCATCGAGGACATGGCCAAGGCCGGGCGCCTGACCGCGCCGCAGGTGGCCGCGCTTAAAGAGCAGATCGTGGGGCTGCGCGATGAGACGGCCACCCTGATCGACCTGGGCGGCGCGGTGCTGGATCCGGACACCGGGAAGCTCCTGTTCAAGACCGAGGCGCAGGTGCGTGGCATCGGGGTGGCGGCTGACGGCACCACCCAGAACTTCTTCGACCTGCAGAACGCCATCGAGAACGTCGGCCGGTTGAGCGAGAGCGAACTGGAGACGCTGCTCCAGCAGTCCGGGCTCGCGGCCGACGAGGCCGAACGCCTGCGGGCCGCGTGGGACGCGCTGTACGGCACCCTGGGCACCGGGCCGCTGCTGCCGGACTCCCTCCAGGGCCGGGGCGTGAGCGACGGAGCAGTGCCAGGCCCGGAGGATCCAGCGACCGGGGTCCTCGCTGCGGGCGAGAAGGACGCCCTGCTCGCCCGCATGGAGACCATGCATCTGGACGACATCGGGAAGGTCTACGCGGGCCTGATCCTGAAGGGGGTGCAGGACACTCCGCTCGGCCAGCTGATCGGCGGGTACCTGCGTGATCAGGCCCAGGCCATCCAGGACGCGCTGCTGAGCGACGGCGGGGCCACGCAGGATCTCACGGCCTCCGGAGAGCGCCGGGGCGTGCGCGACGAGTCCGGGCGGGCGGTGTCCACCGAGCCTGAACTGACCTTCCTGACCGACGACCAGGTGCGCGGCATCGGGCAGAAGACCGACACCATCGGGCAGGACTACTACGACCTGGAGCACGTCATCCAGAACGTGATGACCATGAGCCGGGACGAGATGACCGCCCTGATGGTCACGGCGGGTCTGCTGCCGGCGCAGATCGCGAAGGTCACGGCCGCGTGGGAGGACTTCCACCAGGTGGCCGATCTCCCGGTCGCGGGCATCGAGGCGCGGTTCGAGGGCTGGGCCACGAAGGTCGACACCCTGGTGGCCGATCTCGACGACGGCGCGATCTCCCAGGAGGACTTCAACCGCCAGGCGCTGGACACCGTTCCGGCGCTGGAACGCCTGGCCCAGGCGGCGGACGCGCGGGGCTTCGCCGAGCTGGCCGGGTATTACCGGACGGCGGCGGCGGGCCTGAAGGAACTCGTGACTGGCGCGGGCACCGTCACCCAGACCCTCACGACCGCCGAGCAGCAGGCGGCCGACACGACGGTGAGCCTGCTCGACCTGACCACGCGGTACCGCGATGGGGCCATGGGCCAGCAGGAGTTCGTCACAGCGGCCCAAGCCGCACTGGACAGTCTGGAACAACAGGCCCAGGCGGCCGAGCGGGTCGGGAACACGGAGCTGGCCGCGTACTACCGCCAGCTGGCGGCCGAGCTGCGCGAGCTGGGCGGCGCGGCCCTGACGACCGCAGGAGGGTTCCAGAAGTTTGCCGAATACGCCGGGTACACCCAGCAACTCGCGGGGGCTTTCGGCAAGCTCGCCGGCGCGACCGGCAACGGCGACCTGGAGGCGAACTTCAACGGCATCGCCAATGCCGCCGGGCAGGCCATTGCCCTGGCTGGCGACGTGGCCCGGATCCTGGCCAACCCGGCCGACGTGGGCGCGTGGGTGGGCGCGATCACCAAGGTGGTGTCGGGGATCGCCGACGCTGCTGCTGGATATCGTCGTGCCCGCGAGGAAGCGGCCAAGGCCCGCAAGGAATTCGAGTCCGGCTTCAAGGTCATCGACGCCAGCGCCTTCAGCAGCTTCACGACCCGGTCGCGCGGCTTCTGGGCCGACCTGTTCGGCGGCGGCCCCGAGGTCGTCAAGCAGATCGACGAGACGGCCGCGACCATCGCCCGCACCATCGAGTCCGGAGTCAGCTCGGGCTTCACGCGCGGGATCACGAACTTCCTGAACGGCACCGGGAGCCTGCTCGACGGCATCCGCGACGGCATCCGGGGGGCGGTCATCGACGCGATCACTCAGGCCATCATCCAGGGAGCGATCATCAAGGGCACCCTGGGGGGCCTGCTCACCGAGCTGACGACCACGCTCGCCGGCGGCGGGGACGCGACCAGCGTGATCACCCGCATCGGGGAGGCGCTACCCGGCGTGGCGCAGCAGCTGGAGGCCACCTTGACCCCGCTGCGCCGCACCATCGACGCGGCCCTCCCGGCCAGCTCGCCCAGCAGCGGGGGCAGCAGCCCCACGCTGGCGTCCAATACGGGCACCCTGCAGACCGGCACGCCCACGGTCGTGATCGACGTGCTGCGCGAGGCGCGGGATCTGCTGCGGAGTGCGAACGACACCGGGCGGCTGCTCGCCGAAGCGGCGCGGACGTTCGACGGCGCGGTGGATCGCTTCGGCCAGTATGTGGATCGGGTGGCCGGGCCGCACGCCAGCAGCACGGCGGGGGCGCGCTGAGGCGGAGATCTGCTCTCGGTGTCGACGTGAGGCAACGCAGTCAGACCGGGTTCGCTACCGTGGGCGGGTGAAGCGCACGAGGAACTGGAAGTGGATGGGACTGGGATCGGTGCTGGTGGCGCTGTGCACCGCGTGTGCGCCAGGGGCGACGGCAGGTCAGGACGACGCCATCTATCGGATGAGGGGCAACGTGGCCCCGGAGGCGATGCCCCTGACCGTCCATGTCGACGGCGTCGGCACCGTCCAGGCCGTGAAGGATGGCGGTCAGGTCGACTATTTCGGCGAGCGGTTGCAACCCTTCGAACTGAACCTGCCCGCGCCACGAGGCCCGTCGCGCCCGCTGTCGAGCCTGTGGGCCCGGGACTGCCGGGTGACGCTCAGCGTCGATCCCAGCATCGTGCAGATCCTCCCCGTCGCTCAGGGAGTGAACGGCGTCGCGTACTCGGGCCAGAATCTCCTGGAGACGCCGCCGTTCAGGATGTGGAGGACGCTGCCGGCCCGGGCCAACCGGGCATCATTGAGTCTGCTGTACGTCACCCATGACGCGCTGGTGAACGGTGAGGCGGCGTGCCCGGTCGCGTCCGGCGGCCTGCGCACTCAGGTGATCACGTTCCACTTCCGGGCCGGGTGGAACATAACGTGGTGGGGGCCAGGAAGGGTGAGCACGGACTGGGAGCGCAAGGTGGTCTGGCTCCCGGATGCGGACTGAACCCAGGCCCCGGCCCGTGACCTGACGGCCCCCGCCGAACCCGCCCGCGTGTCACCCGGCCCGGCACCCTGACCCCATGGTTGACCGTGCCGGGGCCCGCTGATGGCCGCCATCCAGAACGTCCGGCTGATCGTCTCGGACTGGGACGGCACCTACCGCCACGACCGCTACCTGGAGCACGCGGATCCCCCGCTGCGCATGAACGTGCCGGCGTCCGGGTTCGAGGCGGGCCGCACCGGGTGGGGCGGCTGCCTGGAGCTGACGTGGCAGGCGATGTGGGCGACCCTCGACGTGCAGGAGCGGGACATCGTGGAGCTGGAGGCCATGTACGCCGCGTACAGCGGGGTGTGGTTCCGCGAGTTCGCCGGCGTGGTCGTCAAGTCCGGCAACTCGCAGGCCCCCGGCCACTCGAACTTCAAGGCGGTGGGCCTCAAGAAGCGCCTGACCGAGGTGCGCTGCGACCTCGTGACCCTGCCCGAGCAGGACGCGGGGCTGAGCCTCCGCGCCGTCGTCACGGCCGCCACGACCGGCGGCGACCTGGGCAGCGCCATCCTCGACGACCCGAGCGTGCTGCCCGAGCTGGGCGTGATCGTGGCCGCGTTCAGCCCCTATGGGCGCAAGGTCAGCGACGTGCTGGACTACCTGTGTGCTCAGGCCGGGGCCACGTGGGACGTGGACGCCCTGCGCCGCGTGTTCGTGCACCTGACGGCGGATCCGCCCGTACTCCAGCTGACCGAGGGCACGCAGGTCGTGCCGACCTTCGAGGACACCGACAGCGAGGCGCTGGTGACCGGCGTGTGGTTCGGCCTGGGCAGCCGTCCGGACGGCACGCCGGAGGTGGAGGCCGTGACGGCGCCGGAGGCGGCGGCCCTGGGCGTGGCGGTCAAGGACGTGCCCCTGGACCCCAGCGTGCCGGCGTGGCAGCTCGCCCCTGTGACGGGCGAGACGTTCACCAACACCTCGACCGAGGCCGAGTTCATCTACGAGATCCTCTCCGACCAGGGGGCGCAGGACGGCGGGGCGCTGTTCACGCTGATCGACGCCGCGCAGCCGGGCACGGTGCTGTTCCGGGTGCCCGCACACCGCCGCGTGGACCTCTGGGCGCAGTGGCTGGGGATGACCTCCACGGTGCTGATGGACGTCGCCACCGACGACGGCAGCGTGCTGGAACAGGTCACCCGCACCACCCTGGACGGCAGGGTCACCCTGCGGGAGGCCTACGCGCCGCCCCGGATCCGGGGGGATCGGGCGCTGACGTACACCTTCCACCTGTCCCCTGGGGCGCAGCTGATCCTGTACGAGTTCCGGCCCGAGCGTCCGGACACCGACCTGCTGACCCGGCTGGCGGCCTTCCACTACGTCCTGCCTCACCGCGACCCGGCGGTGATCACGGTGGACGGGATCCTCGTCGAGGGCAGCAGCGTGATCGGGCCTGTCACGCCGCGCCCGATGCTCTCGCTGATGCGCGAGGACGGCAGCACCTACGAGAACACCGTCGAGAGCATCACGACGCACCTGAAGCTCGTCGGGGGCGTCCGCACCATCCTGCGGGCCGGGCAGCGTGAAGGGGCCGAGGCCCGCGCCGCCCGCTGGCTGGGCCAGCTCGCCCTGATGGACGCCACCCAGGACGCCGTGCGCGCCCGGAGCGGAGCATGACGCTGCGCGTGCGGAGCGGCGGGCAGCGCCTGGGAGGGGTGCTCTACGGCGGGGTGCTGGTGCCCCTTGGCCCCGAGTGCCGGCTGACCCGCCCGGCGTGGAAGGCCAGTGGATCGGTGGAGCAGACGCCCACCGGGCGGGTCTACGCCACCGATCCGGCGACCGGGATCATCCCGCAACCGTCCCAGGCGACCCTCACCTGGGTGGTGCGCGGCGTGAGCCCGCTGCGGGCGGAGCAGGCGCTGGCGGCCCACCTCGCGCTGCTGGACGCCGTCAATGAGCTGTGGGAGCACCAGGGCCGCCTGGACGTCCTGCGGCTCGCCGAGGCTCCGAGTCCCGAGATGGGGTTCGGCGGCCTGTCGTGGCGGGGCTCGCACGTCTACGACCTGATCAGTCCCCTCTACACCCTGCCCACGGGCTTGCGCTCGCGCACGCCCATCGCCCCTGGAGGCCTTCCGTGAAACTGCTCACCGTCACTTCCGGCCCGACGTGGCCCGGCAACGCCCCCCTGCCCGATGTGGGCACCGGGGTGGGCACCGTCATCTTCCGGCCGGTTTCTCGGGTCGCGAGCGGCACCGGCACGACCATCGGGGAGTCGATCGCGCGGCTCGTCGTGACGGCCCAGGGCACCATCGAGCTGCGCGGCACCGACTACGTGCCCTTCCAGCTGTGGGGCGGTGTGCCGGCCGACGGCGCGGTCGAGGCCCCCGTCTACGAGGTCGAGGAGTACCTGCACCTGTACGTGGGAACGCCGCAGGAGCGGGCCGCGGTGCAGTACTTCCGCATCCAGCCGTATGAAACGGTGGGGGACGGGATTCCTGAGGGCACGTGGGACTACCGGACGGTGCCCGAGAACGCGGTGCGGTACGTGGCGGGGCCGGAGATCCGTCAGGCCTTCGAGGAGATCCGGGGCGGGCGGGTCATCCTGGCCGATGCGGAGGCGGCGCGGCTGGCCCTGCTGGATGGAGCGACCGGTCTGGCGGCGCTCACGGCACTGGTGGAGCCCGCACTCACCGAGATGGAGCAGGCCACGGCAGACGCCCTGGGTGTCACCGGCATCAACCCGGCCTACGTCAGCGCCACCACGGCCGATCCGCCGGCCGCACCCAATGGCACGCGGGGGGCGCGGCGCACCGTGGCCGGCGGGCTCCAGCGCCTGATCCGCACGGCTGGCGCGTGGGTGCCGGAGGGCACGCCGCTGCTGGGTGAAGGCAGCGTCGCGTTCCCGTACATTCCCAATTTCAATATTCGCGAGGAGGTCACGGTCGACGGGGCGGGCGGCCTCCAGACGCTCACGATGTTCACCGCCGAGGGCATGGGCCTGAAGGCGGACGACCTGACCGATAACACGGCCAAGCTCCAGCGGGTGTATGACAGCCGGGAGTACGTCGTGTACACGGGCCGGGGCGGCGGCGATTACAGCGTGGACGGCACCGTGACTGCCTCCGGTCTGAACGGGCAGGTGTACGTCTGGCAGGGCCGCGCCCGCCTGAAACAACAGGCCACCCGCACGCCCCTCCTCAAGCTCAGCGGCACCGACGTGCAACTCGTCAACCCCAGGATGGCCGGCCTCGGAGCGGGCGAGTGGAACGGCTTGAGCAGCAACCTGGGCCGCCTGCTGTGGATCACGGGTGGGAGCAATTTCAACGTGCTTGGCGGCCTGCTCACTGGCGCTGGCTACGCGGGCCTGTTCGTAGAGCTCGTGAGCGACCTGCTCGTGGACGGCCTGCGCGTCATCGGGCCCGGCGACATCACACCCGGGGGCAACTACAACTTCGGGATCAAGCTCCACTCCAACTGGGACGAGGATGGCCGCCCGAACGCCACGATCCGCCACTGCCACGTGTCTCGCACCGCCCAGGGCTACTTCACGGGGCCAGGGTGGGACTTCTCCCGGCTGCTGCGCAATGTGGCTGAGTATATTCTGGGCCAGCACGGGTTCTACCTGAACCCCGGGCACAACATGGAGGTGGATCACAACCGCACCTTCCAGACCGCGCTCAACGGGATCAAGGTGCAGTCCTCGTTCGCCAACCGGGGCAGCAGCAAGCGTAACCTGCGCCTGACGAACAACCTCGCGGTGGACGCGGGCAGCTGGGGCTTCGTGGTGAGCCAGGGGGATACCGTGGGCGACCTCGCCCCAGACGGGAACCCGGTGCCCGAGAGCCTGTTCCTGAACCCGACCGTGGCGAACAACACGGCTAGCACGTGTGTGGGCGGGCTGGTGGTGGAGGACTCCCGGGGCCTGACGTATGTGGAGAACCGTGCCCTGGACTCCCTGGGCATCGGGCACTCCTTCCGGAACACCACCGGACGCGGCTGGGGGAACGAAAACGTCAACAGCAAGACCAGCGCGATCCAGATGCTGGAGCCGGTGTCCGGCGGCACCCTGGAGTTGGTGAGGTGGAAGGTCGCGGGTGCGTGTCTCGACCTCAGCGGCCTGAGTGCCAGCAGCGACCAGCGCAGCATGATCTCGATCCAGAACACGGGGCAGACCGTGAAACTCTGTGGCGACTTCGACATCGGGGCCGGTACCCCGGACTATGCGCTGTACGAGACCTCGCCGGGCACGCTCAAGCTGAGTGACCTGACGCTTCCTGGCCTGAAGGTCGATGGGACACCCCTGCTGACGCGCATGACCGGCACGCTCGCGGAGTTCCACAATGTGGCCGGCGTGCGGTGGTACGGCATCCCGGTCTACCCGGCCAGCGGGGTGACGGGGAGCGGCTACAGCGTCGTGACTGTACCTGGCGCGGTGCCGCCCACCGGGTACTACTACAGTGGGCAGCGCTTCCGTCCGAGTGTGCAGCTCACGACGGGGCCGCTCGAGACGGTGGTCTCCAGCCCGGGCTACGTGGGCACCGCGTGGGCGGCCTCGACCGCGTTCACGGCTGGGACGATCATGACGGTGTCCACCCGCGCGTACCGGGCCACCATGGGCGGCACGACGGGCACGGTGGCCCCGACCCACACCACCGGCAGTGCGACCGACGGGGGCGTGACCTGGGAGTATGTCGGGTCGGCCGCGACCACCATCACGGTGCCGGTGGACGCCCTGAGCCGGGCAGGGGGGATCGTGACGGGCACCGTGCAGATCACGGCGGGAACCGCGCTGCTGTTCAGTGACAGCTGGGCGGTGACGACGATTCGGGATTCGCCGGTGGCGGGGGAGAACTCGATCTTCCACCGGAACTCGGACACCACGCGGGACAACAAGGATCATCACATCATCGGGCCGAATGCGTCGGCAAACCGGCTCAAGAGTGTCAAGTTCCGGAGCTACCAACTGCTGCATGACGCGCCGGACGGGATCTGGAACGTTGCTGTCATTCGAACGGGCACGACGGCCCAGCGCCCCACAGCCAACCTCTATATCGGTCTACTGTACCGAGACAGCACGCTCGGGAAATACATCTGCGTCCGGCAGGTCACGCCGTCCGTGGTCTGGGAAGACATGATGGGCACGACGGTATAACCCCGGCACCATCACGCTCAGCGCCGCCGCGATGTACAGCTCTTTCGGGCCAGTCAGATCGCCGCTCACCAGCGCGTTGCCGAGGGCGAACAGGAACACGCCCAGCAACATCACCTCCTCGAACTGGCGAGAGCGGGCGGCACGGGCGAGCCGGTACAGGGCGAGGCCCAGCGCGATCACCAGCCCCGTGCCGGCCACCCACCCCAGCTCCGCGAACGTCTCCAGCACGATGTTGTGCGGATACCGGGCGTAGGGCATCAGGGACGCGGCCAGTCCCCCCAGGCCGATGCCGCCCGGCACGTCCTGGATCCAGCCGGTCGTGATGGCCCACAGGGTGTCGCGCCCGGAGGTGACCCCGTAGCGATCCTCACGGGCGAAGCGGGCCAGCACCCCATCAAGCACCATCGGATTGAAAAACACGGCCAGCCCCGCCCCGGCACTGGCGAGCATCACGGCCAGGCCGGGCAGGGTGACGCGCCGCACCAGCAGGGGCAGCAGCAGGGCCAGCACGATCAGCAGGGAGGCGAGCGGGCCGCGTGAGCCGGTCAGGACGATGATCCCGAGGATGGGGGCCAGCGCCCACAGCCACGGGCGGCGCAGGCGCCCCGTCAGCACGCTGACCCCGACCCACAGGGCGGCAATGCCAGCGGCACGGGCGAGCCAGATGGGGTTGCCGTCTTCCCCGATGGCGAGGCGGCCACTCTCACTGACAATGCTGGGCAGCGCGGGCAGCGTCCCGGCCACGATCAGCACGCACACAAGACCCAGGGCGTTCAGGTACTGGCGCAGGTGGTCGCGGGCCTGGATCAGTAGGGGCGGCAGGATCAAGGTAAACGCCAGCGTGAGCAGCACCAAGGTCTGTTTGCTGTCGCTGTACGGCGTCATGTAGGTGACTTCGGGCGCGGTCAGCACGGCGACCCCCGCCAGTCCCGCCACGCCCAGCATGACCAGGGCGCTGCGGGTCAGTCGCCACCCGACGATGACGGCGCACAGGGCCGCAAGCCCGGCCAGCGGCAGTTGCAGGTTCGGCAGGAACGGGAACAACCCCCGGAGGTGATCGTGCAGCAGAAACAGCACTAGTGCGAGGATGCCGACCGTGCGCGGGGTCATGGCCCCAGTGTACGGGGCGGGACATGCTGCCCTGACCACGCCCACCGCCCCAGCACGCGGGCCTGCACGCCACCGGGGGCCAGCAGGCGCAGACGGATCTCGACGGGGTAGACGGGCGGCAACACCTGCATCAGCGACGGCTGCCCGGCCTGGACGGTGATGGTTCGCAGATGCGTGCAGGTGGTCACGCAGGCCAGGGCGTCGAGCTGGTATGGACCGGGCGGGGCGGTCAGGGTGAACCGAATGTCCTGATAGCGCTTTGACCGGTCTTCGCCCACCGAGGTCACGGCCACCGTCACGGGCCGCGTGTCCACCGTGCGCCACAGCGCGAGGGGCGGCAGGAGGGTCAGGCCCAGCAGCGCCCCGCCGAGCAATGCGGCCCGCCCGGTATCGGCCCGTGTCCACGGTGGCGCACTCACCAGCGCCGCGCCTCCGAACACGTAGAGCAGGACACCGGCAAACGGCCCCGGCAACAGGAGCGGCGTGTCGGCCAGCCCCATTCCCAGCGGCATGGCGACCCCCGCGATCAGCAGGGGCCGCCGGGTGCGCCACGCCGCCCACGCCAGCGCCCCCAGCAGGAGGTATTCAGCGAATGTCCCGATTGCCCCTGTCTCCCCGAGCGTTTGCAGCGCGGCGTTGTGGCTCATGACCTGGGGCTTAAACGTCCCCGCCACGTCCTGGCAGCGCACGCCCCGCTGCTCCAGTTCGCCCCACCATCGGCACGGGTCAAGCGGCTGCAACTCGCTGCCCAGCAGCCACCGCCCCACGCCGCCCACGGGATGCGCCTCGATGACCGTCCGGGCGTTGCTCCAGAGGATGTCCCGCCCGCCCACCTGCGTCGTGCTCAGGCGGGAGAGCACCGTACCGCCCCCGAGGGTGGCCGCCAGCAGGAGGCCCACCACGCCGAGGACAGGCACGATCAGCAGCCAGCGCCGCCCCCGCACCGCCGCCCCGAGGGCCAGCCCCAGGAGCAGGGCGAACGCGGCCCCCCGGCTGCCGCTCCAGAGCACGGCACCGAGACCCGACACGGCCAGCACCGGAGCCCACACCCGCCCCACGCCACCGAACGCCGCCACGGCGACGGCCAGCGCTCCACCGAGGCCGATAGACGTAGCCGCAAACACCGGATGGGTCAGGCGGCCCGCTCCGGTGGCGAGGGTGTAGGCCACGGCGATCCCGAGCAGCGCCAGCAGCCCCCAACCCAGTGCCCGCCCGTGTTCATCCTGCCACCGCGTGCCCAGCCCGATCAGGCCCAGCACCAGCGCGGCGTGCAGCTCGGCCGCGATCAGCGCCCACTCCGGGCGGGGGGCGGTGGCTGCCGCGATCACGGTGAGCAGCACGTACCCGCCCAGCCCCACCTGCACACCCAGCGGCAGTGCCCGCAGGCCCACCCAGCCGAGCACGGCCCCGAGGACGCCGAGGCCGGGAATGGAGGGAAGGGCCGCCAGGAAGGTACGCAGCGCGGTCACTCGCCTGACCGGTACAGCTGCCACGCAATGCGGGCAAACGCCGTGGCGACTCCCACCAACGCGACCGCCTGAAAGACCGCGAACCAGCCCCAGACCACACTGCCCCGGCTAAAATTCAGCGCCGCCTCGGGCACGAACAAGATCGCCGCGCCGTACCCCAGTCCCGCCCCCACCGCCCACGCTGCCGATTTCACGTGGGTGAGCATACCTGTCCCCACTGCGAGCAGCCTCGCGCCCCCTGTCACCCCACCCCCCACCCTGGGCGCATGGGCGTTTCCTCCCGCACCCTCGCGCAGCGCGCCGCCGCCCTGCGGGATCGCATCGCGCTCGGGGCCGTCACCCTGACGCCGGCCGTCACCCTCAGCGCCACACCAGACAGTGTCACCTCCAGCGGCAGTGTCGTCCTCACCGCCCAGGCCTCGAACGTCCAGGCCGTCGAGTTCTACCGCGAGGACGTCCGCGTGGCGACCTTCACCGCGCCGCCCTACACCTACAGTGAGCCCCTGAACGCGACCGCCAACGGCATCCGCACCTACCGTGCCGTCGGCCTGAGCGTTCAGGCCACCGTGGAGGCCAGCGCCACGGTCACGGTCGCCATCCCCGCCGTGACGCTGCGGGTCAGCACCGCCCGCATCACGCAACCCGGCACCGTCACCCTCACGGCCGACGTCGCTTCTGGCGTCACGGTCGCCTCGGTGGCCTTCGCCCGGAACGGCACCCCCCTCGGCATGGACAGCGCCGCCCCGTTCACGTTCAGCGAGTCCCTCACGTATCTGGACAACGGGACGCGCTCCTACACCGCCACCGTGACCGACACGGCGGGCCGCAGCGCCGCCAGCGCCTCGGTGCTCGTCACTGTCGCGATCGCCGATACCGCAGCCCCCACCCTGAGCCTGGACGTCTCGCCGGATCCGGTCACGGCCGCCGGCAACGTGACCCTGAACGCCGCCGCCGCCGACGACCGGGGGGTGGCGAAGGTCGCCTTCTACGTAGACGGCACGCTGATCAGCACCGACACCACCGCGCCGTACAGCGCCACCAAGGCCGTCACGGCCGCCGACAACGGTGACCGGACGTTCAAGGCGATCGCCACCGACACCTCCGGCAACACCTCGCAGGCCACCCGGATCGTCCCGGTGCGGATCGTCACGCCAGGGATTCTGTACGCGGAACCGGCCGATCCCTGGACGGCCTACGACTGGAACGACAGCGTGGGCGCGAGCAGTACCGACGCCGCCACGCTGGTGATCACCACGGCGCTGCTCGACCAGTACGGCCGGATCGCCACCGATCCGGCCGACGGCATCGCCAAATGGTTGTTGGATTTCCGCGACCTGCCCGCGAACATCCGGAACCCGCGCAACATGACCACCGGCAAGCGGGCCATCTACATCAAGGCGGGGAACCGCTGGGTATGGTGCGTGCACGGCCAGGCCATGGGCGTCGGCGGCGGCGGCACCTCGCGCGGCATCGTGGGCTGCGCGGGTGGCAGCAAGTTCACCTTCAGCGACTTCAGCTTCCACGGCCCGCACACCCACATGGCGACCGGCCAGTACGCGGGGGCGGTGCGCCCCGAGGGGGCCAAGCACTCGGAGCTGCGGCAGGTAAACCTGCGGCGCACCCAGGGCTTCCGGGCCCAGAAGGCCCAGCTCGGGGACAATAACACCCAGGGCTTCGTGATGCGGATGGCGCACGGCTGGAACACCAACGGGCAGATCCGGGACACCAGCACGAACACCGGCTGGAAGCTCGGCAGCACCGTGGACGTCGACCGGCAGGTGGCCAACCTGTGGCAGCTCGCGAGCTCGACCGTGCGCCGGTACCAGGTCGAGTACTGCATCAGCGAGCAGGAGCCGGGCGACTCCTACATCGAGGACACCGGGAACAGTTACGACGTGCAGCTGTACGGCGCGACCGATTACGTGCGGGTGATCTGGCGCGTGGAGGCCAGAGGGGCCTACCCGATGAACCTCGGCAGCGACTACAGCGGGGGCGGGTTCATCTACGACGGCAGCACCTGCAAGTGGCTCAGCACCGAGGAGTGCTACGCCCTGGAGACCAGCAACTACGGGTTTGCGCATGCTGGCGGCGGGCACACCCGCTTCCGGGACGTGGTGGCCTACAACCGGGGTGTGGCGATCGGGGGCGTGCGGCCGGACGGCACCCCCGACACCATGCACTATGACCGCGACTACGGCAGCAGCGCGGACACGTCTGGGCGCATCACGGACGGTCTGCGCGGCGGGTGGGGGGCGCCGACCGACAGCGACCCCAACCGCCGCAAGGATGGCCCGGATAACGGCACGAGCGCGCGTGGGACGGTGTTCAGCCGCATCGAGCGGTTCAATGGGGGAGTGGGCGCCATTCCCCAGTCGGCCCTCGACGGCGCCATGGCCGAGATCCAGGGCAAGCGCGACGCGGCGGGTGTCGTGGTCGGCCGGCGCAACCCGGCGGCGTGAGGAGCGAGATGACCCGATTCCAGATCCAGCGCGATGCCCAGGGCCTCACCTTCGTCGCCGAGGTGCCGGACGCCCAGCCCGGCGAGACCTTCGCGACCCGCCGGGAGGCCGACGAGCAGCTGCTGGATTCGATCCGCAAGCAGGACATGACGCCTGAGGCCTGGGTGTCCCTCGAGTACCTGCGCTTGAACTGAATTCCATCGGTGTGTCCCAGTGGGCCGTGCCGGGTGTCACGCCCAGGCCGACCCTGGGGGCGTGAAGACGACGCGCGCCCTGATCCTGCTGCCCCTGCTGCTGCTGGCGTGTAAGGCACCGCCGCGCCAGGAACAGCAGACCCCGCCGACGACCACCCCGCCGCCGGTCGTCACGCCGGCCCCAGCGCCCAGTCCGGCCCCCGTGCCCACACCAGATCCGGCACCGGTGCCCACGCCAGTGCCTGACCCGGTGCCCGCCCCTGAACCGGTGCCCGTGCCCACGCCGGAACCCGCACCCAGCCCTGCGCCGGAACCCGCACCCAGCCCTGCGCCGGAACCTGTCCCCGCCCCTGCGCCGGATCCCGTCCCGGCGCCGACGCCCGCCCCAGACCCGGTGCCGACCCCCACGCCCACCCCGGTACCGACGCCTGCGCCCACGCCCACCCCGGCACCGGTGCCCGCGCCTGTCCCTGTCCCCACGCCGCCAGTCGTCACGCCTCCCGCACCGGCCTACAGCGGCCCGCTGGTGATCACCAAGGGCGGCACGTACAGCGGCAACTGGGAGAGCCTGGACGCCACCGTGCCCGCCGTCTTGGTCAAGACGAGCGAACCCGTGGTGCTCCAGAGCTGCCGCGTGCGGGGCAAGGGCCACCTGATCAGTGCGCCCTGGATCAGTGCCCAGCTCACCGTGCGCAGCTGCAGCGGCACGGCGCTCAACCCCGACGTGGTCACCCGCAGCCTGGGGCGCTTCATCCACGCCGAGGGCGCCCAGTCGGTGGTCGTCGAGGGCAACACCCTGGAACGCACGAGCGGCATCTACATCAACGCCCTGAGGCCGAAACCCTCCGGCCCGACGGTGGTGGTGCGGTACAAAGTGGCCCGCGACCTCGACGGCCGGTTCAGCGACGGCCGAGGCGGCTGGCAGAAGACGTTCCAGCGCGTGCAGTTCGTACAGCTCAACGCCGTGAAGGCACCTGGGGTGGACATCGGCTGGAACCGCGTGGAGAACACGCCGCTGTCTGGCCACGTCGAGGACGTGATCAACATCTACGCCAGTGTCGGCACCGCCAGCTCGCCGATCCGCGTGCACGACAACCTGATCCAGGGCGCATACGGCGTGCCGGTCAGCATGGACTACACGGGCGGCGGGATCATGCTCGGCGACGGCAAGGGATCGGCCTACCAGCAGGCCGTGAATAACACCGTGCTGGAGACGAGCAACTACGGCGTGGCGGTCGCGGGCGGCTCGAACATGCTCGTGCAGGGCAACACGGTGCTGGGTACCGGCAAGGCCCCGGACGGGACGCTGCTGGACGCGACCCCGGACGCCGGGCTGTACTGCCGCAACTATCCGAAGGAACCCCGCGCTGAGGGGAGCATCGTCTTTAGGGACAACACGGTCGGCTGGGGACGCCCCAAGGTCAGCAAGCCCGATGCCCGCTGGGACTGGAGCTGGGGTACGGCCGGGTGTGCGGACGCCGGCGGGAACGTGAAGGTGGGCACCAGCGCGGTGCCGGCGACCGCCCTGCTGGATGCGGTCGCCGCGTGGGATCTCCGAGTCGCGGCGGCGGGGGTGCGTGTCGGTGCGCCCTGAGCCTCAGTCCACCCGGCGTGGGTCTTCCCGCACGTGGGCCGCGGTGCTGGGCGTGGGGTGGCTGACAGCCACGGCCGCGCTCCTCGCGCCTCCCGCGCCCCCGTCGTGCCACCTGCAGGTCATTCCGGATTACACGCTGGTCGTGGCGTACCGGGCCGTGCTGCGGCCATCGCCCGCGTGCGCGTGGAACACGGTGCTGCGCGTCCGGAAGTCCAGCACCCTGAACGTGGTTCGAGACGGCGCGCCCTACCAGCCCATCCAGCCCGAGCGGGGTGCGTGGGAGGTCGCGTCCGCCGCGCACCCCGTCACCCGGCCCGTGCCGAACGCCGAGCTGTGGACGCTGCTCCGCCCACCCTGGCGCTGGGAATGGTTCGACGAGAACGCCCCGAATACGGTGACCGGCACACCCGGCCGGTGGCGGCCAGCGGAGGTGCTGCGTGCCGCCCCGTGACCCACTGTTCTGGGATGGGGTGGCGTGGGCCACCCGCATGCACCTGGTCGGAGTGCACGTCCTGTTCGGAGTGATCGCCATCATTCGGCAGAACCTCCCGCTGCTGTTCACGGGGTACAGCGCCTTCGACGACTCGTTCCCCTTCGCCACGTGGGGCCTGTGGAACCTGGCAGCGGCCTTCTTGCTGTTCGTGGTGCCGTCGCGCGTCCCTTTCGGCATGATCGTCACCCCGTTCAGCGCCCTGCTGCTGTTCTGGATCGGAGCCATGTTCTGGCAGGGAGGGGGCCTCATCTTCGGCTCGGCGTGCTTTTACGGGTACGGGCTGCTGGGCGGGGCACTGTTCATGCGCTCGCTGTGGCTGACCATGGTGCGCGTCCGCTGGTTCCAGCGGTACGTCATGAGGCAGCGGCATGGCTGAGGGGTCGACCAAGACCGCCCTGGACACGGCCATCACGCTGCTGGGCGGCACCACGGGTCTGGCCGCCCTGGGCGTGCTGATCCGGGGCATCTTCACCGGCAGCAGCGGGCAGGAGAAGGAGATGCGCGAGGGGCTCGCCGAGCGGGTGGGCGTCCTCGAAGCGCGGGTGACGAGCCTGGAGGCCCGGCTGGAAGCCGTGACCCGCAACCGCGATGCGTGGCGCTGGGCCGCTCTGAGCGCCCGGCTGAAAGCTGAAGAGCTGGCCGGCAAGTGTGGCGTGCCGGCACCGACCTGGATCGACCCCAAGGAGGACTGAGTGACCCCATTTGATTTCGCGGCAGCAATCAAGTCTCGGCCGGGTGGCGGAACGCGGGCCGACCTGGTTGGGTTCTACGGCGACCCAGCAGCTGGGTGCACCCAGACGGGCAAGGGGCAGTTCACGCCATCGGCCGCGTTCGCCGCCCAGATCGTCAGCCTCCCGACAGCGAATCTGCCGGGCTTCCCGCCGTTTGGCACGCAGCCGGTCGCCGCCATCCGCCTGCACCGCGAGGTCGCCCCCGTGTTCGCGGCCACGTGGGCCGAGCTCGACCGGCGGGGCCTGACCCGGCACCTGCACACCTACAGCGGCAGCACGGTCTACCGGCACATGCTGTGGAACTACGCCAATCCCGTGAGCCTGCACGCGTACGGTGCTGCCATTGACTTCGACGCGGGCACGAACGGGTACGGTCTGCCCCCGGCCCGGATGCAGATGCATCTCGACGTGGTGCGCTGCTTCGAGGAGTGTGGGTGGCACTGGGGCGGGCGCTGGAACCCCACCGACGGCATGCACTTCCAGTGGACGGATCCGCTGCCGGGCGTGCCGGTCATGCCGTGGCAGGACGCGATGGCGCAGCCCGCTCCGGAGCCAGGGCCGCCCGGCCTCACCGTGCAGCTGCGCGACCTGCGCGGCGAGCTGGTGCCCGCCCCCCGCACCCGCCAGTGGGTCTACAACAACACCCTCGTGACCATCGACGGCCTGGCCGTCACCCTGGAGCGCCGCCCATGACCCAGCCCCCACCGATGGACAAGCCCGTCACGCAGTCCCGCACGTACCTCGGCGCCGCCCTCCTGCTGCTGTGGCTGGCCGGCACGGTGGCCCTGCGCGTGCGGGGGCTGCCGGATCTGCCCGCCGAGTTTCTGGTCATCCCCGCCGCGCTCATGGGGGTGGGGATCCGGGACGCCATCAGCCGGAACACGATCGAGACCCGTGAGGCGAAACAGGCCGCCCAGGTGGCGGCCCAGGTCGCCGTGAGTCCGACCGATCCGCGCGGTGCGGCGATCGAAGCCGTGCCGGACGCCCTCCCCCTGACGCATCCCGCGCACACGCTCCGCGACTGATCAGCCCCGTCTCACGCCCGGCCCCGTGCCCACTCTGGAGACCACCATGAAGAACGTTGCGTTACTGACCAGCCTGCTCGCCCTCGCCGGCACCGCCACCAGCGCCCAGGAGACCGCCCTGCAGACCTGGGTGGACACGCACCTGCCCGTGCTGATCACCAAGGCCCAGGAGCTGCTGCGCCCCCCGTTCACCATCGGCAAGCTGATGGCCCTGGCCGAGGAGGCCGTCACGGCGGTACAGGAACTGAAGGGGGTTTTCAGCGGGCAGCAGCGGGCGAAGGCGGCCCAGCTCGTGCTGATCGTCGCGGCCCGCGCGGCGCTGCCGGACATGGTCGAGCCGTGGGTGATTCCGCTGCTGAGTGGAGACGGCATCACCGCGTTCATCGAGGCCGCGTTCCAGAAGGTCTTCGGGCCGGAGGCGGTGCCGGCCGCCGGCATCCCGGTCGATCCCAGCGGGGGCGACAACGCGCTGGGCCGTCCGGCCACCGACAGCGACTTCGCGCCGAGCTTCAACGACGCGCCGCTGGACACCACACCCAAGCCCTGACGTATCGGACGACTTGAGCCAGAGGCGTTCATGTGGCGTACCGGTCAGATTTGGGGGACGTCGCGCCGAGTACGGTCAAGCGGTGCCGAAGACGCCACCACCCCGGTTCGACTCCGTTCCCACCTGGGTGCTGGTCGTGCTGGTCACCGTGGCCCTCATCCTGTTCGTCGCCCTCATCATGCAGGGGCTCACCGCGCGAGGCTGAATCGGTCAGAAGAAGGTCAGCCGACACACATGGACGGCGCGCATGGAGGGGAGCAGCACACCGCAGGACGGTCAACGATCGGTCGTGAGGACGCCCCGGCACTCGCGGCATTCACAACGGGGAACACGCCCTGACCGGTGGTTCTTCGCTCGGCACCCGGCGGTACCGCACCATCCAGATGGGCATTCGATGTCAGATGACTGCAGTTCGAATACTGTGGGCGGCGTCGTGCCCCCCCGATCCCTGCCCACCGCTGAGCGGCCACCCCGAGAGATCCTGCTGCAGATCATCGACGAACTCACTCAGGATCGTCCTGACCGCGACTTTCGCCTGTATGAGGTCATGGAGCGTCTGAAGGTGGGCGACTCGACCATCCGCGCGTCCTACGCCCGGTTTTACGTGACGTCATACCTGTGCGCAGACGCCCCACACTGCCGGCACCGCGACTTGGATCGCGTCGGCCCCGGCTGGTACCGTCTGCGTGACGGCGGCGGCAACTGAGCTCCCCTATGCTCAGAACCTGACGTTTGGGACGTCATGGTGTGCAACCGGTCACGTGCGGAGGAGATCAACGTCGTTCATCGCCCCATCCCGGCCGACACCGGGATGGGGCGATAGTTCGTTTCAATCCTGAATCCGCAGCACCCACCACTGCGACCCATTCCACTCGACGTCGAACCGGGCGATCTCCAGCGTGACCGGCCCGCACGCGAGCACCCACACGTCGCGCGAGGGCTCGCCGAGCCAACAGCGCCCGCCGGCCCGGAACTGATCCAGCTCCTGACTGAGCCGGTACGTGCGGCCGTCCATCTCGATCACCAGCGGGGTGCCCGAGGACGTCAGCTGTGGCGCCGAGCACGGCCGCTGGGTCGCCTTCACCCCACATCCTCCAGATTCAGCCAGTCCAGGGTAAAGAAGGCGGCATCGACCAGGGGGCGCACCAAGTCATCCACCTCGGCCGGCCACGGGCCTGAGTACAGTCGGACGGCGATCGGCAACCGCCGGGTGGAAGGCCGCAGCACCAGGGTCGCGCCGTACTCGTCGGAGAGGTGGCGGCGGAGCTCCGCCAGACCGTCTGGGACGACCTCCCATGCGGCCGGCACCAACAGCGTCAGCACGGGCCGGGGTTCGTCCATACCAGAAATCTAAAGCCGGATTTGGCACACAACTGTGACGGTTCAACTGGGCGGGTTGCCGACCGTGTGGGTGCGCCACCACCGCTGAACCTCGCCCGCAAGCCGCACCGTCCCGTACACACCAGCACCCGTCACGACTGGTAAGGCGGCCGCTTCCTAATGGTGGGTCGGATCATTCCACGCGGCCACGAAGGCCCCAGCACTGCCCACCGCCATCCCGAGGAAGAGCCGCGTCGCGTACCCCATGAGGAGCCCCATGCCGACACGGCGGGCCGTGAGCTTCGGGACGCGGGCGGGGCGGGCCATGGCCGCAGCGGACGGGGTGAGCACGCTCCCGGTGCCGCACCCCGCCGTGGCCCAGCGGCCGACCGATCTCCAGGGCTGGCGGGTGGTCATCGCCGTGCGGAATGTCGTGCGTAATGCGACGCGGAACGACCCGGTACCTCCGGGGATGGGGTGGCATGAGCGGAGGCGGGAATGCCGTCCAGAACGCGACTGGGGGGGATGACGCGGGAGGGCGGGGGCGGGGCGGGGCCGGGGATACGGTCACCTTACAAGCGATTGGTCGGGGGTTCAAATCCCTCACCGCCCACCACGGATTGGCCCGCTGCGCGCGGGCCATTTTCAGTTCCGGGAGAAGGAGCCGCGTGCGCGGCCTGACGCCGGGACACCGCCAGGGCACACTCCATGCGGCATGGCGCGTGCTTCATTCGCGAAGACCGGACAGGATCTACGCTGCTACAGTTCCATCACGACACACCAGAGCCCGGGTCACCCCGGGCGGTCTGCCTTCACCCAAGGAGGTTCCACCATGGACGAGAACAGCAGTGGTGCCCCCCCGTCGAGCGGGGTGTGGCGGTGGATCGGCCGACACGCGGCCATCGTGACGGTGGGACTGACCGGCCTGGCTGCATGTGGCCACGCGGTTCCGGACAGCGCCGGCGGGTCACCGACCAGCCGTCCGCTCCTCACGGCCCAGGCCATCGATCCGGGTGACAACACCCTGAGCAACGAGCCGTTCGTGGCCGTGACAAACGGCTGGGGGCCGGTGGAGCGCAACCGGAGCAACGGAGAGACGGGCGCGGCGGACGGCCGCCCCATCACCGTGGACGGCACCGTCTACGCCACGGGATTCGGTGTCCATGCCGCGTCGTCGATGACCTTCAACGTTCAGGGGCGCTGCCGTACCCTCACCGGAACCGTCGGAATCGACGATGAGGTGGGCAGTCGCGGCAGCGTGGTGTTCCAGGTCTTCGGGGACGGTGTCCGACTCTTCGACAGCGGTGTGCTGACCGGAGCCAGTCCGGCCCGTGCCATCTCGGTCGACATCACGAACCGGACCGAACTGCGGCTTGCCGTGACCGACGGCGGCGACGGCGGGTCGTACGACCATGCCGACTGGGCCGGCACCATGCTCAGGGCGTGTGGCGCCGCTCCGGCCACGGTGGCCCCAGCACCGGTGGTACGTCTCAATGCCGGTGGAGCGGCCCAGACGGTCGACGGCGTGACGTGGGCGGCGTGCGCGGATGTGGCGGCGTGCCAGGGCTATGTGCGGGGCGGCTTCGCCTACACGCCGGCCGTTCCACCAGCCATCGCCAATCCCGCGCCCCCGGCCAACGCCACGGTGCTCCAGTCGGAATGGACCGGCGGTGAGTCGCAGGGCATTCCGGCGGGCGCCTCCGCGTTCAGCTTCCGCATTCCGGTCGTCAACGGCCCGTACCAGGTGCGGCTGCAGTTCGCGGAACTGAGCAAGACCGCGCCCGGTCAGCGGGTGTTCGACGTCCGGCTGGAGAACGCCACCGTGCTGAGCAGCTTCGACGTGTTCCAGGCGGCCGGCGGCGCGGCCCGCAGTGTGGTGCGCTCGTTCGACGTCACCGTGCAGGACGGTGCGGTCGACCTGGACTTCATCCGGGGCGTGGAGAACGCCACGGTGAGTGCCGTGGAGATCCTGCCCAGGACGGTGGCGTGGACGGCCCGTACGCCCGCGCCCAGCACGCTGTACGAGGCCCAGGGCGCCGCAGTGAACGGCAGGCTGCACGTGTTCGGCGGGTTCTACACCAACCTGAACGGGACGAAGCCCGCCGCGACGCGTGGGGCGTGGGTGTACGATCCCGCGACCGACCGCTGGGCGACCCGCCGCGAGATGCCCGAGGCCCTCACCCACGCCGGCACGGCCGTGGATGGCGCGGCCATCTATGTCGCCGGTGGATTCCTGGGCAACCATCCGGGGCCGCAGACGGCGCACGTGTGGCGGTACGACACGGTGCTCGACACCTGGACGGCGATGCCGCCGCTGCCGGCCGCGCGGGGTGCCGGCGCGCTGGTGCGCCTGAACCGGCGCCTGCACTATTTCGGCGGCACCGAGCGCAGCGCGACCGGGGCGTACATCCGCGACACGCCGGAGCACTGGGTGCTCGATCTCGATGCCCCCACCCGCTGGATGCCGCGGGCCCCCCTGCCCAGGGCGCGCAATCACCTGGCGGGTGTGGTGCTCGGCGGCCTGATCTATGCCGTCGGTGGACAGTCTCTGGGCAATGAGGCCTACGGCAACGTGACGAACGTCGATCGCTACGACCCGTCCACGGACCGCTGGACCGCGGTGGCCCCCCTGCCCATGCCGCTGGGGCACATCACGGCCTCCACGGTGGCGTGGCAGCAGCGGCTGGTGACGGTCGGAGGCGTGACCACGGCCCGGACCGGCGGGCAGAACGAGGGCGCGGAGTCGGGTGCGGTGCTGTCCTATGATCCGGCCGCGAACCGCTGGTCGGCGAGAAGCGCCCTGCCCGCCGTGCGGCAGTCTCCAGTCGCGGACGTCATCGCGGATCAGCTGATCGTCACCACCGGTGCAACGTCCAGTGGCCCGGTCGACACCACGTGGCTGGGCCGGTGAACCGGGGCGCCGGCTGATTCCTGAGCGTTCGAGACTGTTCCGTCAGTCTTGCAGGGACGTTGATCTGAACACTGCCTGTGGCCCGATGTCGTAGTCGGTCATTGCGTGGCAGGGGGCGCAAGTGCGGTGGTCGTCCAGACACGATTGGGCCGTCCATGCGGGCGACTGGGGGCATGGCGATCGGTTCCCAGCATGCCCCCCCAAATAGTGTCGAACCGGTATCAGGGCTTTGGCGGATCGTAGGGAGGCACCACGTCCGCGTGTACCTGTACCCGCGTCTCATTGCCCGAGGTGTCCTGCGCGACCACCGTGTAGTCGTGGGGCACAGTTGGGTCGCCACCGGTGTAGGCGAGTGTTCCAAAATCATCGTCGTCAATGGGTCGGCTCGGGTCGTCGGTGCTGGCCACCAGCCGCACGCCCTCGAAGATCTCGACCCGGGCCACTCCGACGGTATCCCTGACCTTGATGAAGATCACAGACACGCCCCGGTAGCCCTCTGATCGCGCTTCCAGCAAGGGACGTTCCAGATCTACCCCCAGCCCCGTGGTGGAGTAGTATGGCCGGCTGAAAGTCACGCCGAAGGTGGCAACGGTGGGGTTGGGTGTCGCCAGTCCCTGAAGTTTCTGATACAGCAACACATCGGTGTATCCACTTTCCGGTTCCGGCGACGTGACCTGAATGCGCTCACCCAGTTTGCTTGTCTCCAGCACCGTCACGCCGTGAGTCTCGGAACCAGTCGTCTCGAAGAAGGAATAGTCGGACAGCGGTACGGCGTAGCGCTGACCGCCGGCGACTTCCGGCGTCTGGACGATCAGCTTCAGGTCGAGGGTCTGGCCCGGCAGCACGTAATTGACCGGCAACACGGGCTCCAGACTCACCTCGCCGATCAGGGTGCGCAACCTAAAGGTGACGGAGTCTTCGGAAGGCCCACCCATTGCGGTGATCGTCTGGTTGCTCTGGAGATCGTAGGCGAGGGCAACGCCGCTGGTCGTGGCGGTGAGGCCCGTCGCCTCGAAGTCATAGGTGCCTGGCGCGAGACGGATTTCGGCCGTCATCTGAGCAGGAGTCAGTTCGATGTAGTCATGGCTACCGTTCGGATTCTGGTTGCCGTCGGCATCGAAACGAAGGGGAACGCTGCCTCCGTCCGTGCTGTATTCCTCGTAGACCTTCACATGCACAGACTGGACGGCGGAGGTGCCATCGTCTTTGAATGGAACCCCCTGGGGCTTCAGTGAGGCGCTCTTCACGCCATCCAGACCGCCAAGATGCAGAGTCAGCGGAACGAGCGTCGGCACAGACGCGGTCGTGGGCGTCTGGGAGCCGCATGCCGCGAGCAGGGCGGTAACAGCGACGGTGCCAAGTGAACGGATCAGAACCGGGGGCAATACTCGCATGGCGTCTCCAGTGATGTGGTAAAGCAAGATGTGGGCATGACGGGGCGATGGACGTCCTGAACTCCGGCGGCCTAGGTACACGGCACGGCCTGACGATAGAGAATGGGTTTCTCGATCAGTGCTGTGCAGCCAGTGAATAGATCAGGCGCGTCGGGCGCATGACGTCCCGCACGAGTGATCTGAACTGGATGACTGAACTGTAGTGGGATGGCGTGTCGTCGGGTAGGGGGTTAACCCACGTGGCCTGGATCGGCTGAAGCTTCATGAAGCCGTCCCAAGCAGGTGTGTCGCCGCACCCTCGACAATCAGGACGCAGATCGAACGGGCCGGGTACTACACATCACTCGTTGTCTTCGCTCAGATGAAACAACCCCGCCAGGAGCGGGGTCGTCACAACCGTCGTGTTTTGAACCTGAATCAGTGCAGGCGCGTGACCTTCACGCAGCGCCGACCCTGGTTGTCGAAGTAGGTCTTGCCGATGCGGTAGGTGCCGGGCAGGCCCACGATTTCGGCCACACTCGCTTCCGGGGGCTTGGGATCACTTTTGCGGATGTGGATGGCCTCGACGGTGGTGTCCACGAGCGACGCCCCGATCTGGTCAATTCTACGAAGAGTCGACATCCCACCAGAGTATCCCACCGGGCCTCAGCGTCACCGGAGCCCGGTCACACTCGCCGGACAGCGGTCACGGCGCGTCGTGGCCACCCGGATCGCCACCGGCATCCAGGTGCTCGGCATCGACGTCGATGGTCGGATGACGTTTCTGGAACCGGACCGTCAGGATCCCGTGGGCGAGCTGCGCCTCGCCGGTCTGGGGCAGGACGTCCTGAGGGAAGGTGAGCGAGCGGCGGAACGCGCCTGAGGGCCGGTCGCCGCCCAGCAGGCGACCGGGTGCGCTGCGTTCGCCCGCCACCGTCACGGTGGGGCCCTCCTCCAGCAGTTCCAGGGTGTCGGCCGCCACACCGGGAACATCCAGATGCAGCACCAGGTGCGTGTCCTCGTCCGTCCAGTCGGCGGCGGGGATCCACGGGCCGCCCGTGCCCAGGGTCTCGACCTGCTCCCGCAGGGTCATCAGCTGGTGCAGTCGCGCGAGTACCGGCTCGTTCATGCCCTTCACGCTAGCATCAGATGGCGTGGGATTCCGTAGACTGCCGCGCGTGATCCGCGTCCCGATCCTGACCGCGCCGACCGCCTCCGGGAAATCGGCGCTGGCCGTCCGGGCGGCGCTGGCTGCACCGGTTCCGGTCGAGATCATCGCGGTCGACGCCTTCACGGTCTACCGGGGCCTGGACATCGGCACGGCCACCCCCACGGTCGCCGAACGTCACGGGGTGCCCCACCATCTGCTCGATATCGTGGACGTGACAGAGAACTATGACGTGGCCCGATTCGTGGCGGATGCCGAGGCGGCCGTCCAGGCCATCGTGGACAAGGGCGCCGTGCCCCTGCTCGTCGGCGGCACCGGCTTCTACCTGCGGGCCCTGCAGCGCGGCCTGCCCACCACGCCGCCGTCGGATCCCGAGATGCGGCGCGCCGTCGAGGCCGAGTTGATTGCCCGTGGGCTGGAGGCCCTGCTGGCCGAGATCCGCGCCGCTGATCCGGCGGAGGAGGCCCGGATGCAGCGCAATCCCCGTCGGGTCGTCCGGGCCGTGGAACTGCTGCGGCGCACCGGGCGTGTGCCGGGGGACTACCCACTGCGGCCACCGGCCTTTGCGTGCGAGGTGATCGCGTACGGGCGTGCGGCGGACGAGACCACCCACCGGATCGCGGAGCGCACCCTCGGCATGCTGCGTGCAGGCTGGCCGCAGGAGGCGGCGTGGCTCGCCGCGCATGTCGATCCGGACACCGAGCCGCAGCCGACCGTGTGGCAGGCACTGGGCTACCGGGACGCCCTGGCGGTGCAGCGCGGACACCTCTCCGTCGGGGCGGCGGCCACACGGATCGACCTTGCCACGCGGCAGTATGTGAAACGGCAGGCCACCTTCATCCGGACCCAGCTCGGGGCCACGCCGCTCACCGAGGCGGAGGCCGCGCGGCTGCTCGCGGCGCGCCTGGCCGGGGGTGCCGGCGAGGTCTAGGACTCTGTGACCTCGCTAAGTAAACCGTTCAGGTCAGCTGGCCCCAGCACGCTAGAGTGGCGGCACGTCCACATCGCGTCCCGGTGCACCGACCGGGCGCATACGCCTTCTTTCCGTAGGGGGAACTGATGAAACCACGTGTCCTGGGCATGATTCTCGCGGGCGGGCAGGGTTCACGTCTCGCGCCGCTCACGCAGAAGCGCAGCAAGCCCGCCGTGCCGTTCGGCAGCAAGTACCGCATCATCGATTTTGCCATCAACAACTTCATCAACTCGGGTGTGTTCAGCATCTACGTCCTCACGCAGTACAAGGCGCAGAGCCTGACGGAGCACATCCAGCGCGGATGGCGCTTCGGCACGTTCCTGAGCGACTATTTCATCACGCTGGTGCCGGCCCAGATGTACCGCTTCGAGGAACTCGGCCCGGTGTGGTACCGGGGCACCGCCGACGCCGTGTACCAGAACCTGCACCTGATCGACAACCACGACTCGGACTACGTGGCGATCTTCAGCGGCGACCACATCTACAAGATGAACGTCGAGCACATGCTGCAGCACCACATCGACACGCGCGCCGACCTGACCATCGCGGCGTACCCCATGCCGCAGTCGCAGGCCCACCAGTTCGGCATCATGCACGTCGATGACCGCTGGAAGGTCACGGACTTCCTGGAAAAGCCCAAGGATCCGCCCGCGATCCCCGGCCAGCCCGGCATGAGCCTGACCAGCATGGGCAACTACATCTTCTCGCGCCGGGCCCTGGAGGAACTGCTGGAGACCAACATGGCCGGCGGCGAGGAGGGATTCGACTTCGGCGGTGACGTGATCCCACGCGCCCTGGCCGACGGCTACAACGTGCAGGCCTACGACTACCACCGCAACCCGGTGCCCGGTCAGGTCGGCCCGAACACGTACTGGCGCGACGTCGGCACCCTGGACGCCTATTACGAGGCGAACATGGATCTGGTGAGCGTGAATCCCGAGTTCGACCTGTACAACCCCGAATGGGTGCTGCGCACCAGCAGTGAGTTCAGCCCGCCCGCTAAATTCGTTCACGAGACCGACGGCCGCAAGGGCCAGGCCTTCAACTCGATCATGGCCGGGGGCTGCATCCTGAGCGGCGGTACCGTCCGCGACTCGGTGCTGGGACGATCCGTCCGGACGCACTCGTACTCGCTCGTCGAGAGCAGCGTCCTGTTCGACGACGTCGAGGTCGGCCGCAATTCACACGTCCGCAACGCGATCATCGACAAGAACGTCCAGCTGCCGCCCGGCACCAAGATCGGCCTGGATGTCGAGCACGACCGGGCCCGGGGCTTCACGGTCACCGACAAGGGCGTCGTGGTGGTGCCCAAGAGCTACACCTTCTAGGCACCGCTCGAACGGCAGACGCCCCGGCATCCCCGGGGCGTCTGCCGTTCACCTCGGTGCCTACACCAGGGCAGGCTCGGTATACACGCCATAGACGCCCTTGAGCACGTCCATCTGCTCGCCCAGGGTGGCGTAGGCGTGGGCACACTCCAGGAAGGCCGGCATGGAGTTCGCGCCGGTCACGGCGGTGTCGCGCAGGGCCGCCAGTGCGGCGTCCACGCGGGCAGGGTCACGCTCACGCCGCACCTGGGCCAGACGCGCTTCCTGCACCTTCTCGACCTGGGGGTCGATCAGCTGGATCGGCACCTCGACGGCGTCCTGCACGAAGTCGTTCACGCCCACCACGATCCGGTCTTTCGTCTCGACCTCCCGCTGGTAGCGGTAGGCGGCCTCGGCCATCTCCAGCTGGAAGAAGCCCGAATCGATGCCGGCCTCGACGCCGCCCATGGCGCGGATCTGCTCGATGTAGCCCAGCGCCGCCGCCTCGATGTCGCCCGTCAGTTTCTCGACGTAGTAGCTGCCGGCCAGCGGATCGACCACGCCGGCCACGCCGGTCTCATACGCGATGATCTGCTGGGTGCGCAGGGCGATGGTCGCGGCCTCCTCGGTCGGCAGGGCCAGCGCCTCGTCGAAGGCGTCGGTGTGCAGGCTCTGGGTGCCGCCCAGCACGGCGGCCAGGGCCTGGATGGCCACGCGGGCGATATTGTTCAGTGGCTGCTGGGCGGGGAGGCTCACGCCGGCCGTCTGCGAGTGGGTGCGCAGCATCCAGCTCCGGGGATTTTTGGCACCGTACCGGTCGCGCATCTGCCGGGCCCAGATCCGGCGGGCCGCCCGCAGCTTGGCGATCTCCTCGAAGAAGTCGTTGTGGATGTCCCAGAAAAAGGAGATCCGGGGCGCGAACTCATCGATGTCCAGTCCGCGTTCCAGCGCCTTCTCGACATAGTGGAACCCGTCCGCGAGCGTGAACGCCAGTTCCTGGACGCCGGTCGCCCCGGCCTCACGGATGTGGTAGCCGGACACGCTGATGAAATTCCACTTCGGCACCACCTTCGGGCCCCACTCGAAGGTGTCGATGACCAGTTTCACGCTGGGGGCGGGCGGATAGATGAACTCCTTCTGCGCGATGAATTCCTTGAGGATGTCGTTCTGGATGGTGCCGCCGACCTGTCCCAGATCCTTGCCCTGTTTCTGCGCGTTGGCGATGTACATGGCCCAGACCGCGTTGGCCGGGCTGTTGATGGTCATGGACGTGGTGACGGCGGTGGGGTCGATGCCCCGGAACAGGATTTCCATGTCGGCCAGCGAGGACACGGCCACGCCGCACTTGCCGACCTCGCCGCGGCTGAAGGGATGATCCGAGTCGTAGCCCATCAGGGTCGGGAGGTCGAAGGCCGTCGAGAGCCCGGTCTGCCCGGCCCCCAGCAGCGCGTGGAAGCGCTGGTTGGTCTGCTCGGCGCTGCCGAAGCCCGCGAACATCCGCATCGTCCAGAGCTTGCCCCGGTACACGCTGGGCTGTACACCACGCGTATACGGGAACTCGCCGGGATAGCCCAGGTCGCGTTCCGCGTCCCAGTCCTTCAGGTCGTCGGCCGTGTAGATCGGCTCTGGCTCCATGTCCGAGAGGTTCTTGAAGGTGTACTTGCGCTCCGGGAACTTCTGTGCGGCGGGGCTGTAGACGCTGTGCATCCACTCGTTCTTCGTCTTCATGCGGTGACCTCCGAGACCAGGGGAGAGGCGGAACCAAACGCTCGTTAGGTATGACCCAGGATAGCAGGATGCGCCATGTGGCCGACGCCGATGGCTTGGGGCCCCGGTACGATCGGAGCAGTGATCCAGCCCGACCTGCCCACTGTCCATGACCTGGCCCGGTACAGCCTCGCCGCGCAGCACCCCCGCACCCTGGAGTGGAGCAGTCGTCCCGACCGCCTGAGCCGGCTGGCCGGGGAGCACACGATCGACCTCGACCTCGCCACGGACCGTGACATCGCCCAGCAGCGCGCCGCGACCCTCCAGGCCGGGCCGCCCGTGGAGGCCTATCTGAACACGTGGCACGCCGTCACGCCAGACCTGCAGGCCATGCTCAGCATCCGGTTCACAGGCGGCGACGTCTCGCGGCCCTTTGTGGACGTGAGCGTGACCTCCCGCCCGGTCACGCCCGCCGACCTGCCGGCCCTGGTCACGGCGGCCAGATCGTACGCAGCGTTTGGCCCTCCCCGGCTGCGCTTCTGGTCATGTGCAGCGCTGGACACCTTCGCTCACCTCGGGCCCGACCTGCGTGTGCTGGCCGCGCCGCTGGCCGACCTGCGGGATCGGCCAGCGCCTGACGATCTGCGCCTCACCCCGACGCGGGACAGCTCCCACCACTCCCAGGCCGTCGCAGCCTACGCCGCCGTGGATGTCGACCACCCGGCGCACCGCGGGCAGGCCGGCGTCATCAGCGTCGACGACCTTCAGGAGGCCATCGACGCCGGCACCATGTTCGATGTCGTGTGGCAGGGGCAGTGGAGCGGGTACGCCGGGACGCTCGCGCACAGCCAGCTCGGGCTGGACGCGCAGGTGGTGCAGGAACTGCTGCTCACACCACCGGCGCGCGGGCACGGTCTGGGCGCGGCCCTGAGTACCCTGCTCGCCCGTCAGGTGCCACCGACCGGACAGGTGCTCAGCGGTACCATCCACGGGCGCAACCGGGGCGCGCGGCAGGCAGCGCTGCGGGCCGGTCGCCACGACGTCGGTGGGTGGTGGTGGGTGCCACTGGCATGACGGTTCAGCGGTCCCCAGGGGCCGCGTGTTCCCGCCTGACGTCCTCGCGGGCCTGCTCGACGTACTGGGCGCGCACCGTCCGCGCCGCCCGCACCGTGAACAGCATGACGATCCCGGCGAACAGCATCGTGAAGTAGAGGTAGCCGCTGGGTACGCCCACCCCGAAGGCATCGCCCACGAGGTTCGAGCCCACCAGCAGCAGGAACGCGGCGGCCAGCAGCTTCAGCGGTGGGTGCGTGTCGAGAAAGGCGCTGATCGGGCCGCTGGCGACGATCATGATGACCACCGCGATCACCACCGCCGTGACCATCACGGGCACGACCCCGCTCACGCCGATGGCCGTCACGACCGAGTCCAGACTGAACACGATGTCGATCAGCGGGATCTGGAGGATCACCGACGCCAGCGACACCTGCCCCACCTGTGCCGTGCCGGTGCCCAGCGGATCGGCCGCCATGCGCGACAGCTCACGCACGCTCTTGACCATCAGGAACAGGCCGCCGGCGATCAGCACGAGGTCGTGGACGCTGACGGCGTGCCCGAACACGCTGAACAGCGGCTGCGACAGCCGCGTCAGCCACGCGATGCCGGTCAGGAGCGCGATCCGGGTGACGACCGCGAGCCCCAGGCCGACCGTGCGGGCCAGGGCCTGCTGCGATCTGGGCAGCCGCGACGCGAGCAGCGTGATGAACACGATGTTGTCGATGCCCAGGACGAGCTCCAGCAGCGTCAGGCTGAGGATGCCCACCCATCCGGCCGGCGTGCTCAGGACGTGCAGGAACTCGGCCATCCGGTCACGGTACTGCGCCGGCACCGGCGCTGACAGGGTCGTTGCTGAAGGTGTCGCTCACGTTCCAGGGTCACGTGGGGGGCGCACGGTGGGGGAGGGTGCCATCCGTTCCGAGTGCGTACACTGGAAGCCTGATGACAGTTCTGTCGCGGACACTGCAGGCGTGCCGGCGCCGACCTCCAGAGGCCGGGACGGTGGGCCGGTGAGCCGTCCGCCCGTGTCCATCCACGTCATCAACCTGCAGCCGGTCGCGCTGACCGTGATCGGCGTGCTGCTCCTGCTGCTGTTTTTCAGTCAGGTGGCGCCGTCGCTGCTGGCGATCACGCTGGCGATCATCCTGGCCACGGCCCTCAATCCGCTGGCCCGCACGCTGGAACGCTGGATGCCGCGTGCGGCGGCCGGCACACTGACCGTGCTGCTGGTCGTGGTGGCCGTCCTGGGGCTCGCGTACGTGGCCGTTCCCCCGGTGGTAAGACAGCTCAGCGGCCTGAACTCCGGCGCGACCCTGAACCTGGGGGTCATAGAGCAGAGCATCGATGCGTGGCTCGACCGGCACCCCGACGTGGACAGCGTCGTGCCCGAGGGGGCGGTCGGCCAGCTCAGCCAGCAGGTCAGTGCCCTGACCAAGAAGATGACCGCCATGCTGCCCAGTGTGCTCGGACTGGTCGCCGGGGGACTGGCGACCGCGCTGGTCACGCTGGTCATGGTGGTGTTTGCGCTCGGGAACCCCGTGCCGCTGGTGAACGGCGTGCTGGGGGCGGTGCCGCCCACACACCGCCTCAAGGCGGCGAGGGCGCTGGCACAGGTGCTCCGGCACATGGGGGCGTGGGGCCGGGCCACCCTGCTGATCATGGCCGTGACCGGCACCATCACGGCCGGCGGCTTTCTCGTGCTGGGCGTGGAGAACTGGCTGGTGTTCGGGATTCTCGCCGCACTGGGAGAACTCGTGCCCACCATCGGGCCGATCGTGGCCACCCTGCCGCCGGTGCTGTTCACGCTGGCCGAAGACCCGCAGAAGGCGCTGCTGGTGCTGGTGTTCGTGCTCGTCTTCCAGCAGCTGGAGGGCTTCGTGCTCGCGCCATTCCTGGTCGGTGGGGCGGGACAGCTGCACCCGCTGTCGGTCACGGTCGGGGTGGTGCTGTTCGGCGGCGTGTTCGGACTGGTGGGCGCGTTCCTGACGGTGCCCTTCCTCATCGTGATCAAGGCGCTGTACCAGCATTCCTACCTGTGCGACGCCCCGGACATCCCGGATGCCGTGGCCATGGCCCTGATCAGCGGCGTGGTGGAGGATCAGCTGACCCGCGAGGACGAGGCCCGTGCCGAGGCGCAGAAGGCCGCGACCGAGGCCCGGGACGCTGCGCTGGCCCGGCAGATGGAGCGAGGTGAACTGGATCTGGAGGCCGTGCTGGAACCGCAGGACGACGGCCGTGTTCCTGGCCGGGCGGCGCCCGAACCGTAACCCGCCGGAACCTGATAGAATTCATGTTTGGGTGTCCCGCCCCGCAGTCGTGCGGCGGGCTTTTTCGTGCCTGACAGAGCAGAGGAACAGAGCAGAAGGCTTAAGGCAACAGGGCTGACAGCTGACCGCTCCATGCAAGGGAGCTGAACTATGGAATACCGGAACATCGCCATCATTGCACACGTCGACCACGGCAAGACCACACTCGTGGACGCCCTGCTGCGCCAGACCCTGGAACTCAAGCACGGTGAGGAGATCACCGAGCGCGCCATGGATTCCAACGACCTCGAAAAGGAACGTGGCATCACAATTCTGGCCAAGAACACGGCCGTCGAGTACAAGGGCATCAAGATCAACATCGTGGACACGCCCGGTCACGCGGACTTCGGCGGGGAGGTCGAGCGCGTGCTGGGCATGGTGAACGGCTGCCTGGTGCTCGTGGACGCCGCCGAGGGGCCCATGCCCCAGACGCGCTTCGTGCTGCGCAAGGCCATCGAACTGGGCCTTAAGCCCATCGTGGTCATCAACAAGATCGACCGTGGCGACGCCCGCCCAGAAGAGGTCGTGAACCTGACCTTCGACCTGATGGCCGAACTCGGTGCCAACGACGACCAGCTGGATTTCCCGATCCTGTACGCCATCGCCCGCGAGGGCAAGGCCTACAAGGATCTGGACAAGCCCCAGGACGACATGCACGAGCTGTTCGACATGGTGCTGGAGCACATCCCCGCGCCCGCAACCGATCTGGAGGCCCCCTTCCAGATGCTCGTCACGAACCTCGACTACAACGAGTACCTGGGCCGCATCGTGCTGGGCCGCATTCAGCGCGGCACCGTCAAGAAGGGCGAGTTCGTGCAGCTGATCCACAAGGACGGCACCATGACCAAGTCCCGCGTGGTGCAGCCGTTCACGCACCTGGGCCTGCGCCGGATCGAGGTCGATCAGGTGAGCGCCGGGGACATCGTTGCCCTGGCCGGGATCGAGGACGCGCAGATCGGCGAGACCGTGGCCGACCTGGCCGATCCCGAGGCGCTGCCCATCATCACCGTGGACGAGCCGACCGTGAGCATGATCTTCCAGCCGAACACCAGCCCGTTTGCGGGCAAGGACGGCAAGTACGTCACCAGCCGTCACCTGAACGACCGCCTGAAGCGCGAGGTCATGACCAACGTGTCGCTGAAGGTCGAGGAGATCCGCCCCGACGAGTTCAAGGTCTCCGGACGCGGGGAGCTGCACCTGTCGATCCTGCTGGAGACCATGCGCCGCGAGGGCTACGAGGTGCAGGTCGGCGCTCCCCAGGTCATCATCCGCGACATCGACGGCGAGAAGCACGAGCCGATCGAGCATCTGGTGCTCGACATGCCCGAATCGCTCTCTAGCGCTGTGATCGGCGTGCTGGGCAGCCGCAAGGGCCAGATGGTGAACATGGAGCCCATGGGCAGCCGCGTGCGCGTGGAGTTCAAGATCCCCAGCCGCGCCCTGTTCGGCTTCCGCACCCAGTTCCTGACCATGACGCAGGGCGAGGGCATCATGAGCCACATCTTCGACGGCTACGCCCCGTGGGCCGGTGAGATCAAGAGCCGCCAGAACGGCTCACTGGTCAGCATGGAAGACGGCCCGGCCTTCGCGTACTCCATCTGGAAACTCCAGGATCGCGGCGCGTTCTTCATCGACGCCGGCGCGGAAGTCTACGTCGGCATGATCGTCGGCGAGAACGCCCGCGAGCAGGACATGAACGTGAACGTCTGCAAGAACAAGAAGCTCACGAACGTCCGCTCCAGCGGCGCCGACGACGCGCTGACCCTGATCCCCCCGCGCAAGCTGAGCCTGGAAGACGCGCTGGAGTACATCAGCGAGGACGAACTGGTGGAGCTGACCCCGCACTCCATCCGCCTGCGGAAGAAAGTGCTGAACCCCAGCTTCCGCAAGTAAGCGCAAGGGACATCGACCGGCCGGGAGCGTGTGCTTCCGGCCGGTGTGTGTTCAGGTCGGAAGGAGTCAGCGGGCGGCGCAGCGTGGCGTCGTGCTCTACCGCACCAGACCGCCCCGGGTTCGCTGGCCGCGATCATGGACAGGTCGCCCAGTTCCGCCGCGACCCCTGCGACCAGCCGGGACGGGACGCCCGAGCTGCGCTGCGGCGGGCGGACGTCCAGCAGTGGCACGTCCGGCCAGGGCATGAGGGCGGTGGCGAAGCTGATCACAGCGCCGTGGTGCTGCCGGACGGTGGTGCGGGAGGCCCGGCGGTACAGGGCAGCCAGCGGCGTTGCTGGATCGGGCGAGGACAACGCGGAACCGGGCTCGGCACACGGTGCCGAAGATGATCTAGAACTGGATATGTACGTTGGATGATGGTTCAGTCTTGAGTCCAGAAGCATCGGCCCGAGCATGTCCTTCGTCGATGCCACGGCGCCCTTCACGTGGACTCCGCCAGTGCTGCGAGCAGCGTGTCGATTCCGGCTGGCATTCCTGCTCGGCCTTGCAGCACGGTTCCGTGCGTCCTACGGTAGGGCATGGACGCGCCGCCCCCCGTTCCCGTCACCGTCCGCCTGGCCACGCGCGCGGACGTGCCCGCGATCCTCGACATCTACAACCACGCGGTGATCCACACGACCGCGTCATACGACCTGGAGCCCGTGAGCCTGGACTCCCGGCTCGCGTGGTTCGACCACAAGGTGGACGGCGGGTGGCCGGTGCTCGTCACGGTGGGTGGGGGAGGAGTCACGGGCTGGGCGACGTTCGGGCCGTTCCGCGAGAAGCCCGGCTACCGCTACACGGTGGAGCACTCCGTCTACGTCCGCGACGACTGCCGCGGCCAGGGCCTCGGACGTGCCCTCGTGGACGCTCTAATCGCAGAGGCCCGCGCCCGGGGCCTGCACAGCATGATCGGCGGGCTGGATGCCGACAACACCGGCAGCCTTGCGTTCCACACGCGGCTGGGCTTCGAGCCGGTCGCGCACTTCCGGCAGGTCGGGCACAAGTTCGGGCGGTGGCTCGACCTGATTTTCGTCCAGCTCCTGCTGGAACCCGGAAGCACTGCCGGGAGCGGAACGCGCCTGGACGTGGCACCGTAGTGGAACCATGACGCGCCCCAGCCTCCACCTGCGCCACCCGCGGCCGTGATTCCCGAGCTGCACCTCCTGCCGCCGGCCCTGTCGTGGATCGTGCACCCGGCCGCCGCCTTCGCCCTGATCCACTGGGCGGGCATCCTGTACTCCCGGCGGGGCCGGGTGCCGGGCGACGTGCTGTGGGCGGCGGGCATCATCGTCGTGATCGGCGTGCTCGGGGCCGCCTGGGTCGCGCACCCGGCGGCGGGGATGCTATTGGGCTTCTTCGGGCAGCGGGCCTTCCGGCGCTGGAGCGGGCACGTCCCCGCACTCCTCGCGGGCCTCGTGGCCGCCGCGGCGTTCATGGCACTCGGCGCGACGTGGCTCATGTTCCCCCTGACGGTCATGGCCGTGATCTGGGCGACCACCGCCGGGCTCACCGGACGGCAGGTCGACCTGGATGAGCGACTGCCTCAACCGGCCGCATTGCCGGAACACGCGGGCGGCCTGCCCGTCATCGGCACGGAGAACCGAGAAGCGGTGCCGGTCACGTCCACCAGCACCGTCACCGCTGCCACGCGCACCGCAGTTCCGGACGCCTTCACGGCCCTGCACCTCGACGAGCGGCTGCCCGGCGACATCCGCGCGCAGCTCGCCGCGCTCGACCTGCGCACCGCCGAGGCCCTCACGCACCTGCGCGCGCTGGGGCAGGAGGGCAGCGAGGGCGCGTACGTGGCCCGCACCATCCGCGACGAGTACGCGCCCGCCTCCGTCCGCGCGTACCTGAACCTCCCCCGCACCCGCGCGGACGTCACGCCCATCGAGGACGGCAAGACCGGCCGCGACCTGCTGCGCGAACAGCTCGACCTGCTCCTGAACGCCGTGCAGGACATCCTCGACGCCACGCTGCACGCGGGCGGGCAGGAACTCCTGACCCACCAGCGGTTCCTGCGCGAGAAATTTGGGAAGAAGGCCCGCGAACTGGACGTGTGAGCCGGGCGATGCCCGCGGCGAGAGGAGGGGGGTTGATGGTCAGTGACCCCTCCCGACCGCCTTCCGATGTCCTTTTGTTAGTGCATACACTCCCGTTGAGCTTCGTCCAGTTCGACCACTCCGAGGACGGCCCTGCCGCGGGTTACGCCCTGCACAGAATCACTCCGGCGGCCGGGGTATCCTGTTTCCGATGACGACCGCCCACGCCGACCCGATGCCCCGCGCCCATGCCCTGCTCAAGCAGATCTGGGGGTACGACGCGTTCCGGGGCGTGCAGGGCGACATCGTCCGCACGGTCACGGACGGCGGGAACGCGCTCGTGCTGATGCCCACGGGGGGCGGCAAGAGCCTGTGCTACCAGCTGCCCAGCCTGCTGCGCCCCGGCGTGGGCGTGGTGGTCTCGCCCCTGATCGCGCTGATGAAGGATCAGGTGGACACCCTGCGGCAGCTGGGGGTACGCGCGGCGTTCCTGAACTCCAGCCTGAGCCTGCCGGAGGTGCGCGACGTGGAGGCCGCGCTCGCGGCGGGTGAGCTCGACCTGCTGTACGTGGCCCCGGAGCGGCTGCTGCTCCCGCGCACGCTGGAACTGCTGGAGCGCGTGGACGTGGGCCTCTTTGCAATCGACGAGGCGCACTGCGTGTCGCAGTGGGGGCACGACTTCCGGCCCGAGTACCAGGGGCTGCGCGTGCTGCCCGAGCGCTTCCCGGCCATTCCGCGCGTGGCGCTGACCGCGACGGCAGACGACCGCACGCGCGCGGACATCCTGAACGTGTTGGAGCTCGGCGGCGCGCGGCAGTTCGTGTCCAGTTTCGACCGGCCGAACATCCAGTACCGCGTGGCGAACAAGGAGGGCCCCAAGACGCAGCTGCTGGACTTCATCCGCGCGGAGCACGCGGGCGATGCCGGGATCGTGTACTGCCTGTCGCGCAGGTCGGTCGAGGAGACCGCGCAGTGGCTCGTCGCGCAGGGCGTGGACGCCGTGCCGTACCACGCGGGCCTGTCGCAGCGGGAGCGCAGCACCGCGCAGGAGCGCTTCCTGAACGAGGAGGGCCTGATCGTGTGCGCCACCGTGGCGTTCGGGATGGGTATCGACAAGCCGAACGTGCGCTTCGTGGCGCACCTCGACCTGCCCAAGAGCATGGAGGGCTACTACCAGGAGACGGGCCGCGCCGGCCGCGACGGCCTGCCGAGCACCGCGTGGATGGTGTACGGTCTCGCGGACGTGGTGAACGTGCGCCGCATGCTCGCGTCCAGCGACGCGCCGGAGGAGGTCAAGCGCGTGGAGGCCGGCAAGCTCGACGCGCTGCTCACGTACTGCGAGGCCGCCACGTGCCGCCGCCAGCTCCTGCTCGCGTACTTCGGCGAGGACTACGCGGGCCCGTGCGGGAACTGCGACGTGTGCGTGAACCCCCCACGGGTGCGGGACATGACGCGCGAGGCGCAGATGGCGCTGTCGGCCGCGATCCGCAGCGGCAACCGCTTCGGCGCGGCGCACCTGACGGACATCCTGCTCGGCCGCGAGACGGAGAAGGTCGTGGCCATGCACCACAACGCCCTGCCGACCTTCGGGGTGGGCGCGGCGCACGACGAGAAGACGTGGCGCGGCGTGCTGCGGCAGCTCGTGAGCCTCGGGTACCTCGCGGCGGGCGAGCACCACGGCCTCATGGCGACCGGCAAGGCCCGCGCCCTGCTGAAGGGCGAGACGACCCTGGCCCTGCGCGAGGACAGCCTGATCCCGCGCGTGAGCAAGCGCGAACGCGAGCGCAGCCGGGGGAGCGGCGCGGGCCGCGCGCCGGTGGACGCCGCCGACCAGCCGCTGTTCGAGGCCCTGCGCGCGTGGCGGCTTGGGAAGGCGCGCGAGCTGGCCGTGCCGCCCTACGTGATCTTCACCGACGCGACCCTGAAGGTCATCTGCGAGCTGCGGCCCGGCAGCCACGCCACGCTGGGCACCGTCAGCGGCGTGGGGCAGCGCAAGCTCGCGGACTTCGGGGACGAGGTGCTGGGCATCGTGCGCGACCACTCGGCGAGCGCCGCGAGCCGCCCCGCGCGCGAGCCCACGCCCGCGGAACTCGGCGCGCGGTCGAACGGGGCCGTGCTGGGCCTCCTCAAACCCCGGCCCGCGCCCGCCCCGGCCCCCCTCCTCGACGACGTGGTGCGCAGCGAGCCGAACCCGGAGGTCGCGGACGCCCTGCGCGAACTGCGCCGCGAACTCGCCCGCGAGACCGGGCACAGCGCCTTCGTGATCTTCCCGAACGCCGCGCTCGACACGCTGGCCGCGCGGCAGCCGCGCACGCTGGCCGAACTCGTGGGCCTGCCGGGGCTGGGGCCCAAGCGCATCGAGGCGTACGGCGAGCGCATCGTGGACGCGATCAACACCGCGATCGACGGCTGAGATTCAGGACGGGGCCGGGCCCTCCCCGGTCGCCCCGCCCCGCCGGGACTGTGCCTGCGCCTCGATCTCGCGTTGCAGGAAGTAGTTCAGGGCGGTGCGGATCAGGGCGATCGCGCCGAGCTGCCCGATGTCCTGCCACGACGGTGCGACCGCCGTGCGCAGGATATCGGCGGCGAGCAGGAATTCCAGCGACACCGCCAGCCAGCGCCCCAGGCGCAGCCGCAGCGTCTGTTTCGCGTCGTCCGAGCCGCCGCTGTGCAGGAACACCGTGTGCACCGAGCGGACGATCGCCTCCGCGACGGCCACGGCGATGATCAGCGCCGCCGCGAGTTCCGCGAGGGTGGAGACCGACTCGGTGAGGGTCTGGACGAGGGCACGCAGCGGCTCCACGGTCAGCCCAGCTCCCATCTCAGTGCGCCCACGTTAATGGGCCCACTTCACTGTGCCCACGTCACGAAGTCGCGCAGGTCGCGGGCCAGGGCCTCCAGGCTGGGCCCGTGCACGTACATCATGTGCCCCGCCTCGTAGAAGGTCTCGCGGACGTTGCCGCACAGCTCCGGGTTCAGCGCGAGGTGGTCGAGGGTGTGGCGCGTCGCGTGGTACGGCGTGGCGAAGTCGTAGTACCCGGACGCGACGAGCACCTTCAGGTGCCGGTTGTGGTGCAGCGCCTCGCGCAGCGTGTCCGAGACGCGCACGTGCCGGTTCTCGAACTCCCGGTAACTCCACGGCCGGACGCGCCCGGTCAGGATCTCGTACGGCAGGTCGGACTCGAAGCGCAGCTCCACCCGCACGAGGTGGTTCATCGCGGCGGCATACGGGCCGAGGATGGCGGTCATGCTCGCGTCGTCGGAGGGTTCCGCGCCGGCGTGGTCGCGGTCGAGGCCGGTGAAACGGCTGTCCAGGCGGCCCACCGTGAGGCCGCGCCCGCGCAGCAGCTCCTTGCGGAAGCGCGCGAGCGTCACGCGCAGGTCGCAGCGGAGGATGAATCCCTCGTCCAGACCCGTCAGCCTGGCGTAGGTGCGGGCGACCTCCTCCCGGCGGGCATCGCCCAGCCGGGCCCCCAGGTGCAGCGCCGCGGCGTACTCGCCGTCCGCGAAGGCCTCCGCCTCGGCGAGCACGTCCGCGAGTGACCGCTCACCCTCCAGCGCGCCGTGGTACCACGCGGTCGCCGCCTGCGTGGGCAGGTGCACGACGTACGGGAGGTCGTGGCCCGGCGTGAAGTCCACCGTGGAAAAGTCCAGGATGGCGCTCACGAGCATGATGCCGTTCAGGAACAGGCCGTGCCGCCCCTGGAGGTACCCGCTCAGGCCCGCGGCGCGCGTGGTGCCGTAGCTCTCGCCGACCAGGAACTTGGGGCTCAGCCAGCGGCCCGCGCGGGTCACCCACAGCCGGATGAAGTCGCCCACCGACTCGATGTCGCGCGTGAAGCCGTGGAAGTCCCCGGGCTTCTCGCCCTTCTCGGCACGCGAGAACCCGGTGCTGACCGGGTCGATGAACACGAGGTCGCTGTCCGTCAGCAGCGTGTGGGCGTTGTCCGTCAGGTCGTAGGGTGGGCCGGTCAGCGCCCCGGCATCGCCCATGACCACGCGGCGCGGGCCGAGCACGCCGAGGTGCAGCCACACGCTGCTGGAGCCGGGCCCGCCGTTGAACGAGAACGTGACCGGCCGGGTGCGCGGGTCGTGGTCGCCGTCGAGCGCGTACGCGATGAAGAACACGCGGGCCCTCGGCTTCGTGCCCTCGGACTGGCCGTCCTTGCCGTGCGCCTCGTCGGCGAGCACCATCGTCCCGGCCGTGACCGTATACGCGAGCTCGCGTCCGTCCACGGTCACGGTGTGGCGGGTGACGCTCACCTCGTCGCGGGGGGGATCGGTCTGCGGCACGTCGGCGGGGGCATCGCTCATGGCCCGAGCATAGAGCCGCGCGCGGCTACAGCGTCAGGGCGAGCTCCACGGCCTCGCGCAGGCCGCCGTCGTCCACGTCCGCGACCACGTACCGCGACGCGGCCCGCGCCGCCTCGACGGCGTTGCCCATGGCGACCGGGTGGCCCACGACCTGCATGGCGGCCACGTCGTTCTCGCCGTCGCCGACCATCATCACGCGGTCCATGCTCAGACCGTAGCCCGCGGCGATCCTCTTCACGGCCGCGCCCTTGCCGATGCCTGCCCTGGTGACCGAGATGAACATGATGTCCGGCATGGCAGGACTGCCGGCCGGGTGCAGGGTCAGGCCGTCGTGGGGCTCGGCCATGACCTCGGCCTGCTCGCCCAGCGGCACGACCCACTGGGCCCGCACCACCGGCCCATTCAGGCTCGAGGGGGCGCGGGGAACGTAGGGCAGCCCCAGCAGGGCGGCGTGGCGTTCGGCCAGGTCGCCCGGCAGGTTGAAGCCGTACTCGGTGTCGGTGTAGACCTCCAGCAGACGGCCCGTGGCGTCGGCGTGCGCCAGCAGGGTGGCCACCGCTCCGTCCGGCATCGGCTCGGACAGGCTGTCGCGGGTGCCCACGTTCACGATGCTCGCGCCGTTCTGGAACACGTGCCAGCCGTCGCCGTCGAGGCGCCGCGCGTAGTCCAGGGCATGTCCCACCGCTGGCCGCCCGGAGCACAGGGCAATCCGAACCCCGAGTGAGCGGGCGTGGGCCATGGCCGCCCACACATCGTCCCGGACGGTATTCCCTGTGCCCACCAGGGTGCCGTCCACATCCACACAGATCAGTCCAAGCATGCGGCCCAGTGTAGGGGTCGCCCGCCAGATCGGGGCACGACGGCGCTACGGCCGCCAGTGTCCCTCGTGCCCCAGCACCGCGCAGCCACCGACGTGGACACCCATGACCGTGGTGCCCTCCAGCTCGATCTCGACCTCGACCTCGCCGGGGGATCCCAGGGCGTGGCCCTGGTAGATCACGCCGCAGGCCCGGCCAGCCCGCACCGGCAGGCGACCGTGGTGCGCCAGCAGCCCCATGACGGCCCCGGCCGCGCTGCCGGTCACCGGGTCTTCCGGGATTCCCACCAGCGGAGCGAAATCCCTCGACGCGAAGCGGTTCACCCCCATCGGCGTGTACGCATACACCGAGCCGACCCCCAGTTCCGCGCTCAGCGTCTCGATCGCCGGGAAATCCGGTTCGAGCCCGTCGAGGATCACCGGGTCGAGCAGTGGCACGAAGACCGACCACAGGCCGCTGCTCGCGCATGCCAGGGGCAGGCCACGGTGGATCATGCGGTCGCTGATGCCCAGGGCCTCGGCCAGGCGGTGTCGGTACGCGGGCGGAACCGCGCGGGTCTCATGGCGGCGCTGGCGCATCCACACCTGGACGGGCACGCCCGCGTCGCTGACGAGCCGCAGCGGGACGCGGCCGGCCAGGGTCTCCAGTTCCAGCGCCTCGCCCTGCCACAGGCCGGCCTGAGCGAGCATCAGGCCCAGGGCCACCGTCGCGTGGCCGCAGAACTCGACCTCCTGGGTTGGGGTGAAATAGCGCACCCGCACGCGGCCGTCGCCCCGGCGGATCACGAACACGGTTTCCGGGGCATCCAGAAATGTCGCCAGTGCCTGCAGTTCCGCGTCGCCGAGCGAGGCGGCGTCCAGCACCACCCCGGCACGGTTGCCCTGACCGGGGGTCGGCGTGAAGGCCCAGACCTCGCTGTACGCGATCATGCCGTCACTGTAACGCACCGCGGCGTCCGCCCGAATCCGCATCTGAGGCCCACGTGAAGATGCCGGCACCGCTCCATCATCCGGCCGGGAACGGTATGTTCTACGTTGAATCAGGAGGATCAATTATGCCAATGGAGGATCTGACGGCCAACCACATGATGCGCCACCTGAGCAGTGCCCTGGATCGGGGCGAGGACATCGGACACTATGGCCGGCTGGTGTACGCCATCGTCGCCCGGCATTTCCTCGACGAGGACACGCTGGTGGATCAGCTGGCGAAGGATCGGGACTTCGGCGAGACCGAGGCCCGCGCGCTGGTGCAGCAGGTGCAGGAGCGGGAGTACAGCCCGCCCAGCCGAGCGAAGATCATGGAGTACCAGGGCAAGCAGGACTTCCCGATCATCCCGGACACCACCGATCCGGACGAGGGCAACGTGTACCGTGACCTGGAATTCCCGCAGACCGTGTACGACCACATCAGCGAGTACCACGAGCAGAAGGCCTCGGACTGAGCAGGGCCGGATCGGCGTGGATCCAGTCCGCTGTCACTCGCCGCGCCGCGCTCGGGCGTGTCCGGGACGCGCTCAGCGCAGCTTCGCCAGGGTGGCCTTGGCCGCCTCCAGATCGCGCTTCTCCCAGAAGGTGTCGGCCGGCAGGGCGACCGCCCGGTCGAGCTGCGCCGCCGCTTCGGCCTTCTTGCCCTGGAGGATCAGGGCGTTGGCGTACTCGATCTTGTGGATGGCGACGTTCGGTTCCAGAGCGATCGCCTTCTCAAAGTTGGGGACGATCTGGTTGCGGTCTGCCCCCGAGGCCCGCACCGCGATGAAGCCCTTGGCCACCAGGTTCGCGTTCCACAGGCCCAGGGCCACGTAGCCGCCGGCCATCTTCGGATTCAGCGACAGCGCCTTGTCGAGGTTGCCCTTCATGTCGGTCGCCAGGCCGAGGCTCTGCAGGATGCCGCTGAACTGCGCGAGCCGGCCCTGTGCGCGGGCGAGTTCGAAAAACGCGTCGGCGTTGTTGGGATCGCGGGAGATCGCTGCCTTGGCATAGTCCTGCGCTTTGGTGAACAGGGCCTTCTTCTGGCTGTCGGGCACCAGGCTGGCCCCGCCCGTGGTGGCCTCGGCCGCCAGCGCCAGACCGGCGCTGGTATTCAGGGCGGCGGCGGCCGACGCGGCCTCCTGCCACTTGCCCTGGTCGTACAGGGCCTGGGCGGCCTGCTGGCTCTGGGCCAGGGCAGGAGCAGACAACATGAGGGCAAGGGTCAGGGCAGTCGTTCGCATGGGGTTCCTCCGGTGACGGTCTGGGCTGTGAATGCTGACGCGGAGTATACACATCATGGCCTGAATGGAACCTGACGATCCCGTCAGGGTGGGCACTCCTGGGTTGTTCTGGACGCAGTTCATGTGCCGGGCTCCCCCCGTTCGGGTGCTACGCTCGTCGCAGCATGGACTGGAAGAGCGTGCTGGCCGACCTGCGCCGCCACCTGCCGCCCCCGGCCTCCGGGCGGCAGCAGCGCGGCAGCCTGCGCTGGCTGGAGGCCGAGATGCGGGGACGCGGCGCGAACCCGGCGGCGCTGCGCAACATCGTGTACCGCGACATCGGAACCGCCCGCGACAAGGCGGCCCTGCACGGCATCCTGAGTGACCTCGCCCGCGAGACCGGGCGCGACCTGCCGGCGGGCGATGCGGTGGCCGTCTCGGCGGCGGTGCCGGACACCCTGGAACTCCTGGGCCGGTCCAAGAAGCGGGCCTACAAGCAGTTCCTCGCCGGTGTCCGGGCAGGCCGTGCCCCCCGGCTGATCGTGACCGGACGCGCCGGTGCGGGCAAGACGGTGCTGCTGGATCACCTCGACCGGGCGCTGCGGACTGCGGACGTGGCCGTGACCCGGCTGCTCCTGTCCGGTGACGCCACCGACGTGTCCACGCCGGGCACCGGGCGGGGATCGTCGTACGCCGAGATCGCGCAGGCCCAGGTGGACGCGCTGCGCGTGGCCCTGCCGGCGGCCGGCGCGGTGCTGATCCGCGTGACCGACGACCTGCAGATCGGCGGCCATCCGCCGCGCCACGTGGACGGCACGCCCGCGAGTCCGGCCGGCTGGGTGGCGGCCACCGTGCTGACCCACCTGCGCCCCGGCGTGGCTGCCCTGATCGCCACCGAATCGCGCCGTGGCCTGCAGGACGTCCCGGCCGAGGTGATCGATCTGCGCCCCCCCAGCAGCGCCGAGGCGCGCACGTACCTCATGACCACCCTGGGCATCGCCCGGCACGAGGCGGACACGCTGGTGCGCGAGACCGGCCGGCATCTCGACCGCCTGACCCTGCTGGTCAGTCTGAGGTCCGGCGACACCGACGCCGGGAACATCCGCTCGGATCCGGACACCCGCCGCGTGGTCGAGGCGGGGGGCGCGCTGAACGCCGTGAATCTGCGGGATCCGCATGCCGCGTGGCCAGCGGCGCTCGTCACCGCCGCGCTGGGCACCGATCCGCAGGGGCTGCCGCCACACGCGCGCGCCCTGCTGCGGCCCGTGGATGACGGCGGCGTTCACCCGACCCCGGTGTTGCGGGCCGCCTGGGACGCCGCCGGCCGTCCCGAGACCGACGCGGTACATGCCCGGATCGTCGCCACCACCGAGCCGGCGCTCGCCGCGTACCGGCTGGCCGCGCTGGCGCACCTCGGCGATTGGGCGGCCGTGTGTGCCGCCGTGCAGGCCCACCCGGACGACGCCCGGCACCTGCCGCCCCTGTGGCCCCTGATCCGCCGGGCCGGCTCCCTGCCCGAGCGGGAGCAGCTGGCCCGAGCGGTGGTCATGCACCACGCGGGCCGCGGCGAGTACCGGGAGCCGGCCCTGCGGGACGCGCTGTTCACCCTGATGGAATCGCCCCGCGACCCGGTGCGGGCCTGGGCGCGGGTCAAGCTGGCCGAGAGCAGCCTGGAGATCGGCATGGTGGACTCCGCCCGCCGGCAGCTGGAGCACCCGGACGTGGTGGGGATGGACGCCCGTGATCCCTGGGGGGTGGCCGCCCAGGCCGACGCGCTGCTGGTTCACGCGGCGCTGGCCCGCTGGGAGGGAGATCTTGATGCGGCGACCCGCGCCGTGTCCGATCCCCGCACGGCGGTGGGCGGGCCCCGGGCCCTGCTGTGGCGCGGCCTGATTGCCAAGGATGCCGGGCGCTGGGACGACGCGCTCGTGGCCCTGCAGGGCGTGCCGGTCAGCAGTCCGCTGCTCTCGGCACGGGCCCGCTATCAGGAGGGTGACCTGCGCCTGCGCCTGGGCCAGCCCCAGGCTGCCCTCGACGCGCTGCTGGACGCCGCGGCGCGGCTGGACGCGGCGGGCGGGTCGGCCGAGGAGGCGTCGCGGGTGCTGGCCCGCAGCGCCACAGCCCTGCGCCGGCTGGGCCGGCCGGCCGAGGGCCTGAGCCAGCTCGGGCAGGCGCTGGAGCGGGTGCCTGACGACCCCCGCCGGCGTCCAGACCGGGTGGTGCGTGCCCGGCTGCATTCGGAGGGCGTACCGATCCTGCTCGCCCTGAACCGGCCGGACGACGCCATGGCCGAGGCGGCGCGGGCGCTGTCCCTGCTGGAACGGAACGAGGCCCGACCCGCCGAGACCCGCTACCGGGAGCGGCGTACCCGCTACCGCCTGGCCCTGGCCTACCTGACCCGTGGCCTGGGTGTGCCGTATCTGCCCCCACTGGGTGGGCCCCACCGGGATCACCCCGATCTGGCTCAGGCCCGCACGCTGCTCGACGCCCTGATCCATGCCCAGACCCCAGGCGGCGACCGCGAGACCATCCTGACCTTCGACATGCACCTCAGCCGCGCCCTGGCCGATCCGGACAGCGCGGCGGCGCTGGCCAGCACCGAGGCTGCGCTGGCCCTGACCCGTCACCCCTACGAGGAGGCGCAGGCCCGATCCCAGCGGGCGGAGGCCCGGCTCCGGGCCGGTCAGGTGGAGGCCGCCCTGGCAGACATCAACCGCGCCCACGCCCTCCTGCGCCGGGTACAGGGGCCGGGGGCCCCCGATCCTGGCCTGTGCGCCCAGCTCGTCACGCTGGAGGCCCGCGCGACCATCGGCGAGGGGGTGGCGACCCTGACGTGGGTTCGCGGCGCGCTGGACGATCCGGCCCTGCGTCCCTTCCAGGCAGGCGTGTGGCGGGACATCGGAGCCGCGCTGGAGGCGAACCATCCCGACGCCGCGTCCGTCGTCCGGGCGTTCGTGCCGGGCCCGGTTCCCGAGGCCCTGCGCCCCGCCGACGCGCTGCGCGTCGCGATGACCGCCGCCGGGTCATCCACCCGAACCGGGCGCAGCTAGAGCGCGTATGCTGGGCAGCGTGAGTTCCACCGATCCACACCCGCGTGGCCGCGCTGCCGTCCGGCTCCTTCAGGGATACGTCTGGCATCCCGAGGCGGCCGACGTCGATCTGGAGCACTTCCTGCCCCGCGAGCTCGATCTGCCGCCCCCGACCAGCGACGAGCAGGAGGGCGCCCACGTGCTGTGGGATCAGGTGCAGCCGCCCTTCGCCTTCTTCGAGAACGGCGAGCCGACGGCCAGTCAGACCTTCTACCAGTTCACGGTGCTGCGTGTGTACGACGAGCGGCCCAGCAATGACACCCTGCACGGCGACGCCACCGCCGCCAGCGAGGCCCTGAATCCCCTGCTCGACGGCACGCCCGATGGCGTGGGCTGGCAGCTGTGGGAGGATCTGAGAGAGCTGTGAGCACCAGCAGTCGGGAGCGGCCGTGATCCGCTGGCTTGACCTTCGCGTCGACGGCGACCCCCATCCGCGGCGCTTCGACTCGGCCGGTGCGGTGCGCGAGTACCTGCGGCGGGTCGAGCGCCTGGACGAGGAGGCGGTCGACCGCCTGCTGGAGCACGGCGAGATCGGCCCACCGGTCGCCCGGCGCGGCTACACGCTGCGGCCCCTGCGCCCGGAATGACCGCCGACACCGAGCGGCCGGGCAACGGGTCGGCAGGGCACGTCGTGGCGGTGCCGATCTACGCCGGCGTGAGCGAGCTGGAACTGGGCATCATGGTGGCCGTGTGCCGGCTGTGCGGAGGCGAGGGCGCCACCCGCACCGTCAACCGCTCACGGGCCAGCATCCTCACGGCGGGCGGCCTGGTGAGCACTCCACACGTGCTGTACGCGGCGCTGCCCCGGCCAGCGGGACTCCTGATCCCCGGTGGCCCCGGCGCGGCCCGCGCGGCCCGCGATCCCCTGCTCCGCGCCTTCCTGGCCTCGCACGCGGCCCTGCCGGTCGGGGCCAGCGGCAGCGGCGTCCTGCTGTGCGCCGAGGCCGACACCCTGACGGGGAAGGTCGTGGGCGGCCCGGCCGAACTGGTCGATACCCTGTGGGGCCACGGCGTCTCCGATGTCCGCCCGGATCAGAGCGTGACCGACGGGACGCTGTGCACCACGCCTGCCGGATTCGCCGCCCTGCACGCGGCCGTGCATGTCGCCGGGCTGGTGTGGGGGGCCGAAGCGGCCCAGGACGCGGCCCGCCGCCTGAATCCTTTCTCCTGAACCGGAATCAGTCGTCCAGCCCCTCGCCCCCGCGCACACCGTCGAACAGGCCGCGCAGCGGCAGGTGCGGTACTGGCACCCGCGTCCCGCCGAGGCTGAAGCTCTCCCAACCCAGCATCCGCTCCTCCAGCTGTGCCCGCTCCTCGGCGGTCATGCGGCCCAGGATGCTCGTCTCGCCCATCTGGGTGCCGTGGGCGGCCAGGGCGGCCGTCTTGTTCGCGGCGTAGGCCCCGACGGCCATGCGCACGGCGATGGTGCCCTCGGACACGCCGTAGAGCATGGGATCGAGATCCTGTCCCATGCGCGACAGCCCCTGCGCGGCCTCGGTGGTCATGGCGGTGTAGTACAGCCGCTGGGGGCCACCGTCCGGCAGGTGGCCGGAGCTGAAGAACGCCGCCACGGTGGCGCGGTGAACCTTCAGGTGGTCGATGTGCCCGTAGCCCCCGTGCGGGTCGAAGGTGATGACCACATCGGGCTGCACGTCATCCATGACAGCCTTCACCCGGGTCTCGATCGCCAGGGGGTCGAGGTTCATCAGCGCCAGGGGATCGTCGTGCCGGGTGCGTTCGTAGCGGCCCGAGTCATGGAAGTCCAGAAAGACCGGTTCCGGGATCTCCAGGGCGCGGCACGCCTCGCGGAGTTCCTGTTCGCGCTGGGCACCCAGGTCGTCCACGGTCATGCCGGGCACCGTGATCTTGCCGGCCTCGCCGCGGGTGGCGCACGCCAGGACGACCCGCACGCCCCGGCGGGCATAGTGCGTCAGCGTGCCGCCGATGCTGAAGGCCTCGTCGTCGGGGTGGGCGAGCACGGCAAGCAGGGTGGGGGTGGGTCGGGCAGTCATGCGGGCAGTGTAGGTGACGGTCGGCAGCGCGGGGGGCCGCCGGTCACGGTCACGGCGCCTCGCCGGCCTCTACAAGTTCCAGACCCCGGGTGTAGAAGTCCCAGAATTCGTCCGGCCACGTCTCGTACAGGCGGCGGCGGTTCGTGGCGTCGGCGGCCTCCAGCGCGGTTCCCAGGGCGCGGTAGAAGCGGCTGCCCTGTGCCTGCATGGCCTGCGCCGTCCAGTACGGTTCCGAGGCCAGCAGGGTCGTCAGGCGGTCACGATCGGTCATGCCTCCATGATGCGGGCCGGGCAGGCCGTCTGGTACGCTCCTGGGCATGGCAGCAGGGCCGCGCATCCTGGCGATCACGTCCGAGAAGGGCGGGGTGGGGAAGAGCACGCTGGCCGTGAATCTGGCGGGGGCGCTGGCCGCCGGGGGCAGGCGCGTGGTGCTGATCGACGAGGACGGCCGGGTGGGCAGTGCCCTGCGCTGGGCGGCCCGCCGGCCGGAGGGCCTGGGCTTTCCGGTCGTCACTCCGGAGGCCGCGAAGCCGAAAGTGCTGAACGCCGCCGACATGGTCATCATCGACACCGAGGGCCGTCCGAAGCGCCGTGACCTGCGGACGCTCGCCGAACGGGCGGACACCATCCTGATTCCCAGTGGCCTGAGCGCCCTGGAACAGGACGCGACCCGTGACCTCGCGGATTACCTGGGCGAGCATGGCGCGGCCCGGAAGGTGCAGGTCGTGCTGTGCCGCGTGCCCCCGGTGGGCAACTCTGCCGACGACATCCGCGAGGACCTGCGCGACACCGGCCTGCACGTGTGTAACGCCATGATCCGCCACTACGCGGCATTCCAGAAGGCCGCCGACCTGGGCGTGCTGGTGCGCGATGTCCGCGATCCCCGCGCCGCCAGCGCGTGGGCCGATGTCGTGGCCCTCGCGAGTGAAGTGGGCTGAGGGGATGTCCCGGTTCACGTATCTGGACTCGGCGAAGAAGAAGGGCAGGGGCCGCAAGAAGGCCGCCAAGGCCGAACGCAGGGCGCGCCGCCATGCTCCCGAGGACGCAGCCCGGACTCCGGTGCCCGGGCCCCAGGACGAAACGGCGGGCCTCGCCCGGGCGGACGCGCCCGTCACGGTCTACGTGCGGCGCGAGACCGTGCGCGCGGTCTGGCGCGAGGTCAAACGGGACGGCGGCGAGAGCGTGAGTGAACTCGTCGAGGATCTCCTGCTGGCGTGGCTGCGGGAACGCACCCGGTGACGGGCCCGTGGCGCGGGGTGGGCCGCTGGGCCGGACTGGCGCTGGCGCTGCTCGTCACGGTGCCGGGCGTGCTGCGTCCCCTGTCGGGCAGCCTGCTCAGTACCGTGAATCTGGTGTTCCACGAGGCTGGGCACGTGGTGTTCGGTCTGTTTGGCGAGACGGTCATGCTGCTGGGCGGCAGCGTCATGCAGGTGCTGGTGCCGCTGGGCTGTGCGGCGGCGTTCCTGGCGCGGCGCGACCGTTACGCGGCGGGCATCGTGACGCTGTGGGCGGCCCACTCGCTGGCAAGCGTGGCCGCGTATATCCGCGACGCGCCGACCCGGAACCTCGACCTGATCACGGGTGATCCCGATACCCACGACTGGTGGCAGCTCCTGGGCGCGGCCGACGCCCTGCACCTGGCGGCCCCGCTGGGCAGCGCCGTCGCCTTCCTGGCCTTCGTGGCGATCGTGGCCGGGGTGCTGCTGGCCGTGTGGGACGAGCTGACGTAGACCCATCGGTCACACTGGACGCCCCGCCCGATGCCCTACCCTGATCCCATGGCTCCTGCTCCCTCCGCCGTGACCGGCCGCTTCGCGCCGAGTCCCACCGGGGCGATGCACCTGGGCAATGCGCGGACGGCGCTGCTGGCGTGGCTGCACTCGCGCGCGGCGGGCGGGCGACACCTGCTGCGCTTCGAGGATCTGGACACCGGGCGTGTACGCGCCTGGGCCTACGACGTCACCCGGCGCGATCTGGAGTGGCTGGGCCTGGACTGGGACAGGGAATACCGTCAGTCGGAGCGGCTGGATCGGTACGCCGCTGCGCTGGAGACGCTGGACACCTACCCGTGCACGTGTACCCGCAGAGAGGTGCTCGCCGCCGTCGAGGCCAGTGCCGGCGCCCCGCACGGCGACGAGCCGGTGTACCCCGGCACCTGCCGCACGGCGACGGCCCACCCGGATCGCCCGGCGGCGTGGCGCTGGCGGGTGCCGGATCAGACGGTGTGCGCCCACGACGATCTACGCGGGTGGACGCTGTGCCAGCACCTGCCCTCGCAGGTCGGGGACATGGTGCTGCGCCGCAACGACGGCGTGTACGCGTACCACCTCGCGGTGGTGGTGGATGACGCGCAGATGGGCGTGACCGACGTGGTGCGCGGCGAGGATCTGTGGACGGCCACGCCCCGGCAGGCGGCGCTCCAGACCGCGCTCGGCGTGCCGCCTGTCCGCTACCACCATGTGCCTCTCATGAAGGATTTCCAAGGAGAGCGTCTAGCCAAGCGCGGCGGCGCCCCCGGCGTCCGGGAACTGCGTGAATCGGGTGCTCCGGCAGGCGCGGTCGTCGCGGCCCTGGCGCGCAGTCTCGGCTGGGACGTGCCCGATGAAGTCACGCCGGCTGACCTTCTCCCTCTGTGGCGGACGTGGCGTCCCTGAGCGGGCCAGAGATGAGGGAAAACTTAGACGAGTTGTCTAAGTTTTTGCTGTACCGGGTGCAAGCCGGAATCCTACCCTGAAGCTCCAATGACCCTTCATCTGCCTGACTATCCGATGCCGGATGAGCGTGGACGCTTCGGCCGTTTCGGCGGTCGATACGTTCCCGAGACCCTCATCCCGGCCCTTGACGAACTCGAGACCGCGTACCGCACCGCCAAGACCGACCCGGCGTTCCTGACCGAACTCGACCGGCTGCTGCGGGAGTTCGTGAACCGGCCCAGTCCGCTGTACCTCGCCCAGCGGCTCACCGCCCACGCGGGCGGCGCCAAGATTTACCTCAAGCGCGAAGACTTCAACTACACCGGTGCCCACAAGATCAACAACTGTCTGGCGCAGGCGCTGCTGGCGGTGCGCATGGGCAAGAAGCGCGTGATCGCCGAGACCGGGGCGGGGCAGCACGGCGTGGCGAGTGCCACCGCCGCCGCCCTGCTGGGCCTGGACTGCGTGGTCTACATGGGAGCCGAGGACATCCGCCGCCAGGCCCTGAACGTCTTCCGCATGCGGCTGCTCGGGGCCGAGGTGCGCGAGGTCACGTCCGGCACCAGCACCCTGAAAGACGCCACCAACGAGGCCATCCGCGACTGGGTCACCAACGTGCGCGATACCTTCTACATCCTGGGCAGTGTCGTCGGGCCTCACCCGTATCCGGCCATGGTGCGCGACTTCCAGTCCGTGATCGGAGAGGAGACCAAGGTGCAGCTCCGCGCCGCCGAGGGCCGCGAGGCACCGGACGCCATCGTCGCGTGCGTGGGCGGTGGCAGCAACGCCATCGGCATCTTCGCGCCCTACGCCTACCTGCCCGATGACCAGCGCCCCCGGCTGATCGGCACCGAGGCCGCCGGCGAGGGGGTCGAGTCCGGCCGGCACGCCGCCAGTGTCGCCGGAGGGCGCGTCGGCGTGCTGCACGGCTCGATGATGTACCTGCTCAATGACGACGAGGGCCAGATCGTGCCGCCCCACTCGATCAGCGCAGGGCTGGACTACCCCGGCATCGGCCCCGAACACTGCCTGTACTCGACGACCGGCGTGGCCGAGTACGTGCCCGTCACCGACGCCCAGGCGCTGGAGGCCCTGCAGCTGTGTACCCGCCTGGAGGGCATCATTCCGGCCCTGGAGAGCGCCCACGCGATCTACCACGCGGTCGAGCTGGCCGCGACCATGCGCCCGGATCAGGTCATCGTGGTGAACCTGTCGGGGCGCGGCGACAAGGACGTGGCCGAGGTCGCCCGGCTGCTCGACCGCGCCGTGCCGGAGGTGCGCGCATGACCGTCACGCAGGCTCGCGGGGTCGCCCGCATCCACGCCGCCTTTGAGCGTGCGCGTGCCCAGGGCCGCGCCGCGTTCATTCCCTTCATGACCGCCGGCTATCCCAGCGCCGACGCCTTCCCGGCCGTGGCCGACGCCCTGCTCGCCCACGCCGACCTGATGGAGGTCGGCATTCCGTACTCCGATCCGCTCGGGGACGGCCCCACCATCCAGCGGGCCAGCGAACAGGCGCTGGATGGCGGCACCAGCACCCGGCGCACGCTGGAGCTGATCGCCGCGCTGCGGACGCGCCACGACACGCCGATCGTCGTCATGACCTATGTCAATCCGATCTACGCGGTCGGCCCGCGCGAGTTCATGCGGCTGGCGGCCGAGGCCGGCGTGGACGGCCTGATCCTCCCGGATCTGCCGCCGGATCAGGATCTGGAGATCGCGGATCTGGCCGCCGAGTACGGGCTGGCCGTGACCTTCCTGATCGCCCCGACCAGTACGCCGGCGCGTGTGGAACTCGTGGCGCGGGCGTGCACAGGCTTTCTCTACGCGGTCAGTGTCACCGGCGTGACCGGCGCCCGTGAAGGCAGCGCCCTGGGCGAGGTGCCGGCCATGCTGGCCCTGGCCCGGCAGTTCGCCACGGTGCCGGTCGCCGTCGGCTTCGGCGTGAAGGATGCCGCCACGGCCGCCGAGGTCGCCCGCGTGGCCGATGGCGTGGTGGTCGGCAGCGCCTTCATCACCGCCATCCAGCGTGGCGAGGACGTGGGCGCGCTGGCCCGGGGAATCGCGCAGGGTTGCCGGATCGCCTGAGCGGTGCAGGGGGGCTCCGGCCCCCTTTGCCCTGCGGCCTCAAATCAAGTATTGGATGTGAAATGCGGAACACGTGTCGATATTGGATCGATGCAGTAGGCCGTCACGGTTCTGCAACGACCGCCGCGCGGGGCCGCGTGATCACCTGCATCACCACCCACGCCGCCGCCGTCAGCACGGCGCACACGATGTACACGTCCCGGTAGCCGAAGACCTGCGCGATCGTGCCCGACACGATCCCGGCCAGCATGCTGCCGACGTTCAGGGTGTTCGAGAACAGGGTGGTCGCGGCGCTGACCCGGCCGGGCATGAGCTGCTGGAAGTACGTCATTCCCAGGCCCGCCAGGATGGCCAGCACCACGGCCCGGATCACCTGGGCGGCGACCAGCAGGCCCAGGCCCTGGGCCAGGAAGATCATCACGAAATGGATGGCGAACACGCCCATCGCGGCCTTGACCATCCATTCCACGCCCGGCAGGCGGCGCAGCGTGACCAGTGCCAGCATGATCGGGATCTCCAGCAGGGCACACAGGCTGATCAGGAAGCCCACCTGCGAGGTCGTGCCGCTCAGCGTATCGGTGATGAACAGGGGAAACATCGTCATGGCCATGACCATGCTCATGCCGTACATCACGAAGGCGACAGAGACCCACGTGATCGGCCGGGCCGGTGTGGCGCTGCGGGCCAGGGTGACCGTGTGGCCGGCCGGGGTCGCCGGGAGGGCCACACTGCGGCTGCGCCACACCGGAATGGCCGCCAGCAGCAGGCACGCGGCCGCCAGCAGGAACACGCCAGGGAAACCCAGCCGGGCCAGCGCGGCGGCCCCCAGCCCTGGCCCGACGACGAAGGCCAGCGAGAACATGGAACGCAGCACCGTCTGCCCGCGCTCGGCCAGGTCGCCTGGAACCGTGCTCATCTGCGTGCGCGCATACGCGAACAGCTGTGGGAATGCGGCTGCCCCCAGCCCCATGACGAGCACGCCCACCAGCAGGGCCGCCGCGAAGCTGTGGGCGGCGGCCAGTCCGGCCTGCCCGGCGGCGGCCATCGCCAGCGTGAACAGCACCAGCGGGCGGCGGTTGCTCAGCCGATCCGACCAGCGGGCCAGCCGGGTACTGAGCAGCACCGCGCTCACGGCGTTCAGGGTCAGGAAGACGCCCAGCAGCAGCGGCGTCATGCCGATCCGCTGCACCCCGTACAGCGCCAGGAATGGCCCCGACAGTGAAACGCCGAAGCCCAGGAAGAACACCGACAGAGCGAGACCGGTAAACCCGGGCAGCCGCAGCAGGGCGGGCAGGATGGCGCGGGCCGAGGGGGTGTGGGTGGTCATGGGCGCTGTCCGGTCATGCTGGCCTGATGGTACTCCCGGCGCGTACTTAATCCATTCAGAGACGCTTAGGCCAGTGGTAGCCTCGGGGACATGACCACCGTGAAGACCCTGCCGGCCCGCGCCGACGCCCCGAAGGCACAGACCTGGGACATCGAGGCGCTGTACGCCACCCCGGGCGAGTGGGACGCCGAGGCCGACCGTCTGCCCGCCGCCATCGATGCGCTGGGCGCGCACGCAGGTCACCTGGGCGACTCGCCTGCGGCCCTGCTCGGCTACCTGACCCAGGCCGACGAGGTGCAGTTGCGCGTCCAGCGCCTGCTGTCGTACGCCTCCATGAGTGCGAGTGTCGATGGCCGAGATGCGGTGGCTGCCGCCCGCCGCGACCGCGCCACCGGACTCTCGGCGCGCCTGGGCAGCGCCGTCGCCTTCGCTCAGCCGGAACTGCTGGCGCTGCCGGACACGACGCTGGACACGTGGCTGGCGCGGCCCGACTTCGCGGCTCAGCGCGTGCGTCTGGAGCGGGTGCGCCGCAACCGCCCACACGTCCGCTCGGCCGAGGTCGAGGCGCTGCTGGGCGCGGTGCAGGCTCCCTTCGCCAGCGAACGTGGCATCCACCCGGCTCTGGCGAACATGGATCTGCGCTTCGGCAGCGCGGGCGGCGAGGAGATCACTCAGGGCAACGTGGATCGCCTGACCAGCGCCGGCAACCGCGACGTGCGCCGCGAGGCCTGGGAGCACTACGCCGATGCCCACCTGGCCGTGAAGCACGCTCAGGCTGCCATGTATGCCACCAACGTCCGCCAGAGCGCCTTCCTGGCCCAGGCCCGTCAGTACCCGGATGCGATCACCGCCAGCCTAGCCCCGGACGCGATTCCGGTCGGGGTCGTCACGACGCTGCTCGATACGTACCGTGCGAACACGCCCACGTGGCACCGCTACTGGCGCGTGCGCCGCGAGTGGCTGAACCTGCCGGAACTGCGCGAATACGACGTCAAGGCCGCCCTGGTGCCCACCCGCGCCGTCAGCTATGAGCAGGCCGTCGAGTGGATCGCGCAGGGCATGGCCCCCCTGGGCGAGGCCTACGTGCAGGACATGCGCCAGGGACTGACCACCGAGCGCTGGGTGGACTACGTGGAGAACGCCGGCAAGCGCCAGGGGGCGTACTCGAACGGTGGCGGCCGGGTCAAGCCGTTCATCTTCATGACCTGGAACGGCACCATGAACTCGTACTCCACGCTGGCGCACGAGATCGGGCACTCGATGCACTCGCTGCTCTCGACCCGTGCCCACCCGTACAGCGTGCCCCGGTACACCCTGTTCCACGCCGAGGTCGCCAGCAACTTCAACCAGGCCATGGTGCGCCAGCACCTGCTGGCCCAGGCCCGCGCCGCCCGCGACACCGAGTTCGAGGTGCAGATCATCGAGGAAGCGCTGTCGAACTTCCACCGCTACTTCTTCATCATGCCCACCCTGGCGGCCTTCGAACTGGAGTGCTACCGCCGGATCGAGGCGGGCGGCACCCTGAGCGCCCCGGATCTGACCCAGCTCACCGCCGACCTGCTGGCCCAGGGCTACGGCGACGGCGTGACCATGGACCGTGATCGCAGCGGCATCATGTGGGCCCAGTTCTCCACCCACCTGTACGCCAATTTCTATGCCTACCAGTACGCGACCGGGATCAGTGCCGCGCACCAGCTGCTCGAACAGTTCGCCTCCGATCCCGAGACCGCCCGCACCACCTACCTGCGCTTCCTGGAATCCGGTGGCAGCGCCGATCCCATCGACGCGCTCAGGGAGGCCGGCGTGGACATGCTCAGCCCGGAACCGGTGCAGGCCACGTTCCGCACGCTGGCGGGCTACGTGGATCGCCTGGAGGAACTGCTGACCCAGCGGCGCGGATAGGGAAGACGACGAACCGGGAGCCGTTGAAGGGCTCCCGGTTCGTCGTGCCGATCTGTTCTTACGCCTGGGGTTGCTGAACCTGCATGCCGCCGGCGGGCGACACGCCTTCCAGGGCACCGTAGTCGTCCTGGAAGTGCATCAGCACGCCGCCGAACAGCGTGTCGAAGGTCTCCTGGGGCATCTCGGCCAGGGTGGGGTAGAAGCCCACGTACTCCAGCCACACGTTGCCGTCGGCGTCGATGCTGCGCGCGAAGGCCCGCTCGCGGTTGCGGTCGTTGAGCATGTTCACGACCTCGTTGCGCCGGCCGTTGTACTGCTTCTGGGTCACGCAGGTGATCTCCAGACGGCTGGTGTTGTTCGGGCCGTCGTTCACGCTGACCAGCACGGCCGCGTCACCCATCTCGAAGCGCCAGCCCATGCGGATGAAGCGCTGGCCGTTGTTGTCCTCCATGTCCAGCTGGACGTCCTTTTCCTTCAGGTACTTCGCGAGCGTATCCAGTGTCAGGAGTGCCGTGTCCATCGTCATTTAAAACATCCTCCTCGGTGGGGTGAGACACATCAGGTTGAAGCTGTGTGTGGCGTAAGACCCGGAAGATTCTAACACCGCTCCCCCGCCGGGCCAGGACACGCGCCTTCATGTCGGGCGGGGCCGCCCCGGGTCAAGGACGGGACACGATGAGGATGCGGACCGGGGCCACACCCTCGCTCATGATGCCCAGCACCCGCGCGGCGTCGTCGGACAGGTCGATGATGCGTGACGGTACCCCGAAGGGCCCCCGATCGTTGATCAGCACGGTCACCTCGCGGCCCGTCCGCTCATGGATCACCCGAACCCAGGTGCCCATCGGCAGGTTCAGGTGGGCGGCCGTCATCGCCGTGCGTGGGTCGCGCCGCCCGCCGTAGTACACGGCCTGCCCCCGCTGGAAGACGGCAGCCGGTGGCGACGCCGGCAGCGACACTGTGCGCAGCACGGCCGCGTGGTCAGGCATCCGGAGGGTCTGGCCCGCCCGCAGCATGCCCGGATTGGCCTCCCGGAGTGCGGCCACGCTGATGCCCAGCCGGCGGGACAGCGACCACAGGGTGTCGCCCGGCTGCACCGTGTAGGTCTGCGCGTGGGCTCCGCCCAGCAGCGCCAGCCCCAGGATCACGGCCAGCGGCCTCACAGCTGTTCCTTCTCGGCCAAGCTGAGCACCTCGGAGCCTGTCTCTGTGACCAGCACCAGATCCTCGATCCGCACGCCCCCCACGCCCGGCACGTACACGCCGGGTTCGATGGTGATCACCATGCCGGGTTCCAGCACCTCCTCGCTGGTGGCCCGCAGGCCGGGGGCCTCGTGCACATCCAGTCCGACCCCGTGGCCCAGAGAATGGGCGAAGTACTCCCCCAGGCCGTGCCCGGTCAGCAGGTCGCGGGCCAGCCGGTCGAGGTCGGCGGCCCGCATGCCCGGCCGGACTGCGGCCACAGCCGCCTGCTCGGCCTCCAGCACGGCGCGGTACAGGCGGCGCAGTTCGGCTGACGGCTCGCCCACCGCGACCGTGCGGGTCATGTCGCTGTGGTAGCCGTCCACCCGTGCTCCCATGTCCACGGTCACCAGTTCGTCATCTCCGATCACGCGGGACGAGGCCACGCCGTGCGGCTTGGCACCGTTCGGCCCGCTGGCCACGATGATCTCGAAGGCCGACTGTGCTCCGGCACGGCGCATGGCGAGTTCCAGCTCCAGGGCCACGTCCAGCTCGGTGACCCCGGGACGGATCGTCGGCCGCACCTGCGCGAAGGCCGCATCCGCGATGCGCTGGGCCGCCCGGATCGCGTCCAGTTCCCGCGCCGTCTTGGTCACGCGCAGGCCGTGCACCAGGCCGCGCACCGGCACAAGCGAGGCGTCCGGCCAGTGGTCGCGCAGGTCATCCAGCAGCGCCACCGTCAGGTGATCGGCCTCGAAGCCGACCCGCAGGCCGCCCGCAGCGTCCCTGGCGTGGACATAGGTCTCGGGCGGACGGGCGATGAACTGCGGCACCGTCGCCTCCTCGGAGGCCTGGACGGTGTAGCGCGCGTCGGTATACAGGGTCGCGCCGTGGGCTGTCACGAGCACCTTGCCGTCCTTGCCCGAGGAGAAGCCCGAGATGGCCCGTACATTGGCGGGATCGCTGATCCACAGGGCATCGACTCCTGCCCGGCGCATGGCGCTGCGCAACTGATCCAGTGCTGTCATGTCAGGCAACGGTAACATGCAGCCCGTTCGCCGGTCATGACAGCGCCGCCTCCCGCCGGGTGCGGCCGTGCGGTGTTCCCTTCTTGGGAACATCCGCCGGCCATCCGGTCAGGCCCGTATACTCACTCTTCGGGAACAAGCAGACGTGGTCGCGCGGCGACCGTCAACCCAAGGAGGAAGCACCGTGAAACTTCACGAGTATCAGGGGAAGGACATCCTGCGCCAGTTCGGCGTGAATGTGCAGGACGGCAAGGTGGCCCGGACGCCCGACGAGGTTCGTGCCGTCGCACGTGAATACGGTCAGCCGGTCGTCGTGAAGGCGCAGGTGCACGTGGGCGGGCGCGGCAAGGCGGGCGGCGTGAAGTTCAGCCCGACCGAGGACAAGGCCTTCGAGAACGGCGAGAAGATCCTGGGCATGGACATCAAGGGCCTGACCGTGAACAAGGTGCTGGTCACGAAGGCCGTCGACATCGACGCCGGTACCGAGTACTACGTGGGCATGATCGTCGACCGCAACGTCCAGAGCTACACCCTGATGGCCTCGGCGGAGGGCGGGATGGAGATCGAGGAGGTCGCCGCCGCGACCCCGGACAAGATCATCAAGCACCGCGTCGATCCCGTCACGGGCCTGCGTCCCTACGAGGCGCGCGATGTGGCCATCCGGGCCGGCTTCAAGGGCAACCTGAACAAGATCGCGGACATGATGGTCAAGATGAGCGAGGCTGCGTTCGCGCGTGACGCCGTGCTCGTCGAGATCAATCCGCTGTTCGTGGGCCCCGACGGCGTGCCGCTCGCCCTCGATACCAAGTTCGAGATCGACGACAACGCCATGTACCGCCACCAGGATCTCGCCGACTGGCGCGAACTGGAAGCCGAGCACCCCCTCGAGATCGAGGCCAGCAAGTACGGCTTCGCCTACGTGAAGCTCGACGGCAACGTCGGGGTGCTGGGCAACGGCGCCGGCATCGTCATGACCTCGCTGGACGTCGTGAACCGCGCGGGCGCCAAGCCCGCCAACTTCCTCGACATCGGCGGCGGGGCCAAGGCCGAGATCGTGTACAACGCCGTGAAACTGGTCAGCAAGGACAGCGATGTCAAGGCGATCTTCATCAACATCTTCGGCGGCATCACCCGTGCCGACGAGGTCGCCAAGGGCGTTATCCAGGCCCTGAAGGACGGCATCCTGACCAAGCCGGTGCGCATGCGCATCGCCGGCACGGCCGAGGACGAGGCCAAGGCGCTGCTCGCGGAAGTGAACAGCCCGCTGATCCAGATGTACCCGACCATGTTCGAGGCCGCCGACGAGGCTGCGAAAGAAGCCAACGCCGTGAGCCAGGGGAGCAAGTAAGATGGGTATTCTCGTCGATAAGAACAGCAGGGTCATCGTGCAGGGCATGACCGGCCGCGAGGGGGCCAGCCACTCCCGCGCCATGAAGGAATTCGGCACCCAGGTCGTCGCGGGCGTGACCCCCGGCAAGGGCGGTCAGGACTTCGAGGGCTGGCCGGTGTTCAACTCGGTCGCCGAGGCGAAGGCCGCGACCGGAGCGAACGTCAGCATCATCTTCGTGCCCCCGGCCGGCGCCGCCGATGCCGTGCTGGAAGCCGCGCACGCCGGCATTCCCCTGGTCATCCTGATCACCGAGGGCGTGCCCACCGTCGACATGATGCGCGCCGTGCAGGAAGTCCGTGAACTCGACGAGCGCAGCCGCGCCCAGGGTGGCGAGGGCGTGCGCCTGATCGGTGGCAACTGCCCCGGTCTGGTCACGAACGGCGAGGCCAAGGTCGGCATCATGCCGAACAAGATCTATGCCACCCCCGGCCGCATCGGCCTGATCAGCCGCTCCGGGACGCTGACCTACGAGGCCGCCAAGCTCCTGAACGACGCCGGCATGGGCACCAGCACGACCGTCGGCATCGGCGGTGACCCCGTGATCGGCACCACCTTCGCGGACGTCCTGCCCCTCTTCGAGGCGGATCCCGACACCGACGCCGTGGTGGTCATCGGTGAGATCGGCGGCGCGGACGAGGAAGCCGCCGCCGAGTACATCAAGTCCAGCATGAAGAAGCCCGTCGTGGCCTTCATCAGCGGCCGCAGCGCCCCGAAAGGCAAGCGCATGGGTCACGCCGGCGCGATCATCATGGGCGACGTGGGCACCCCCGAGAGCAAACTCGCGGCCTTCCAGGCGGCGAACGTGCCGGTGGCCGACACCATGCCCGAGATCATCGATCTGGTCAAGCAGGCGCTGGGCAAGTAAGACCAGCTTCCGCACGTGGGGGAGCACGGCCGGGGGGCTGTGTTCCCCCGCTGCATGTGGCCGGGTGGAACGCCAGCCCAAGGCCGGGATCACACCGGCGTCAGGTGGCCGCGTACACTTGACGTATGACCCTCCGCGCCCTGCTGCTCTCGCTGTCCGTTGTGGCCGGCGGCCACGCTGCCGCCCTCACGGTCGCCGGTTCGGCAGACGGTGCCGGGCCGGACGCGCGGATCGCCGGGTTCGTCGTCAGCGCGTATGGACAGCCGATTCAGGAACTCGTGAGCGTGCCCATCACTGGTGGCCGGTTCAGTCTGGAGATTCCGACGACCGTGCCCCCGGCGCGGACTCAGACCACCCTGACACCGCGCAATGTCACGTGGCCGGGCGTGATCGACCCGGTGACCGTCAGCGCGCCGGTGCAGTCCGCCGAGCTGAAATTCTTCGTCTACCGGGACACCAACGCCAACGGACACCGCGACGAGACGGAACCCATGCGGGAGGCCCCTCCCACCAGCGGGCCCGCGTCGCTGTTCGTGACCTGGGTCAGCAGCGACGTGACCGTCACGGCCAGCAAGGGCTACAGCGCCACCCTGGTGCGAGGCTGGAATGCCTTCCTCGTCGAGGTCGGCCGCGCGGTGGCCGTCCGTCCCTTCGGCGATGACCAGGTGCTGCGCGTGCGGGTGGGCCGCTGACACACCGGTTGGATCGCCACGCGGGATCTGCCGGGTCTCGGCCCCCCAGCTCCGGGGCACCGGATTCTGCACCAGATCGTAGATAGGACTGGATATGAAGTGGCGAGCGTGAGGGCGGGGACGGAGCAGAACCGTCACCTCGACTCTGCCGGATGTCGACATATTCCGGTTCCACTTCCCCCGGTCAGCGACGGATGGTCGTCTCGTACGCCTGGAGATACTGCGGCACGATCTGATTCGGATGAAACCGGGTCACCGCTGCCTCGCGGGCGGCGCGGGCCATCGCCGTGTACAGGTCACGGTCACGGAGGATGTTCAGGGCCGCGTGTGCCATGCCGTCCACATCCCCGACCGCGCAGAGTATCCCGTTCACGCCGTCGTCGACGACTTCCGGAATGCCGCCGGCCCGCGCGGCGACCACCGGTACCTCGCAGCTCATCGCCTCCAGGGCCGCCAGTCCGAAACTCTCGTTGGAGCTCGGGAGCAGGAACAGGTCACTGATGCCGAGGATCGTCTCGACATCGGGGAACGAACCCAGGAACTGTGTCCGGCCGATCACGCCCAGCTGCCGCGCGAGTTCGAAGGCGCGGGGCCGTTCCGGGCCGTCCCCGACCATCAGCAGACGCGCCGGCATCTCACTGGCGACCCGCGCGAACACCTGCACGACGTCTTCCGCCCGTTTGACCGGCCGGAAGTTGCTGACGTGAACCAGCAGCGCCTCGTCCGGGTGGGCGAAGCGGGCACGGACGGCGGGATCGGCGATCCGCGTGAACCGGTCGCCGTCCACGAAGTTGTGGATCACCTCGATCTCCCGGTCGACACCGAACACCTCGCGCGTCTGCCCGGCCAGGAAGTGCGAGACCGCGGTCACATGGTTGCTGCGCTCGATGGCATGGCGCGTGGTATGCCGGAACGCCGGCTCGGCGCCGACCAGTGTGACGTCGGTGCCGTGCAGGGTCGTCATGACGTGCGAGCGGCCGGTGATGGCCCGCGCATGGATCGCCGCAGTCGCGTGCGGGATGGCGTAATGCGCGTGTGACAGCTGCACCCCGTGTTCGAGGATCACCTCCGTCAGGGTGTTGGCCGCCGCGAGTTCCGGATACGGCTGCTCGAACAGGGCATAGGCGAAGGAACTGACCTGGTGGAAGTACGGGCCGCGCATCCCCCCGTGCCCCGACAGGCGAAACGGCTGGGCCGTGCCGACAAAATGCACGTCGTGGCCCGCCCGGGCCACCTGCAGACCCAGTTCGGTTGCGACCACGCCGGAGCCGCCAGCACTCGCGTGGCACAGCACGGCAATCTTCATGAAGGCGTCCAGCAGCACGGACAGGGGGAACAGGAGCAGCGCATGGCTGCGGAGTATAGCGGCCCTGACGCCGGCCGTCCGTCATGGGCGGTTCAGTCGGGGGGCGCCGGACAACCCCACCGTTCACCCTCGGTGCGGCCGGATCAGAAAAACCTTACGGACACATCACGTGATCCACATCATACTCTCAGTGTGATCGCCCTTCTCACAGATTCGACCTGTGATCTGCCCCCGGAGCATGCCCGGCAGCTCGGCATCCATGTGGTGCCGCTGACCGTCCACCTGCGGGAGCGCCGGCTCTACGACTGGCAGGACATCGACCCGGATGCCGTCTACGACCACATGAAGACTGGCGGGATGGCCACGACCGCTCCCGTCGAGGTCGAGGCCTTCACCCGCCGCTACCGCGACCTGCTGCGCACCCACGACGAGGTGGTGTCGATCCACCTCTCAGGCAAGCTGTCGGATACGGTGAACCGCGCGCGGCACGCGGCCCAGACACTGGGCGTGGCCCACCGCGTCCACGTGATCGACAGCGGCCTGGCCTCGACCCCGCTGGCGGAGGCGGTGCTGGCCGCCCAGCGGACGGTCGTCGCCGGTGGGCACGCCCAGGACGTGAACCGTGTGATCGAGGACATGCGCTCGAGCATGTCGGCGGAATTCAGCGTGGCGACGATGGAGTACCTGCGGCGTGGCGGGCGCATCGGCCGGGCCCAGGAACTGGTGGCCAACATGCTGGGCGTGCGCCCGATCCTCCAGTTCAGCGACGGTGAACTCAAGGCCGTACGGCGCATCAAGGCCGACGTCGCCCCGCAGGACATGCTCGACAAACTGCGCGAGCGGTTCGGGCGCGAGCCGATCAGCGTGACCATCGCCCACGCGGGCCGCGACACCGGGCGGATCACGGCGCTGCGTACCGCCGTCGGCTCCAGCGGCCTGAACGTCCGCAAGGGCCGCGTGCAGCTGATCGGCCCGGTCATCGGTGCCCACGTCGGCCCCGGCACCTACGGCTTCATGGCGTGTCCCGTGGCGTAGACGGGAACGCAACGAGCGGCCCCCTCCACGTGTGCTGGAGGGGGCCGCTCCTGTTCTATGGGCCTACGCCTCAGCGACCTCGCCGCTCTGCTGCACCCGCTCCAGGTACGCCGCGCCGCCCTCGACCTCGGCGCGGTGTCCGTTGGCTGCGCCGAACACCAGGGTCTCGGCCAGCGTCTCGGACATCACGTACTCCTGCCACGCCTCGGCCGCTGCGCGGGCGTCGCCACTCAGTTCCAGGTGCAGCGTGATCCGGTCGGAAACCTGGAAGCCGGCCTGCTTGCGCCCCTCCTGGATGCCGCGCACGAGGTCTCTGGCCAGGCCCTCCAGCTCCAGTTCTCGCGTCAGGGTCGTGTCGAAGGCGACCAGATACCCGGCCTCCTCCATGGCGGCGAAGCCCTCGGGGGATTTCGCGTCCACCAGCACCTCGTCCGGCCCGAGTTCGAAGCGCTCGCCGGTGGGGGAGACGACCTCGAAGAACTTGCCGTCACGCACCGCCCGCGCGACCTCGGAGGCGTCGGCGGCCTGGAGCGCCGCCCGCACCTGCGGCACCGCCTTGCCGAATTTCTTGCCCAGCAGCGGCAGGTTGGGGCGCAGCTGGTAGCTCACAAGTTCGGCGTACTGGTCGAGCAGCTCGACCTCCTTGACGTTCAGTTCCTCGCGGATCTGTCCGGCGAAGCGGCCCAGGCCCTGCGTCATGGCAGCGGTACGCGCCCGGAGCATGACCCTCGGCAGCGGCTGGCGCTGACGCAGCCCGGTCTGTCCGCGCACGGCGCGGCCCAGGCTCACCACGCGCAGCACGGCGTCCATCTCGCCGACCAGGGCGGGGGCCGCCTGCGCCTCGTCCACGACCGGCCACGCCGACAGGTGCACGCTCTCTGGTGCGCCTGGGGTCACCGTGCGCACCAGATTCTGGTACAGCGTCTCGGCCAGGAACGGCGTGAACGGCGCGGTCAGCTGCGTGACCGTGACCAGTGCGGTGTGCAGCGTCGCGTAGGCGCTCACGTCCACCTGCCCGTCGCCACTCCAGAAGCGCCGGCGGTTGCGCCGCACGTACCAGTTGCTCAGATCCTCGACCACGAATTCCTGCAGGGCCCGGCTGGAGGCGGTGGGATCGTAGCCCTCCAGCGCGTCCGTGACAGTCCCCACCAGCGCCTGCACCTTGGCGAGCAGCCAGCGGTCGACCTCGGGGCGCTCGGCCACGGGCGGCGCGGCGCTTAGATCCGGCTGGTCGAGGTTCGCGTACAGCACGAAGAAGGCGTAGGTGTTCCACAGCGTCAGGAAGTACGAGCGGAACGACTCCCCGATGGTGTTCAGCCCCACCCGCCGCGACAGCTCGGGCGGCGCGGACACGTAGGTGTACCAGCGGGCGGCGTCAGCCCCGTACGCCTCGAAAACCTCCCAGGGGTTCAGCACGTTCCCCTTGGACTTGCTCATCTTCTGGCCCTTCTCGTCCAGGAAGTGCCCGGCGCAGATCACGGACTTGTACGCCACCGAGTCGAAGACCATGGTGCCGATCTGGTGCAGCGAGTTGAACCACCCGCGCGTCTGGTCGATGGCTTCCGCGATGTAGTCGGCGGGGAAGCCTCCGTGCTCGAAGACCTCACGGTTCTCGAAGGGGTAGTGGTGCTGCGCGAAGGGCATCGCGCCCGAGTCGTACCACACGTCCATGACGTAGGGCACCCGCCGGAAGGTCTTGCCACCCTGCTCGAAGGTGATGTCGTCCACGAAGGGCCGGTGCGGATCGAAGCCGGCCTGGTCCACCTCGGGCCGGCCGCTGAGCTCGGCCAGTTCGGCAAACGAGCCGATCACACGGTACTCGCCGTCCTCGGCCTCCCACACGGGCAGCGGGGTGCCCCAGTAGCGGTTGCGGCTCAGGTTCCAGTCGATCAGGTTCTCCAGCCACCCGCCGTAGCGCCCGTCCCGGATGTGCGGCGGGTGCCAGTCGATACTCTGGTTCAGCTCGATCAGCCGCGCCTTCATGCTGGTGTTGCGCAGGTACCAGCTCTCGGTCGCGTAGTACATCAGCGGCGTGCCGCAGCGCCAGCAGTGCGGGTAGCTGTGGACGAAGTTCTTCTCCCTCCACATGATCCCGCGTGCCCGCAGGTCGCGGATGATGTCGCTGTTCGCGTCCCGGAAGAACACGCCCTGCCACGGCCCGAAGCGGTGCTTGCCCGTCTCGTCGACGCCGACAATCACTGGCAGCCCGTAATTCCTCGCCAGCCGCATGTCGTCTTCCCCGAACGCTGGAGCCGTGTGAACGATCCCGGTGCCGTCCGAGTCCGAGACGTAGGTGTCCAGACCGCTGATCCACACCGCCCTGCCCTCGCCCTCGGCGTCATAGGCCTCGGTGAAGGGTGGCTCGTAGGCCACGCGCTCCAGCTCGGTGCCCCGGAACGTCTTCACGACCTCGGCGTCCTCGCCCAGCACCTCGGCCAGCAGCGAGCGCGCCAGGATCAGCGTGCGGCCGTCCTTGTCCTTCGCGGCCACGTATTCGAAGTCCGGGTGCAGGGCGACCCCGACGTTGTACGGCAGCGTCCACGGCGTGGTCGTCCACACCAGGAACGCTGCGTCGGTGTCCAGCCCCAGCGCGGCCGCATCGCGCAGCGCGAAGGTCACGTAGATGCTCGGATCCTGGATGTCCTTGTAGCCCTCGGACACCTCGGCATTGCTGAGCGTCGTGCCGTCCTTGGGGCAGTACGGCGCGACCCGGAAGCCCCGGTACAGCAGGCCCTTGGTGTCCAGCTCCTTCACGCTCCACCACACGCTCTCGATGTAGTTCGGGTGCAGCGTCATGTACGGCTCGTCGAGGTTCACCCAGTACGCCATGCGCTCGGTGAACCTGCGCCACTCCTGCTCGTACTCGAACACCGTCTCGCGGCACTGCGCGTTGAACTTGTCGATGCCGTAGGCCTCGACCTCGCGCTTGGAGGTCAGGCCCAGCTTCTTCTCGACGGCGATCTCGACCGGCAGGCCGTGCGTGTCCCAGCCAGCCTTGCGGGCCACGTAGCGGCCCTGCATGGTGCGGAAGCGTGGGAACAGATCCTTGAGTGACCGGCTCTCGACGTGGTGGATCCCGGGCACGCCGTTCGCAGTGGGCGGCCCCTCGTAGAAGGTGAAGGGCTCGCCGCCGGCGGTCTGCTCCAGCGAGCGCTCGAAGATGCGCTTCTCCTGCCACCAGCGCAGCAGATCTTCCTCCAGGCGCGGAAAACTGGGGTTCGATTCGACAGGACGGAACATCGGACGGGGTTCAGAGGTGGTCATGGGGCTCCTGGGAGAAACGGGGTCTCGGTGGCGTCAGTCGACGATGAACAGCCGGGCACCGGTGGTGGTGCGGGAACGGTGCGGCTCGGCGTGGTCGGCGACCTGATAACTCGTACCAGGCGTGAGCGTGAAGCTCCGGCCGTCGGCCAGCTCGGTGACCAGTTCGCCCGCCAGCACGTACAGGATGTGGCCCTTCTCGCACCAGTGGTCGGCCTCGTAGCCGGGCGAATACTCGACCATCCGCACGCGCAGCGTCCCGAAGGTGCAGGTGCGCCACGTGGCCTCGCCGGTCACGCCGGGGTGCGTGCTGACCGGCACCGTGGCCCAGTCGGTCACGCCGAAGGGAATGTCGGTCATCTGCACGGGTGACCACGGACGGGAATCGGGCGGCTGGACATGAGCTGACCTCCGGGACAACGAAAAACGACGCGCCTCAGCGTGTGCTGGGACGCGTCGCCGGTGCGGCGTGCGTGGTACCACCCAACTTCACCGCCCGCAGGCGGCCTCGTTGCTGTCCCTCTGACGCGGGGCGTGCGGGCAGGTCTAGTGGGCCGCAGGGGGCCGTTCTTCTGCCGGCGCGGGAGGTGATCTTCGGTGCTCGCGGCTGGCCCCGGGCTTCCACCATCCCCGGTTCGCTGCTGGCTGCTCGGCGTGCCCTACTGTCCTCACGATCGCCTGTGGAATCGTTGACCCCCGCTTGCGGAGGTGGCCATATGGTAGGCCCGCCGGGCTGGCCGGTCAATGACCGGATGGCGCACGCGGTCTGGCGTGGTGACATGACCCCGTACACGAGGCCACCCCGGCGGTTTATGCTGTGAATATTAAGCCCCATCAGGTTCACTGACCGTCCAGATGGAGCGGAAGACGCTCAATTCTGTCCAGCCCGCCCGTCAAGTCCAGATCCTTCAGGAGACCACCATGCAGTTCACTGTTCATACGCACAGCACGTGCCCGGCGCAGGCGCTTCCGGCCGGCCGTGGGGGGCGATGCGTCCGTGAATGACACGGCCCAGCACGCCCTGCCCTTCCACGAGCTCCAGCAGAAGATCCTGCCCGAGCTGCACCTGATCGCGGCCGGCTACGGCATCGAGAACTACCGCAAGCTGAAGAAGGACGCCCTGGCCCTGGCGATCATGCAGCGCCAGGCCGATGCCGAGGGCCAGCTGCTCGCCCAGGGGTATCTGGAGGTCAGCCCCGACGGCTACGGCTTCCTCCAGTCGGATCTGCTCGATCAGCACTCGCGCAGCGTGCTGGTCACGGCCGGCGTCATCAAGCAGTACCACCTGCGCACCGGCGACTCGGTGATCGGCCGGGCGCGGCGGGCCCGCGAGAACGAGCGCTACGGATCGCTGGTGCAGGTCGAGGCCGTCAACGGCATGGATCCGGAGGCCGCCCGCAAGCGGCCCAAGTTCGACGACCTGACCCCCACCTTCCCCGAGGCCCAGCTGGTGCTGGAAGACCCGGCCATGGGCGACGGCCTGAGCCTGCGCGTCGTCGACCTGCTGGTGCCGATCGGGCGCGGTCAGCGTGCCCTGATCGTCGCGCCGCCCAAGGCCGGCAAGACCACGTTGCTCAAGAACATCGCCAACTCGATCACCAAGAACTACCCCGACGTCACGGTCATGGTGCTGCTCGTCGACGAGCGCCCCGAGGAGGTCACGGACTTCCGCGAGAGCGTGCGTGGGGCGCAGGTGGTCGCCTCGACCTTCGACGAGCCGCCGCAGCACCACGTCCGCGTGGCAGAATTCGTGCACGAACGCGCCCGCCGGATCGTCGAGGAGGGCGGACACGTCGTGATCCTGCTCGACTCGATCACCCGACTGGCCCGGGCCAACAACCTCGTCACGCCGCCCACGGGCCGCACCCTGTCCGGCGGTCTGGACAGCAACGCCCTGCACTGGCCCAAGCGCTTCCTCGGGGCGGCCCGCAACATCCGCGAGGGCGGCAGCCTGACCATCCTGGCGACCGCCCTGGTCGAGACCGGCAGCCGCATGGACGACGTGATCTTCGAGGAATTCAAGGGCACCGGGAACGCCGAGCTGGTGCTGTCCCGCCGCCTGGAGGAGCGCCGGATCTTCCCGGCGCTGGACATCCTGAAGTCCGGCACCCGCCGTGAGGAGCTGCTGCTGCAGCCCGACGTCCTGAAGAAGATGTGGCTGCTGCGCAAGGTGATCAGTGACATGGATCCGGCCGACGCGATGGAGATGCTGCTCTCGCGCATGGGCAAGACCCGCAACAACGTCGAGTTCCTGCAGGGGCTCGCCGGCGGATGATCGGGCGGTTCTCTCCCCCCGGCCGCCCGCTCGCCGCCCTGGCCCGCCCCCTGCTCGCCGTCGCGGCCGCCGCCGCGGTGGGCGGGGCCACGGCCCAGGCGGTGCAGGGAGGCGCGCTCTTCTCCCCGGTCGCCGCAGGCGCCCTGACGGATCCGGCCCGGCTGCTCCGGCCGGCGGCCGACGTGACGCTCACGCCGTCCGCCCCGGTCCGCCTCCTGACCGTGGTGGTGCCGTCGACCGAGTCTGCGGCACAGATCAGCCGGCGGTACGGGGTCGATATGGCTGCCGTACGGCTCCTGGCCTCGGCACGCGGCACGCGGCACGCGCAGGTGTCCCTCGCTCCGGCCTCGCGGGAGCGTGCTCCCCTGTGGCCCCGCTCCGTGCAGCCCTACCGAGTCCGGGCCGGTGACACGCTGGCCGGGATCGCCGCCCGGCACGGCATGCGGATCGTGGACGTGCTGGGTGTGAATCTTGAGCGGCGCAGCCTGGACCGTGTCCAGATCGGCGAGGTGCTGCACCTTCCCACCCAGGAGCGCGGGGTGCTCATCCGGATCAAGGCGGGGCAGTCCGCCCTCTCGCTGATCGCCGGTTACGGCGCCGACCTCGCGGCGACGGCCCGCGCGAATGGCGTCCTGCCCACGGACATGCGGATCGGCGACGCGCTGCTGCTGCCGGGCGTCACTGCCGCGGGCTTCCAGCAGCAGCTCCTCGCACAGCGTGTGGCCGAGCAGCGGGCGGCCGTGGCCTACGACCAGCAGCGCCGCTACGAGCGCTTCCTGGCGCAGAAGCAGGCGCAGCGTCGCCGCGAACAGGTGGCGGCGGTGGCCCGCCAGGTGCAGTACGAACGCTTCCTGGCGTGGCAGCAGTCCGCCGAACGGCAGGCGCGCATCCGGGCCTACGAGGCCCAGGAGCGCTTCGAGGCCGCCCAGGCGGCGGCTCGTCAGCGGGCCCAGGAGGCCGCCCGGCTGGCCGCCGCCCGCCCGCCGTCCCCGGCACGCGCCGAGGGCCGGGCAACCGTCCAGCGGGCGTCGACCGGTGCGGTGCGGCTGGCGTGGCCCATGCGCACCTTCCGCATCACGAGCCGCTACGCCGAGCGCGACATCGAGTTCCACCGTCAGGTGTTCCACGGAGGCGTGGATCTCGCGGCCCCCTACGGCACTCCGATCTATGCCGCGACGGATGGCGAGGTCAGCCGCAGCGGCTACGGCGACTACGGCCTGAACGTGTTCGTCGAGAGCGGTTCCAGCACGCTGGTGTACGGGCACATGAGCCGGACGGCCGTCGTGGCCGGGCAGCGCGTGTCTCAGGGACAGCTGCTCGGCTACGTGGGCTGCTCGGGCATCTGCACCGGGCCCCACCTGCATTTCGAGGTTCGTCTGGACGGGCGGACGGTCGATCCGCTGGCCCTGCTGCCGTGACCGACGCCGGGGCCCACCGGGAACTGCACCTGCTGGTCGTCGACGACGAGGCGCAGATCCTGGAACTGCTGGAGCTGACCCTCAGCCTCCAGGGGTTCTACGTCTCGACGGCGGCGGGTGGGCCCCAGGCGCTGGAGATGCTGCAGACGTGCGCCGTGGACGTGATCGTGATGGACGTCCTGATGGCTCCGTGGGACGGGTTCGAGACCGTCCGGCGCATGCACCGGGCGCAGCCGGTGCTGCCGCCGGTGGTGTTCCTCTCCGGCCTGAACCGCCCGGACACGCTGCCGGATCTCGGCCCGTCCGTCCAGCTGGAGTATCTGGTCAAACCCTTCCGCCCGTCCGAGCTCGTGGCCGCCATCCGCCGGGTCTGGGACGGACGCTCCTCTCCCTCTTCGTCCAACTGACCCCATTGGAACCGGATGTCTGACCCTGGTGATGGGGTCAGTTGCCGCCTACGCTGTGGCCATGGATGAGACGACAGGAACGCCACAACTGAAGCAGGGGTTCGCCGAGATGTTCAAGGGGGGCGTGATCATGGACGTCGTGACGGCGGATCAGGCCCGGATCGCGGAGGCGGCCGGCGCCACCGCGGTCATGGCCCTGGAACGCGTGCCCGCCGACATCCGTGCCGACGGCGGCGTGGCCCGCATGAGTGACCCCAAAATGATCAAGGAGATCATCGCGGCCGTCACGATCCCGGTCATGGCCAAGGTGCGGATCGGGCACATCGTCGAGGCGCAGATCCTCCAGGCACTGGGCGTGGACTTCATCGACGAGTCCGAGGTGCTCACGCCCGCGGACGAGCAGTTCCACATCCTGAAGTCCGAGTTCACGGTGCCGTTCGTGTGCGGGGCCAAGAACCTGGGCGAGGCCCTGCGCCGCGTGGGCGAGGGTGCGAGCATGATCCGCACGAAGGGCGAGGCCGGCACCGGCAACGTCGTCGAGGCCGTCCGCCACGCCCGCACCGTGCTGGGTGAGATCCGCGCGATCCAGGCCCGCCCGCGCGAGGAACTCATGACCGTCGCCCGCGACCTGCAGGCACCCCACCACCTCGTCGAGTACGTCCATGCCAACGGAGCCCTGCCGGTCGTGAACTTTGCCGCCGGCGGCGTGGCCACCCCCGCCGACGCCGCCCTGATGATGCACCTGGGGCTCGACGGCGTGTTCGTGGGCAGCGGGATCTTCAAGAGCGACAACCCGGAGCGCCGGGCACAGGCGATCGTCAAGGCCGTGACCCATTACCGCAATCCGCAGGTGCTCGCCGAGATCAGCGAGGATCTGGGCGCGCCGATGACCGGGATCAACATCGACGACCTGATTCCGGCCGAGCGACTGGCCAGCCGTGGCTGGTAAGACCGCTCCAGTGGTGGGCGTGCTGGCCGTCCAGGGCGCGTTCCGCGAGCACCGCCGTCACCTGGAGGCGCTGGGTGCGCTGGTGCGCGAGGTGCGCCTGCCCGCCGATCTGGACGGTGTCGACGCCCTGGTGTTGCCGGGAGGGGAGAGCACCGCCATGGGCCGCCTGCTGGACGCGTTTGATCTGTGGTCACCCATTCGCGCCGTCTACGACCGCGGTGGGGTGCTGTGGGGAACGTGTGCGGGGGCCATCCTGCTGAGCACGGAGATTCTCGGCGCGCCGCCGCAGGACGGCGGCCGGCAGCGCAGTCTGGGCCTGCTCGACGTCACGGTGCAGCGCAATGCCTTCGGTCGTCAGGTGGACTCGTTTGCCGTTCCACTGGAGGTGGCCGGTGTCGACGGGCTGGTCGAGGGCGTGTTCATCCGGGCCCCGGCCTTCGACCGGATCGGCGAACACGTGGAGGTGCTCGCCACACATCACGACCGAGCGGTCATGGTGCGCGGTGCGCGGCTCCTGGCCACCGCGTTCCACCCGGAACTGACGCGCGACCGTCGCCTGCACGCCCTCTTCCTGCAGCAGGTCGAGACCGAGCGGCAGGGGCATGAACACGTTCGTCGGTCTGGCCGGCAAAATATTCACGAGCCTGTATAATCGTGAATCATTTCACTTACTGCCGCTGTGAAGGCGAAGCTCGGCGTTCTGAATTCATTGGGACGTCGCCACGCCGCTGTGTGGTCGGCATAGGGTAGGGGGGTGGCCACGACATCGTTCCCCCATGACGGAGCCACGCTGCATATCACCTCGACCGGCAGTGGGCCACCGGTCGTGCTCGTGCACGGGCTGAGCGGTTCAGGCCAGTGGTGGCGGCACAACCTGGCCGCGCTGAGCGCCCATCACCGGGTGCACGTTCTGGAACTGGCGGGATTCGGGCTGGCACGGCGGCAGCGCGCCCTGGGTGTCCGGGCCGCGGCCCGCCTGATTGCTGCGTGGATGGAATCACAGGATCTCCGGGAGGTCGCGCTGGTCGGGCATTCCATGGGGGGCCATATCTCGCTGCATGTGGCGGCACTCGCTCCCGGGCGCGTCACCCGGCTCGTGCTGGCCTCGGCGAGCGGCATGCTGAGGCAGCCGCTCCACCGTTCCATGCTGGCCCTGCCACGGGCGCTGGTCACCGGGCGCAAGCGGTTCCTGCCGCAGATCCTGGGGGATGCGCTTCGTGCCGGGCCGCGCAACCTGCTGATCAGCAGCCGGGATCTGCTCCGCGACAGCGTTCAGGACGTCCTGCCGGAACTGCATGTTCCCACGCTGCTGATCTGGGGCGCCCGTGACGCCCTGGTGCCACTCGAGGTCGGCCGGCTGCTGGCCAGGTCGATGCCCGGAGCCCACCTGGAAGTCATTCCCCGCGCCGGACACGTCGTGATGGTCGATGCCGCGGTCACCTTCAACGATCTGGTGCTGGAGTTCATCGACCGCCCGATCTCCCAGGCCAGAGACAGCGCTTGAACCGTGGAGCAGCCGGCCGGGCCCTGTTCCTGGATGTCCACGGCCTGCGTACCCACGCGTGGGTTCGAGGTCGGGGCCGCCCCCTGGTGGTCGTGCCGGGGCTGGGCTGCGCGTCATGGATGTACGTCCGTGTGGCCAGGGAACTGGCGGCCCACCGCACGGTGTACGTCTATGATCCGCCCGGTCATGGGTACAGCGAGGGCACGTGGGCCTTTCCTGTGTGCATTCAGCATCTGACCGATCATCTGGCCGCGTGGCTGCACGTGGCGGGCCTTGAGGGCTGCGATCTGTTCGGGCATTCGCTCGGAGGTGAGGTTGTCTTCGATCTGGCCGCACGGTATCCCGGCCTCACGACGGCCGTGGTGGCGTGCGCCCCGACGGGGATTCCCGAGAACCCCAGCGTGCCGGTACAGCTCCTGCGCCTCCTGCGTGACCTGCCCCGCGAGCGCCTGAGCCTGCTTGTCCCGGGGATGCGGGCGTACGCGCACTGCGGCCCGCGCCGCATGGCGCTGCTGGCGCACGACCAGTCGTTTCACGACACCGGGCCGCTGCTCCGACGGGTGGAGGTGCCCACCCTTCTTCTCGATGGCTTGAGCGACCCGGTCATCCGGTCGTGGACGGTTGAGGCGATCCGGGAAGCGATTCCCGGCGCGGTGATCCGGGAAATCGCCGGCGGCACCCACGCGCTGACCGATTCCCATCCGCGGGTGGTGGCCCGGTACACCATCGATTTTCTCAACGCGCTGAACAGGTGAAGCAAATATTCACGATCTAGGTTAATCGTGAATTCTTTCACTAACTGATGCGCGAAGAAGGCGTGGGATCACTCTCCACGCCCGTCCTCACCTCACTCCGATGCGGTCGCCAGCTGGATGCCCAGGTCGCCCAGCTGCGTGTTGTCAACAACGGAGGGGGCCACGGCCATCAGATCGATGCCACGGTTGTTCTTGGGGAAGGCGATGACCTCACGGATACTCGATGCGCCGGTCATGACCATGACCAGCCGGTCGAAGCCCCACGCGATGCCGCCGTGGGGCGGGGTGCCATAGGTCAGGGCGTCAAGGAAGAAGCCGAACTTGTCCTGCGCCTGCTCCGCCGTGAAGCCGATCGCCTGGAACATCTGGCTCTGTACGGCCGGGTCGTGAATCCGGATGCTGCCGCCACCGACCTCAAAGCCGTTGAGCACCAGGTCATACGCCTGGGCACGGATCTCGCCCTGCCGCTCCGTGCCGAAGAGGGCCACATCGTCCGGGTGTGGCGCGGTGAACGGGTGGTGCATGTAGGTCCACGTCCCGCTCTCCTCGTCGAGATCGAGCTGGGGGAAGTCCACGACCCACGACACATGGAAGGCCGGACCGCCGGCGGTCAGGTCGAACACGTCTCGCAGCGCCAGCCGCACCGCCCCGAGGGCGGACACCGCCGACTTCCACGGCCCCGCGCTGAACAGCAGCGTCCCGCCGTCGGGCACGGCCGTCAGGTCGAGCAGCGCCGCCGTCTGGGCGGTCACGAACTTGCTGATGCCGCCGGTGAAGGTGTCTCCCTCGCGGCGCAGCCACGCCAGCCCCCGCGCGCCGTTCTGCTTCGCCACACGCTCCAGCTCGTCGATCTGCCTGCGGGTCAGCTCCGGCGCGGCGATCACCTTCACGCACGGAGCCTCGGCAAAGGCCTTGAAGTCCCCACCCTGGAACAGCGCCGTCACGTCGCTGAAGGCCAGATCGAAGCGAAGATCCGGCTTGTCGCTGCCGTACGTATCCATGGCATCGTGGTAGGTCAGGCGGGGGAACGGAACGGGCAGGGTCACACCGAGTGCGTCCTGGAACACGTGCGACAGCAGCCGCTCGTTGAGCTCCAGCACGTCGTCCTGCTCGACGAAACTGAGTTCCATGTCGAGCTGCGTGAAATCCGGCTGGCGGTCGGCCCGCAGATCCTCGTCGCGGAAACAGCGGGCCAGCTGGTAGTACCGGTCGATCCCCGAGATCATCAGGAGCTGTTTGAACAGCTGGGGCGACTGCGGCAGCGCGTAGAACTCACCCGGATTCAGGCGGCTGGGCACCAGGAAGTCGCGTGCCCCTTCCGGCGTCGACTTGGTCAGCATGGGGGTCTCGACCTGCACGAAGCCCTCGGCCGCGAGGAACGTCGTGATGGACGCGACCGCCTTCGAGCGCAGCATCAGGTGCCGCTGCATCTCGGGACGGCGCAGATCCAGATAGCGGTATTTGAGGCGGATGTCCTCGGCCACGCTGTCACCCTTATCCAGTTCGAACGGTGGCGTCTTCGCGGCGTTCAGCACGCGCACGCGGGCAGCGATGACCTCGTAGTCGGCCGTGCCGCCCTTGCGCTGTGACTCGGGCCGGGCCTGGTATGTGCCCTCGATCTCCGCGACGTACTCGGCGCGCAGCTGATCCGCCTGCGCGAAGGCAGGGGAGTCCGGCTCCACCTGTACCTGCACGAGCCCGCTGCGGTCGCGCAGTTCCAGGAAGATCAATCCGCCCAGGTCGCGCCGACGGTTCACCCAGCCCTGGAGGGTGACGGTCTGCCCGGCGTGCGCCGGCGTGAGCTGGCCGATGTAGGCGGTGCGTTTCATGCGTTCTCCTGAACAGGGGTGTGGGGCTCGGGGCTGGGGGGCTGCGATGCGGCCTCGGCCAGGAAGGTATGGAGGTCACCAGCGGGAACGACCGACTGCACACCGGTCGAGAGGTTCTTGATGCTCAGCACGTCCCGCGCCATCTCGTCGGAGCCGATCAGGGCCACGAGCCGTGCCCCGCGCCGCTCGGCATCGCGGAAGGCGGTGCCGGGTTTCACGGCGCGGTAGGCGAATTCGGCCCGTGCGACCTGCCGCGCCTTCATCGCGACCGTCGCGGCGTGGCCCACGTAGTCGTCGTCGAGCGCGGCCACGTACAGGAGCGGCCCGCCCTGACCGGGCACGTCCAGCCCCTCGGCGTCCATGGCGATCAGCAGGCGCTCGATCCCGAAGGCCCAGCCGATCCCCGGCACCAGCGGCCCACCCAGCTGTTCGGCCAGACCGTCGTAGCGCCCGCCGCCGCCCAGCGCGGATTTCGCGCCCACGCCCTCGTGGTGCAGTTCCCAGGCGGTGCGCCGGTAGTAGTCCAGGCCGCGCACGATGCTGGGGTCGATGTCGTGGGCCACGCCCCATGCCGTCAGGTACGCCTGCACCGCCTCGAAGTGCCCCCGCGCCTCGTCGCCCAGGAAGTCCAGCATGGGCCTGACGCCCAGCTCCGCGATCAGCGCCTGATCCCCGGCGCTCTTGGAGTCGAGGATCCGCATGGGAT